>CAYFSA010000006.1:0-46831 GCA_964345605.1 uncultured Ectothiorhodospiraceae bacterium
GGGAGAAGATCGAACACGCGGATGCCGATGTTTTGCTTGATTGGCTTGATCGTATCCTGACGGCTGAAACCCCGGAAGAGGTCTTTCATTAGCCCAACCTGACACTAGGGCAGCTCACGCCCAATGTCATACCCTAATGACCGCACACCCTCTGCCGCTTCAAGTCGGGTGAGGCTGTGCTAACCCGACCGACGGCGCCGGGTAGGTCGGTGTCAGCCAATCCAGGTGCCCCCGTACATAAATCGCGCGTAAAGTCATCGAAGGTATAAGCCATCGCGATCCCCTCCAAGGCATATGTCTCAAACAATTGATTCAATGTGCCGCCCAGCCGTTCCCGGTCCTGCCGATAGCATTGCGCTGTATTTCATACTCGATTTCAATCGTGAATCGCTCCATTACTGGATGTTTGGCATACCCGAATAGGTAATGCAGTTTTCAGCCAACTTGCCGCCGACCGCCATCATGACTAAGCTTGCATCCCTGTTTGGCGCTTAGGGGCCAATCGAATCCAGCGTTCCAACAAACCGCCCGAACAAAAGCGAACAATCATGCAGGCTTTTATTCCTTCCGCGACATTAGTCACATTTGCTGTTTATCTCATCGTGCTGCTAGCGATCGGCGCGATCGGCTATCGCGCTACCCGCAATCTGGCCGATTACATGCTCGGTGGTCGCCGCTTGGGGCCCGGTGTGGCCGCGCTGTCAGCCGGCGCCTCCGATATGAGCGGCTGGCTGCTGCTCGGCCTGCCGGGTGCGATCTATGCCAGTGGCTTAAACCAAGTGTGGATCGCCATTGGCCTGACCGTGGGCGCCTATCTGAACTGGCAATTCGTCGCCAAGCGCTTGCGCGTTTACACGTTCACGGCCAACGACGCCATTACCGTGCCCGATTTCCTGCAAAAACGCTTCGAGGACCAGCGCCAGGCGCTGGGCGTCGTCGCCAGCCTCATCATCTTGTTGTTCTTTGCGTTTTATACCTCCGCCGGAATGGTCGCGGGTGCTAAGCTGTTCGAGGCAACCTTCGGCTTCGATTATCACACCGCTTTGTGGATCGGGGGTGGCATTATTGTCGCCTATACCTTTCTCGGCGGGTTCCTGGCGGTATCCTGGACCGATTTTCTGCAGGGCCTTTTGATGTTTGCCGCCTTGTTGATTGTACCGATCATCGCCTTCCAGGCTCTCGGGGGCTGGCAGCCGACCGTCACTGCCATTGACCGGATTGATCCCAGTTATAACGGGCTTTTCCATGATATGAGCCTGTTTGCCATCATTTCCCTGGCGGCCTGGGGACTGGGTTATTTCGGCCAGCCGCATATTATCGTGCGCTTTATGGCCCTGCGGGATGCCGCCGAAGTCCCGCGCGCGCGGCTGATCGGCATGAGCTGGATGATCCTGTCGCTGTTGGGAGCGGTCCTGGTCGGCTATGTCGGCATTGCCTATTTCGCCGACTCGCCCCTGGAAGATGCCGAAAAAGTCTTCATCGCGCTAGTCACCGCCCTGACGCATCCCTGGATCGCCGGGATATTGCTGGCGGCGATTTTGGCGGCGGTAATGTCGACCATCGATTCGCAATTGCTGGTCGCTTCCAGCGCCCTGACCGAGGACATTTACAAGGCCTTCCTGCGCCCGCGCGCGAGCGAGACCGAATTGCTGTGGGTCGGGCGGCTCGCAGTGGTGGCCATCGCCGTGATCGCGCTGCTCATCGCCAGCGATCCGCAAGCGCAGGTGCTTGGCTTGGTCGCCTATGCCTGGGGCGGCTTCGGGGCCGCTTTCGGCCCGGTGATTCTGTTCTCACTGTTCTGGCGCCGGATGACCGGCACCGGTGCCCTAGCGGGGATCATTGTCGGCGCACTGACGGTGGTGATCTGGAAGCAGCTGGCCGGCGGTATATTCGAGATGTATGAAATTTTGCCGGGCTTCATTTTGGCCAGTGTCGCCATTGTCGGGGTCAGCCTGCTGGGGCAGCCTGCCGCCCGCATGACCGCGACCTTCGATCAGGCCGCGGCCAATTGGCGCTGAAGCGCCAGCCTCACTCGCTGCTTAGCCCTGCCAGAGCCGCTTGCCTGGCCCTGGCAGGGGGGTTGTTGATCAATGGCTTGACCGGCTGCACCACCTGGATATCGCCGGCCGATCAGCCGGGGCCGCTCTCCCCCGATTGGGTCCGGCTGACCCGGCCGGGACCGTATGCCGACCGCGTGCAGGTGCAAATCCACACCCTGATCTCGGCCTACGGTTGCGAGCTCACGTACGCAATGCATCGCCCGGCCGATCCGCCAAAAGACACGGCCACGGTGATCCTCGCCCATGGCTTCCAACGCTCGCGCGATACCCTGCGCGGCTGGGCGGCGCATTGGGCCGGTCATGGTGTACCAAGCGTGGCCGTCGACTTGTGCAACAGCACCTGGCTGGCAGGCCATCATGATCGCAACGCCGAAGACTTGCAGGCCATCGCCAACGCCCGCCAGGTCACCCGCCGGCTGTACGCCGGCTTCAGTGCCGGTGGCCTCACCGCCCTGCTCGCCGCTGAGCAAGACCCGGCTGCCATCGCGACTTTGGCACTCGATCCTGTCACCACCCGCCGGTTTGCCGAGCGGCTCCAAGGGCCACAATCGCCCCGGCTACTGCTGTTCGGCCAACCATCGCTGTGCAACGCCGGCAATCGCGCGCTGGCAGCGCTGCAACCCGCCACGCCCGAGCCGAGCCATGGCCTTGCGCATGAGCTAATCTTGCGCATCCCTCATACCTCCCATTGCCAATTCGAATGGCCGCAGGATAACGGTTGCGCCAGGCTATGCGGACAAGCGCAGCCACTCGAGCTTGCCCGGCAGCATACGCTGACCCTCCGAGCCGTGGCGACCCACTGGGTATTACGCCAGGCAAGGGGTAATGAGCGCCCGCCAGCCATGCAGCAGGCCTGGCTTGAACGGCTTGAGCAAGCAGGGCGTGTGGTTAGCTTGAAACCCTAGTGGGATAATGGGACCGGCCTGTTGACGTCGGTGCTGTAGGGTGGATTTTTCCGACCTTGGAAGTGGCGGGTTGAAACCCGCCCTACTGGACTCAACCTCAGAATTGGCGGGTTAAAATCCGCCCTACAGGATGTTTGCCTTGTAGGATCGATTTCAATCGACCCCCTGCGCCTGTATGATTGATGCTACCTCTAAATACCCTTTTACTATAGATTCCCTTGAATTCCCTCATGCCGCTCTGGATCGGCCCTGCCGACTCGCTCGCCCAGCTTGCCTGGGCCTTGCTGCTCAATGTGTTCCTCGCCTTCAGTGCTTTTCGGCGGCGCAGCCTGACCCGCAGTGGCGCAGTTGCAGCAACGCTCGTTGGCGGCGGTGTGCTGCTCGGGGGCGGCTTGTGCTTGTGGCTGCTGCTCGGAGCGTTTTTCATCTCCAGCAGTCTGCTCGGCCGCGTAGGTCGCGACAGCAAGGCCCGGCTGGTCGTGCAGCCGGCAAAAGGCAACCGGCGCGATCACGTGCAGGTCCTGGCCAACGGCGGCTTGGCACTGTTGCTGGCGATCGGCTACGGCCTATACGCTACGCCCGCGTTATTGCTGGCTTATGCCACTGCGCTCGCCGCGGCCACGGCGGATACCTGGGCCAGCGAAATCGGCGTGCTCAGTCGCCGCGCTCCCGTCAGCATCCTGACCTGG
This sequence comes from uncultured Ectothiorhodospiraceae bacterium, assembly GCA_964345605.1. GTDB lineage: Bacteria > Pseudomonadota > Gammaproteobacteria > CAYFSA01 > CAYFSA01 > CAYFSA01. The sequence continues at coordinate 3,655 of CAYFSA010000006.1, forward strand.
CGCCCCCTGGAGCCGGGCAGCAGCGGCGGAGTAAGCCGGCTCGGCTTTGCCGTTTCAGCGGGCGGCGCCCTGTTTATCGCCCTCGGTTTTACTTTAGGGGCAGGCCTGGCCTTTCCCTGGCCCCTTGTCACCTTATTGGGTATGGCGAGCCTGATCACGGTCGGCGGCTTTCTGGGCTCGGTTATCGACAGCCTGCTCGGCGCCACCCTGCAGGCCCGTTATCGGGAACCGAATGGGCGGCTCACCGAGCAGTGCAACCATAACGGCAACCCCTTGCCCCTGGCCCAAGGCATGCGCTGGATCGATAACGATGTCGTGAATGCCCTGAGCGGCTTGATCGCCACGGCGACTGCGGCCCTGCCCTGGTGGCTTTTCTCACTCAACATGGAAGGTTGATTTTACTCAAGCCATGCCAGCCCCTGTTTTGGCCAAGCAGCCCGATTGATTCATTTGCGCCAAAAGGCCGGGGTAAACAACACCAACAACGTGAAGATTTCCAGCCGCCCCAACAGCATGGCGAGGCAAAGCACGAGCTTGGCCGGATCGTTCAGTTCAGCATAATTAGTACCAACTTCGCCGAGCCCCGGGCCGAGATTGTTCAGCGTCGCCGCCACTGCCGAAAAAGCCGTGATCTGATCCAGGCCGGTGGCCATCAGGATCAGCAGCATCAGCGCAAACAGTGCCACATACGCGGAAAAGAACCCCCAAACCGCATCGATCACCCGATCAGACAGGGATTTGCCATTGATCTTGATAATAATCTGGGAGCGCGGATGCACCAGGCGCTTGAGCTCGCGCATCCCTTGCTTGACCAATAGCAACACCCGAATGACCTTGATCCCACCTCCGGTCGAGCCGGCACAACCGCCCACGAATGAGGCAAACAACAACAGCACGGGGAGAAAACCCGGCCAGCTCGCATAATCGGTGGTGGTAAAGCCGGTGGTGGTACCGATGGAAACAGCCTGGAAAACACCGTGATGAACGGCGGTGAATGGGGTGTCATAGGTCTCGGCGAGGTATAAATAGCTGCCGGTTAACAGCGCTACCACGAATACCACAGTTATGTAGGCCCGAAATTCCGAGTCCTGCCAGTAAGTCCGCGGATCAAGCCGGCGCAGGGCAAGAAAATGCAAGCCAAAATTCGCCCCGGCCAACACCATGAAGACCACCGCAACGGCCTCGATCAGCGTCGAATCGAAATAGCCTATACTGGCGTCATGAGTGGAAAAACCGCCGATTGCGATGGTCGAAAAGGCATGCGAGCAGGCATCGAAGGCATCCATGCCGGCCAGCCAATAAGCAAAGCCGCAGAGCACGGTCAAGGCCAGATAGAAATACCATAGCGCCTTGGCCGTCTCGGTGATGCGCGGGGTCAGCTTCGTGTCCTTCAGGGGCCCCGGCGTTTCTGCACGATAAAGCTGCATCCCACCGACCCCCAGCATCGGCAGGATGGCCACGGCCAGCACGATAATCCCCATGCCGCCGAGCCATTGTAATTGCTGGCGATAAAACAGGATCGACTTGGGCAGGTCATCCAGGCCCACGATCACCGTGGCCCCGGTGGTGGTCAGTCCGGAGATGGACTCGAACACCGCATCAACCACGCTGATGGTCGGCTGCTCGGCAATCAGCAGCGGCAGGCCACCGGCCACCCCGAGCACCGTCCAGAACAGCACGACCACCACAAAGCCGTCGCGCACTCCGAGCTCACGCGTCTCGCGGCGAACCGGCAGCCATAACAGCAAGCCAGTCAGCAAAGTGACCGCCCCAGCATCGAGGAAAGCGGTGAGCGTCGCCTCCTGATAATGTATCCCGATCAGTATCGGCGGCAACACGCTCAGACTGAACAGCATCAACAGCAGCCCGAGAATCCGTTGCACGACCTTCAGGCGCATGATTACAGGAAGGTCACGCTGACTTGGAACAAGCGCTCGACCTCAGCGATGCGCCGCCGGTCAACGACGAACAGAATCACATGGTCCTCGGACAGAATCACGGTGTCGTGATGGGCGATCACCACTTGGTCACCACGGACAATGGCACCGATGGTCGTACCGGGAGGCAGATTGATCTGCTCAACCCGTTTGCCGACGACTTTGGAGGTTTTGGTATCGCCATGAGCCACCGCCTCGATGGCTTCGGCGGCGCCACGCCGCAGGGAATGCACCGCGACCACATCACCGCGCCGGACATGAGTCAGCAACGCACCGATGGTAACCTGCTGCGGGGAAATCGCGATATCGACCAGGCTGCTTTCGACCAAATCCACATAGCTCGGTCGATTGATAATCGACATGACTTTCCGGGCCCCCAGGCGTTTGGCCAGCATGGCGGAGAGGATATTGGCCTCGTCTTCGTCGGTCAGGGCACAGAACACATCGGTGGACTCGATGTTTTCGTCGATCAGCAGGTCTTCGTCAGCGGCATCGCCCTGCAGTACGATGGTGCGGTCGAGTTGCTCGGAAAGCTCGCGGGCCCGAGCGCCCGAGCGCTCGATCAACCTGACCTGAAACCGATCCTCCAGGCGTTTGGACAAAGACGCGCCAATATGGCCGCCCCCCGCCAAGATCACCCGCTTGTTCTTGCGATCCAGGCGCCGCAATTCGCTGGTAACCGCCTGGATATTTTCGCGGGCCGCGACGAAAAACACCTCGTCATCGGCCTCAATCACGGTATGCCCCTCGGGAATGATCGGCCGGCCACGCCGGAAAATCGCCGCCACCCGCGCCTCCACCCCTGGCATGTGGGTGCGCAGGGCGCGCAGCTCATGGCCCACCAGCGGCCCGCCATAATACGCCAGGGCCGCCACCAGCTGCACTCTGCCCTGGGCGAACTCCAGCACCTGCAGCGCACCGGGATGCTCGATCAACCGCTGAATATGCTCGGTGACCAGCTGCTCGGGGCTGATGGTATAATCGATGGGCAGGGCATCCTGCTTGAACAGCTTGCTGTGATTGAGGTAGTCAGCGGCGCGTACCCGGGCGATCTTGGTGGGCGTATGAAACAGGGTGTAGGCGACCTGGCAGGCCACCATATTGGTCTCGTCGCTGTTAGTCACGGCGATGATCATATCCGCGTCGGCACCGCCGGCCTGCTCCAACACCATCGGATGGGCGCCATGGCCGTGGATGGTGCGAATATCCAACCGATCTTGGAGCACTTGCAGGATGTCCGCGCGCTGATCGATCACGGTGATGTCATTGGCTTCCGAGGCCAGATTCTGCGCCACCGAGCTGCCGACCTGCCCGGCCCCCAAAATTATGATTTTCATAGGTTATGCGTGGTAACGACACACCGCCAGCACTAGTGTTTACGCAGCCGCGCATAGAAAAATCCATCCATGCCCAGCTCGCCCGGCTTGATTTGAGTGCCCCAGCGGCCGGCTGCCCCGGCCGGTCCCGACAACGGCTCTATTGCCGCATCATCTCGCCCGTCGACAAAGGCCCGCAGCATATCGGCATTTTCCTCGGGCAACACCGAGCAAGTGCAGTACAGTAACGCACCGCCGCGCGCCAACAAAGGCCATAGAGTCTGCAGCAAGGTCAGTTGCCGCCCCGCCAGGGCCGCGACATCGCTATCCCGGCGCAGCACTCGAATATCAGGATGACGCCGGATGACGCCGGTGGCTGTGCACGGCGCATCCAGCAAGATACGCTCGAACGGCTCACCCTGCCACCACGCCGCCGGCTCGCCAGCATCGGCGTTCACCAAGCGCCCCGCATAACCCAAGCGCTGCATGGTTTCTGCGACCCGCGCCAAGCGCTCGGGGTCGTTATCGAGCGCGGTCAGATCGAGCTCACCGCCGACGCTTTCCAGCAAATGCCCGGTCTTGCCGCCGGGGGCCGCGCAGGCATCCAGCACCCGCATGCCCGGCCGGCAGTCCAGCCAGGGCGCTGCCAATTGGGCGCCGGCATCCTGCACCGAGACTTGCCCGGCCGCAAAACCCGGCAGCTCGGTCACGGCCACCGGCGCGGCCAGCGCCAGGGCCGTCGGGGCAAAGCTATGCGCTTGGGCCGCGATACCGGCGGCTGCCAATTGCGCTTGATAAGCATCCCGGCTGATTTGGCTGGTATTGACCCGCAGGGTCATAGGCGCCCGTTCCAGCCAGGCAGCCGCAAGCGTGGCCCAGTCCTCGGGATAGGCGCGCTGCAAGCGCTGCAGCAGCCAGTTCGGCAGCGCATAGGCCGTGGCCGGAACGCCTTCGAGCTCGGCCAGCAGGCGGGCCTGGTCGCGCTGAAACCGCCGCAGCACGCCATTGACCAGGCCGCTCGCCCAGGCCTTGCCAAACTCGCGGGTCACTGCCACGGTTTCATGCACAGCAGCGTGGGCCGGCAAATCCATCGCCATGAGTTGATACAAGCCGATGCGCAGCAGGCATTCGATATCGCGATCACGCTGGCGCAACGGCCGTTGCAGCAAACGCTGCAGCAGGGCCGACAGGCGGTAGTGATAACGCAAAGCCCCATAGCACAAAGCCTGCACCAAAGCCCCGGCGGCCTGCTCGCCGAGCGGCGCCCGGGCAGCGGGGATGGCTTCGCTTAAGGACTCGCCATGGGCAATAACACGCTGCAGCGCCCGGCTTGCAAGCGCCCGGGGGGAAGCATTGGCCATAATTAGGTTACGGGCTGCTTGAGAGGTTCAATACGGACAGATTAGCAGGAATGCACGCCGCTGCGGTTTATTCATTGGTAAAGCGCACCCCTGCCAGGGACCGGGCATTGAGGAATTGGCCGGCCGCGAGGGGCTTGCCGCCAGGCAATTGCAGCTCGGTAATGCGTAAAATGCCCTGACCGGTCGCGACATCGATACCCGCGGCGGTCGCGGCCACGATCTCGCCCGGTTGCCGGGCCGCCACCTCGGCGTCCGCGGCCAGCGGCGTCGCCGCCCAGATCCGCAGCGGCTGGCCTTGATAGTAAGTATAGGCGATCGGCCAGGGATTGAAGCCGCGAACTTGCCGCGCCAATACCACGGCGGGCTCGCACCAATCCAGCGCCGCCTCGGCCTTGTCCAGCTTGGCCGCGTAACAGGCCGCCGCCTCATCCTGGGGCTCGGGCTGCAGTTCGCCGGCCACGAGCTGCTCCAGCGTCGCCAGCAGTGCCTCGGCACCCAGTGTCGCGAGCCGATCGTGCAGGCTGGCGGCAGTCTCCGTATCACGGATAGGGCAGGCCCGTTTCAGCAGCATAGCGCCGGTGTCCAGGCCGGGCGCCATTTGCATGATGGTTACGCCGGTTTCGGTATCGCCGGCCAACAATGCCCGCTGAATGGGCGCCGCCCCGCGCCAGCGCGGCAGCAGCGAGGCATGGATATTCAGGCAGCCGTGGGCGGGCAGGGCCAAGACCCGTTGCGGCAGGATCAAGCCGTAGGCGGCCACCACCATGACATCGGGGGCATAGCCGGCGAGCCGCTCCAGGGTTTCGCTGCCTTTCAGACGCGCCGGCTGCTCCACCGGCAAATCATGCGTTTGCGCAAGCGCCTTGACGGGGCTTGGCCGGAGCTTGCGGCCCCGCCCGGCGGGCCTGTCCGGTTGGGTATAGACCGCCACCACCGCATGCCGGGAATCGAGCAGCGCCTGCAAAGCCGGCACGGCGAATTCCGGTGTCCCGGCATAAACCACCCGCAGCGCTTGACTCATCGGTACATCCTCACGCCCTGATCACCCACACAATAACCTTATCCAACCGCTTACGCCCAGGCACCGCTAGAGCGCAGCCTGGGCCGGCTGCGCCGGCTTGCCGGCCTGCTGCCGGGCCTGTTTGGCCAGGCGTTGACGAATACGCTGGCGCTTAAAAGCAGACAGGTAATCGACGAACACCTTGCCTTCCAGATGATCCAGCTCGTGCTGGATACATACTGCCAACAGGCCGTCGGCCTCACGTTCGAACGGCTCGCCGTTGCGATCAACGGCCTTATAATGGATGCGTTCGGCCCGCTTGACCTTTTCATAAATACCCGGCACCGACAAGCAGCCTTCTTCCATTTCCTCTTCCCCGTCGCGGGCCAGAATTTCCGGATTGATCAAGCACAGCGGCTGGTTCTGGTCCTCGGAAATGTCGATCACCAGCAAGCGCTGGTGGACATTGACCTGGGTCGCGGCTAGGCCGATGCCTGGGGCGGCGTACATGGTTTCCAGCATGCCGTCGATCAAACTTTGCAGCTGGCCGTCGACCTCGGCAACCGGTTTGGCGACAGTGCGCAGGCGCGTGTCGGGATAATGGAGGATATCGAGCATAGACATAAGCACAAGCCCCTTCAATTCGCTAGTCAAAACTTGGAAAGTTACCCATAATTTTACAATTCTACCGGCTGCGGCTAACATTTGCTCGCATACTCAACATTGACTCGATTACCGCACCGCCGGTTCTGTTGCCAACGCTGACCTTCGCCCAACAGGAAGCCACATCATGCGACCCACCGCTCGCCAGGTTGTAGCCGTCGTCATCGTCGTCTTGTCCGGTTTCATGTCACTCACTGTGGCCGGCTGCGCCAGCAATCCCGTCGAGTCCTCCCCTGCGGCGGCTACTGCAGCCCCGGCGGCTGCCGCTGACGCCGCCGCCAGCGAGCCGGACCCGGCCGAAGCCGCCACCGAGCCGGCACCGCCCCGCCGCATGATCCGGCGGGACGCACCGCGCCAATACGTCGTCAAACGCGGCGATACCCTGTGGGACATCGCCGGGCGCTTTCTCGATAACCCCTGGGTATGGCCGCAAGTCTGGCGCGCCAACCCGCATATCCGCAACCCGCATCTCATCTACCCCAAGGATGTCATCACCCTGACCGAGGTGAATGGCCAAACCCGGCTCACCGTGCAGCGCCACGGCCAGCCGCTGAGCTCGGCAGGCCGGCCCGCCGAGCTGCACGGCAAGGCGCTGGCGCTTGCCCGCCCCGTCAAGCTATCCCCACGGGTGCGCTCGGCCCCTTTGGAGCATGCCCGCCGGGGCGTTCCCGTGCAAACCGTCCGGCCCTTCCTGGCCAGGCCGCGGCTGCTCGAGCAAACGGCCTATGAAGCGGCCCCTTATATCGTCGACTCCCAGGACGAGCGGCTCGTCTACGGCGCGGGCGACCACGTTTATGTCCGCGGTCTGGCGGCCGATCCCGAGCTCGCCAAGCTGCAGCGCTTCGAGGTTTACCGGCGTGGTGAGCAAATCCGGGATCCCGCAACCCGCGAAGTCCTCGGCAACGAGATCATCTACGTCGGCGATGCAGAACTGGTCCGCCAGGGCAAACCGGCCACGGTGCAGCTGACCGAAACCGTGCGCGAAGTGCTTAAAGGCGACCGGCTGCTCGCCGGTTCCGATCAGCCACCGATTTATACGTTCTTCCCCAAAGCACCGCCGGCTGACATCCAAGGGGTGGTCGTCGACTTGTTCAATGCCATCTCGCAAATCGGCAAATACCAAGTGGCCATTGTCAACCGCGGCCAGCGCGAGGGTATTGAGCGCGGGGCCGTTTTCGCCGTGTTTCGCTCTGGGCGCGTGGTCAGGGACGAAGTCGGCTCGGTCGGCAAAAGCCGGTTCACCCTGCCCGACGAGCGCACCGGCCTGATGATGGTCTTTCGCAGCTTCGACAAGCTAAGCTATGCCCTGGTCATGGAATCACGGCGCCCCATTCATGTCGGCGATGCCATCAAAGCCCCATAAACCACACGCATGCCTGTCTCACCCGACCCCCTGAGCTGGCTGCGGTTATGGCGTCGGCCCGGCATCGGGCCGGTTTATTATCACCGGCTCCTGCAGCATTTCGGTACGCCGCAAGCCGCTTTGGCAGCCGACCGGCAGACACTCGCCGCCCTCGGCCTCAAAGGCAAGGCCCTGAGTGCGTTCAACCAGTCTGACGACCAGGCAGCGGAGCGCGATTATGCCTGGCTGGCAGCGAATCCGCGTCATCATCTAGTGACCTACGCGGATGCCGATTACCCCGAGCAGTTACGGCAAATCCCCGCGCCACCGCCGCTATTGTTCGTCAACGGCGAACGCGCTAGTCTGAATCGGCCGGCGATCGCCCTTGTCGGCACGCGTGAGCCCACCCCTCAGGGCAAGGAAATCGCCCGCAACCTGGCCCAAGAACTCAACCAGCACGGCCTGGCCGTGGTCAGTGGCCTGGCGCGCGGCATTGATACTGCCGCTCACGAAGGCGCCAGCACCGAGGCCGGTATTACCCTGGCGGTGATGGGCACGGGCCCGGACCGCATTTATCCGGCCCAAAATCGCCAGCTTGCCGAGCGCATTGCGGCCCATGGCGCGCTGATCACCGAGCTGCCGGTCGGCACCCAGCCGAGCAGCGGCAATTTCCCCCGACGCAATCGGATCATCAGTGGCCTGTCCCTGGGCACCCTGGTCATTGAAGCCGGTGCCAACAGCGGCTCCCTGATCACCGCCCGCCTGGCGGCCGAGCAAGGGCGCGAAGTGTTCGCCGTACCGGGCTCCATTCGTAACCCCTCGAGCCGCGGCTGTCATCGTTTGATTCGTGAAGGCGCCAAGCTGGTCGAACAAGTTGACGACATCCTCGCCGAGCTGAACTGGCTACCGCCCCCCGCGTCGGTGTCTGAGCCAGCCGCCCAGCCTCCGCCGCAATTGGATTTGGCGCTGCCCGCCACGCATGGCGCCGAGGCCGAGTCCCGCTATCGGCTGTTGCAGGCCCTCGGCAACGAGCCGGCCGATATCGATGTCCTAGTCAGCCGCAGTGGATTGACCGCTGATACCGTTTCCTCCATGCTGCTAATACTGGAATTGGAAGGCGCGATCGAAGCTTTGCAAGGTGGGCGCTATCAACGCCTGGCGATTGCCTGACAAGTATTCATATTTGCATAAGCTTTTGAACCGGATTGCTCAGCACTGCTGCCACCTTGGGGGGAGGCGCTGCGTAAACTTATGCAATAATTTATGTAACCGACCGATAACACGACCGACATACCGGCCAAGCCGCACGCCCGGCATTGACCTGGCCTGCCTCTTAAGGAAGTATCGCGACCTCAACCCGAGAAAGCGCCATGAAAGAGAACGTCCTGGACGTATTAATGTATCTGTTCGAGCACTATGCTGACGACGAGGCCGACAGCGAGCCCGATCGCGACACCCTGGAGCAGAATTTACTCGAAGCCGGCTTTCCCAACGGCGAGATCGAAAAGGCGTTCGCCTGGTTGGAAACCTTGGTCGATGAAGATTTCGCGTATCGCGAAGGTGGCACTGCCCGCTCCATCCGGGTCTACACCACGGATGAAACGAATCGCCTGAGCATGGAAAGCCGCGGCTTTTTGCTCTATCTGGAGCAGCGCGGCATCCTCAATCCGAATCTGCGGGAGATGGTGATCGAGCGGGTCATGGCCCTGGATGCTGACGAAATCGACCTGGAACAGCTCAAATGGGTGGTCCTTATGGTGCTGTTCAACCATCCCGATCAGGAAGCCACCCAGGTCGGCCTCGAAGATGTGATGCGCGACTTCGAAGGTGCGCCCCTGCACTGACATTTCCCCTACTGCGATACGTGAGTTCCTATGAGCGGCAATCTGGTCATCGTCGAATCGCCCGCCAAAGCCAAGACTATCAAGAAATACCTCGGCAAGGATTTCTCGGTGCTGGCCTCGTACGGCCATGTACGCGATCTGATCCCCAAGGGCGGCGCGGTCGATCCCGAGCAGGACTTTGCCATGCATTACGAGGTGATCGAACGCAACCAAAAGCACCTCGACGCCATCGCCAAAGCCCTCGACAAAGCCGATGCGCTGTACCTCGCGACCGACCCGGATCGCGAGGGCGAGGCCATCTCCTGGCATTTATACGAAGTCCTGAAAGCGCGCGGCGAGCTTGCTGACAAACCGGTGCACCGGGTGGTTTTCTATGAAATCACCGAAGGGGCTGTCAATGAGGCCATCACCCATCCGCGGGGACTGTCCACCGATCTGATCAACGCCCAGCAGGCGCGCCGGGCGCTGGATTATCTGGTCGGCTTCAATCTCTCGCCATTGCTGTGGAAAAAGATCCGCCGGGGCTTGTCGGCCGGCCGCGTGCAAAGTCCGGCCCTGCGTCTGATCGTCGAGCGCGAGGAAGCAATCGAGCGTTTCGTTGCCCAGGAATACTGGACCATCGAGGCCGATGCGCGCCAGCATGACCAAGCCTTTGCGGCCAAACTGACGGTCTATCAGGGCAGCAAGCTCGAGCAATTCGATATCAACTCGGCCGAGCTCGCTAAGGCCGCCTATGACACCTTGATGGCTGCCGCCGCCGGTGAGCTCATCGTCCATAAAGTGGAAAAAAAGCAGCGCAAGCGCAATCCCGCGCCACCGTTCATTACCTCCACCTTGCAGCAGGAGGCCTCGCGCAAGCTCGGTTTCTCTGCCCAGCGCACCATGCGCATCGCCCAGCAATTATACGAGGGCATTTCTCTCGGCTCGGGCGGGCCGGTCGGCCTGATCACCTACATGCGGACCGACTCGGTGAATCTGGCCAATGAAGCGGTCAACGAAATCCGCGAGCTGATCGGCTCACGCTATGGCGCCGAGAATGTCCCGGCCAAGCCGCGCACGTACAAGACCCGCTCCAAGAACGCCCAGGAAGCCCACGAAGCGATCCGCCCAACGTCCGCCAAACGCCTGCCCGAAGCCATCAAGGCCACCCTGAGCGAGGAACAATTCAAGCTATATGATTTGATCTGGAAACGCACGGTGGCCAGCCAGATGATCCATGCCACCCTCGATACGGTGGCCGTCGATCTCGCCGCCGGCGAGCCCCGGCACCTGTTCCGGGCAACCGGCTCGGCCATTCGCCATCCCGGCTTCATGGCGGTGTACCGGGAGGGCCAGGATGACGTCAAGGAAGACGATGACGAGCGCCTGCTGCCGACCATGCGGGAAGGCGAGCGGGTCGCCCTCGACGCCATCCGCCCCGAGCAGCATTTCACCGAACCGCCGCCGCGTTACAGCGAGGCTACGCTGGTGCGCGCCCTGGAGGAATACGGCATCGGCCGGCCGTCGACCTATGCCGCCATCATCTCGACCCTGCAGCAGCGCGATTATGCGGTATTGGAAAACAAACGTTTTCATCCCACCGATATCGGCCGGGTGGTCAATAAATTCCTGACCCAGCATTTCGAGCGCTATGTCGATTACGACTTCACCGCCGAGCTCGAAGACGAGTTGGACGGCATTTCCCGGGGTGAGAAGGATTGGATACCGGTACTCGAGAGTTTCTGGCAGGCCTTCAGCCAGCAAGTCGAGGACAAGGAGCAAAGCGTCAGCCGCGATGAAGCCGCCCAGGCCCGCCAGCTCGGCACCGATCCGGCCAGCGGCCGCCCCGTGTCGGTGCGCATGGGGCGCTACGGCCCCTTCATCCAGATCGGTACCCGCGATGACGAGGAAAAACCCCGTTTCGCCGGCCTCAAGCCGGGCCAGAAAATGGACACCATCACGCCGGCCGAAGCCCTGGAGCTGTTCAAGCTGCCCCGCGAGCTCGGCGAAACCCCGGAGGGTGAACCGGTCAGCACCAATATCGGCCGCTTCGGCCCGTATGTCCGCTATGGCAACAAATTCGTTTCCCTGCGCGACGAGGACCCCCTGACCATCAGCCCCGAACGCGCCCTGGAGCTGGTTGCGGAGAAAAAACGCGCCGATGCCGAGCGCATCATCCAGCAGTTCGATCAGGTCGGGATACAGGTCCTCAAAGGCCGCTACGGCCCGTATATCACCGATGGCAAGAAAAACGCCAAGGTCCCCAAAGAGGTCGAGCCCGCCGAGCTGCCGCTAGCGGAATGCCAGCGCCTGCTTGCCGAAGCGCCCGAGCGCAAGACGCGTGGCAAGAAAACCGGCGCCTCTGCCAAGCGTTCGCCGAACCAAGCGGCCGCGGCCAAGTCCACAGCCGAATCCGCGCCGGCCAAGGCGAGCACGGGCAAGGCCAAAACAACGCGCAAGGCAGCGACCAGCAAGGAGGCGTCGCAATCGACAGCGACAACGACCACGAAAACCGGCAAACACCAACGCCCGGCAGCAACGAGCAGCACGCCAGGCGACACCAATAGCGGGAACGCTGAGGAGGCCAGCGCCGCGACCATGGACAAAACCGCGACAGCCAAGCCCAAAACCCGCAGCCGGGCCAAATCGGCCAGTAAACGCTCGACAAAATCCGCAAAATCCGCGAGTTCGGAAACATCGAGCAGCCGGGGCGAATGATAAACCACCCCGCCAGCTATAAGCTGCCATGAACGCGACGTTTGCGCAGGCGGGCCGCTGTTTGGCCGACGGTCCTTGACCGGTTAAGCCGCCGCGGCAGCGGACGCCTGAGCTAGGCTGCGGATTTTCTCCACCATGGCATACACCCCGACATGCCGATTCGGGCTCAAGTGGTCGTAAATCCCCAACCGCTCGAACACCTCATCGGCATCCACGGCCAGCATCTCAGCCAGGGTTTTGCCGGAATACAAGGCCACCAGGATGGCGACAATGCCCTGAATCACGGCCGTATCGCTTTCCCCGGCCAACTCCAGGCGGTCAGGCTCAGCGGCGGACGGCTGGACATTGAACCATACCTGACTCATACAGCCATGGACTTGATGGTCGCTGTCCTTGAACCGCTCATCTAAGGCCGGCAGGCGCTTGCCCAGGTCATAAATAAACTGGTAACGCTCTTCCCAGTCTTGCAGCATCTCAAAGGTTCCGGCAATGCGATCAATGGTCATGGACATGGGCCCTATCCCCTCGGGTTTGCTTGACTTGTTAAATGGCAAAGGTGACACATCGCCGTCTGTAGGACAAACCGGCCGGCCTGGGGTTTTACAACTCGCCGCGCCGGCGCCAGGCAGCGCCGCCAGGACCAACCGGTTAGCGGCGGTAAGGATTGACCTGCTGTGGATCGGGCTGACGCTTGAAGCGCTTATAAGACCAGGTGTACTGGGCCGGGCAGCGGCGGATTTGGTACTCCGCGGCAGCGTTCAGAGCGGTCGCTGCGGCCACCGGATCGCGCTGATACAACCGCTGGTCGACCCGATGCCAATGCAGCCGATAGCCGCGCCCCTTGGGCAGACGCTCAGCAAAGGTCATATAAACCGGACAGCCATAACGCAAGGCAAACCGGTGGGGCAGAATCATGGTGTTGGCGGGCAGGCCGAAAAATGGGGCGAAGACGCCATGGTCGCGGCGCGGGGCCTGATCGGGCAGGATGCCAAGGCAGCCGCCTGCGTCCAGGCGCTGGTACAGCGACCGCATGCCGGCAACAGTGGTTGCCACCAGCTGCGCGCCGGTGTTGGCCCGGGCCTGACGTAAAGGCTGTTCCAGGACGGCCAGGCGCGGCGGGCGATACAACGTGGTCATGCGACAAAAGGTTGCGGCATACAGGCCGGCATACTCCCAGGAACCGAGATGCGGCGACGCCAAAACATACCGCTTGTCCGCCAGCGCGGCGGGGCTCGGCACCTCGCCTACTTGGTCGACGAGCAGGGCGCGGATACGATCGCTCGACAGCCGCCACAAACGCGGCGCTTCCAAGGCCGCCTTGATCGTCTCGGCCAGACTCTGGCGGGCGATGCGCCGGTGCCAAGCCGCCGTTTGCTCCGGAAAGCATAATGCCAGATTGATCAGGCTGACGCGCCGCAGGCCATTAGGGAAATACCCCAGCAGGCCACCGATGAACTGGCCGAGGGCATGGGAAACGCGCAGCGGCATCACGGCCAGGACACGGACCAGCAGCACCAGACCGAGGCGGGTGAGGTCAGGTTTGGTCATCGCGAGCACTTGGCAGGGCTGTCTGCGTCCAACTCACCGGCGGCCATCAAGGGCTGCATGGCTGCTAACAGGCTTTTGAAGACACGGGGATTGGCTTGTTCTTCGGCGGTCAGCAGCTGCTTCATGCGGTCGCGCTCGCTGGGGGCGCGGAAACAGGCGGGACAATTGTCCTGGATAATCGGCAAGCCGGCCGTTTGGGCAAAGTCACGGGCCTGCCGCTCGCGCAAATAGACGAGCGGCCGGATCAGCCGCAGGTCACCGGCTTCAATGCGATAATGCGCTTTCATGGTCTGCAGGCGCCCGCCGCGCAAGACCGACATCAAAAAACTCTCCGCCAAATCATCCAGATGCTGCCCTAAAGCGACCACATTGTAGCCGTGCTCGCGGGCCGTGCGATAGATCAAGCCGCGGCGCATGCGAGCACAAAAGGCACAATAGGAGTCGTTGCTCATGTGCTGTTGCGCCAACTCGACGATGGGCTCGCGGATATGCCAATGCGGCACACTCAGGGAGCGAGCATAAGCGGTTAGCGGGCTCGGGTCGAAGCCCGTGGTAAGCGGGTCGATGGTGACGCTGGCGATATCGAAGGCGACTGGCGCATGGCGCTGCAAATACAGCAGGACATGCAGCAAGGTCAGCGAGTCCTTACCGCCGGATAGCCCGAGCAGAATGCGGTCGCCGCTCGCGATCATGCGGTAATCGGCAATGGCCCGGCCGGCGGCGCGGCGAATGGATTTCGGTGGTGGTGTCGGTGCCTGCATTCCCCTTATGATACGCTCGCCAGACGGCCTAGCAAGAGGCCCCGGCGTGTTAACCATCTGCGTAGGGTCGGTTGCAACCGACCGATGGCGTTGTGGTTAGGCTCAGCCGTGGCGGGCTGAAGCCCGCCCTACCTGGACCGGCTTGGGGCGTTAACCCCCGCCCTTTGGGGCGGCTTTAGCTACCCGTGCAAGGCTTGAATCGAGATTGGCTTAAACGTTACGGACTCAAATGTGATCGGCTTATTACAACGGGTCACCGAAGCCGCGGTAACGGTGGACGGTGAGCGGATTGCCGCCATTGATCATGGCATTGTGGTGCTACTCGGCGTCGAGCGCGGCGATAGTGAAGCCCAGGCCGAGCGTCTGGCGGACCGGTTGCTCGGCTACCGCGTGTTCGCCGACGCCGCAGGGCGCATGAACCTCAGCGTCAGCGACCTGCCGGGCGGCTTACTGCTGGTGCCGCAATTCACGCTGGCTGCCGATACCCGCAAAGGCATGCGGCCAAGCTTTACGCCGGCGGCGGCACCCGCCGTAGGCGAACGCTTGTTCGCCTACCTTGTCAACCTCGCAAAGCAGCGCCATCGCGAGGTCGCAGCCGGCCGGTTCGGTGCTCACATGCAAGTAACTTTAACCAACGATGGGCCGGTCACGTTTTGGCTGCGGGCCGCACCGCCTGTTGCCGGGCAGGCCCCAGAACCATGAGGCGCCGGGCTAAGGCCGCGCGGATTTAGCCGGTTCGCTATCGTGCAGCCCAGCCAGTATCTCCAGTGCCACCGGGTCTTTGATTGTCACCAGCTTGCGATTGACATCGATGATGTCCGCCGACTGAAAGCGAGTGAACAACCGACTCACGGTTTCTACCGCTAGCCCAAGATAATTGGCAATATCGCTGCGGGACATACTTAAGTTAAACTCCAGTCGTGAATAGCCGCGATCACTGAACCGTTGTGACAGGCCCAACAGGAAGGCTGCCAAGCGCTGATCGGAAGCTTTTTTGCCAAGCAGAGTCATGAAATGCTCATCGGAGCGCAGGCTGCGACTCATCAGCCGATATAATTGATGCTGCAAGCCGGGTATTTCGGCGGCAATCTCGGCAAGGCGCTCGAAGGGCAATTCGCAGACGCTGGTAGTTTCCAGGGCGCGGGCCGCGCAGGGATGCACATCGTCGCAGATGGCATCAAGGCCCAGAACCTCGCCGGGCAGGTGGAAGCCGATGACCTGCTCCTGACCGTCGTCAGTTAGCGTATAGGTTTTGATGGACCCGGCCCGCACGGCATATACCGAGGCCAGGTTATCGCCCGGCCGATAAAGATGCTCGCCCCGCTGCAACGGGCGGCGCGGCTTGACGATATGCTCGAGGTGCGAGAGATCATGTTCAGGAATGCCCATGGGCAGGCATAGGTCATGGAGACTGCAACTTTTGCAGGCTTGCTTGAGACTGGGAAGATCAACGATATTGTTTGACGACAGATCACCCATGGCATGGCACCTTTTTCACTTGGTTCACGGTATTGTCCGCTGTTCATTTGATCGGGATCAAGAAACTATAGCATTCGTGGGTTACTTGTGCTTGATATGTCACAGCTCAATGCAACGCGGGCTAAATTGTGCTTGTGGACGCGGCGGGCGTGCAATAAGTTTCAGTAGCATCTATATTGGGTCAAGCTTTCATTCAACCTCGTACTCAAGAGACATCGCGGTCAATGGCAGAGCGTAGCGCGCAGATCGAACGCAACACTCAGGAGACTCGGATTCGCCTGAGCTTATCGCTGGCGGGACAAGGGCAAGCGAGTTTAAGCAGCGGTTTACCCTTTTTCGAGCACATGCTCGAGCAGGTCGTGCGCCATGGCGGCCTGGACATGAGCCTGCAGGCTGAGGGCGACCTGCAAGTGGACGCGCATCACCTGGTTGAAGATGTAGGGATCTGCCTGGGCCAGGCGCTGGCCGAAGCAGTGGGCGACAAGCGCGGTATCAATCGCTACGGCCATGCCTATGTACCCCTCGACGAAGCCCTGTCGCGGGTGGTCATCGATCTGTCCGGGCGCCCCGGCTTGTGTTATACGGTAGACTTCCCACGTGCCCGGGTCGGCGATTTCGATGTCGACCTCTGCCATGAGTTCTTCCAGGGGTTTGCCAATCATGCAGCGGCCACCGTCCATATCGACAATTTGCGCGGTAGCAACGCACATCATATCGCCGAGACCATTTTCAAAGCGTTCGGCCGGGCCTTGCGGGTTGCCGTTGCGCCGGATGCCGCGCTGCAAGATAAGATGCCGTCGACCAAGGGCTGTTTATGAGACCAGGGAGCGCGCTTGACTCGCGCGAGCGGGAGTGAGCAGCAATGAGCGAGATAGCTGTCATCGATTATGGCATGGGTAACCTACGCTCGGTCGCCAAGGCGCTCGAGCATGTCAGCGGCCCGCGGCAGACCGTGCGGGTAACCGACAACCCGGCGCGGATTGCGGCCGCTGAGCGCGTGGTTTTCCCGGGCCAGGGGGCGGCGCGGGATTGCATGCAGGCCCTGGCTGCGCATGCCGTGATCGAGCCGCTGTTACAGGCTGCCCGAGCAAAGCCGTTCCTCGGCATCTGCATGGGCCTGCAAGTCTTGCTGAGCCGCAGCGAAGAGAACGACGGCACGGATTGTCTTGGGGTGTTCCCCGGTGAAGTCCGCTATTTCGGACACGGTTTGGCCGACACCGATGGTCGGCGCCTGAAGATCCCGCACATGGGTTGGAATCAAGTTTGGCCGCGCCGGGCGCATCCGCTCTGGGCCGGGATCGAGCCAGGCGCGCGCATGTATTTTGTCCATAGCTATTATGTGGTGCCCGAACAGGCTTCGTTGACCGCGGCGGTAACGACTTACGGGATCGACTTTACCGCGGCGCTGGCTACGGACAATGTCTTCGCCTTGCAATGTCATCCGGAGAAAAGCGGGGCGGTGGGTTTGGCCTTATTGGCCAATTTTATGCATTGGGATGGTTCTTATTAGGGTTGGTTTTGGAGTCGAGCAATGTTGTTGATCCCCGCGATCGATATCAAAAACGGCCGCTGTGTGCGCTTGCGGCAGGGGCGTATGGAGGACGAGACGGTTTTTGCCGATGATCCGGTGGCCGTGGCTGAGCGCTGGCTGGCAGCCGGCGCGCGGCGGCTGCATGTGGTGGACCTCGATGGGGCGACCAATGGCACGCCGCAAAACGCCGCCCTTATCGGCCGCATGGTCGAGGTGTGTGGCGAGGTACCCGTGCAGGTCGGCGGCGGCATTCGGGATGAAGAGGCGGTGCAGACCTACCTGGATGTTGGGGTCAGCTATGCCATTATCGGCACCAAGGCGGTCAGCGCGCCACATTTCGTCAACGACATGTGTCTGGAATTTCCCGGCCATATCATCGTCGGCCTCGATGCCCGCGAGGGCAAGGTCGCAGTGGATGGCTGGTCGAAACTGTCACGGCACAGTGTGACCGATATCGCCGCCCGCTTTGAGCGCGATGGCGTGGCCGCCATCATTTATACCGATATCAGCCGCGATGGCATGATGCAGGGCGTGAACATCGCTGCCACTGTCGCCTTGGCGCAGGCGGTGAACGTCCCGGTCATCGCCTCCGGCGGCGTAAGCAGCGAAGACGACATCCGCGCGCTGTGCGCGGTGGCCGAGGAAGGCATCGACGGGGCGATTATCGGCCGTGCCTTGTACGAGGGCGACATTGATCTGGCCAAGGCACAGACTTTGGTCGATGAGCTAACGCAGGTTTAATCGTGGGCCTTGCCAAGCGTATTATTCCCTGTCTGGATGTCGATGCCGGGCGGGTGGTCAAAGGGGTCAAGTTCGTCGAAATCCGTGATGCCGGCGACCCCGTGGAAGTCGCCCGACGCTATGACGCCGCCGGCGCCGACGAGATCACCTTTCTGGACATCACTGCCAGTTCCAGCGAGCGCGATACCCTGATCCATGTAGTCGAGGCGGTGGCCGCCGAAGTGTTCATCCCCCTGACGGTAGGCGGCGGCATTCGCCGTTTCGAGGACATCCGGCGCCTGCTCAACGCCGGAGCCGATAAAGTGTCCATCAACACGGCAGCGGTCAAGGATCCGGAATTCGTCCGCCAGGCAGCGAATCGTTTCGGCTCGCAGTGTATCGTGGTGGCCATCGACGCCAAGCAGACCGGTTTCGCCGAGCAGGCCCCGGTCTGGCATATTTTTACTCACGGCGGCCGCCGCGATACCGGCCTGGATGCTGTGGCCTGGGCCCGGCAGATGGCTGACTATGGCGCTGGCGAAATCCTGCTGACCAGTATGGACCGAGATGGGACACGGGCCGGCTTCGACTTGCCCTTGACCCGTGCCGTCAGCGCAGCTGTGCCGGTGCCGGTCATTGCCTCCGGCGGGGTCGGCGAGCTCGAGCATTTAGTGGCCGGGGTAACCGAGGGCCACGCCGATGCCGTGCTGGCCGCGAGCATCTTCCATTTCGGCGATTACACCATCGCCGAGGCTAAACAAACCATGGCGCGAGCCGGAGTCGAGGTGAGGTTATGAGCACTGCTGGAGCCCAGGACGATGGCCAGCCGGCGGCTCCGGCCGAAACGGTCTTGACCCAATTGGCGCAAGTGCTCGCCGCCCGCAAACAGGCTGAACCCGAGCATTCCTATGTGGCCAAATTGTATGCAAAGGGACTCGATGCCATCTTGAAAAAGATTGGTGAGGAAGCCACCGAGACGGTCATGGCCGCCAAAGACGGCAACAGCGCCGCGCTTGTCCATGAAATCGCCGACCTCTGGTTTCATAGCCTGGTGCTGTTGAGTTACCACGAGCTTGAGCCCGATGATGTGCTGGCTGAACTGGCACGGCGCTTCGGCTTGTCAGGTCTGGCAGAAAAGGCAAGACGGACCGGCTCGGCGTAGCGGATTGTTTGACTACGTCGGCTGCATACATTCGCCCCCACAGATATATTGATGATGGAGTTATAAAATGGGTTTTGGTGGCATTAGTCCATGGTCGTTATTGTTGATTTTATTGATCGTCATTATGTTGTTTGGCACCAAACGCTTGAAGAATCTGGGCTCGGATCTCGGTGATGCCATCAAGAGCTTCAAGAACTCGATGGGAGAGAGCGAGCGCGAGTCCGAACAAGCCGAGGCTGAGACCGATGAAGCGAACCAAGCGCCCCGCCAAATCGACAGCCAAGGCTCGGTTTACGAGGCCGAGGCCAAACCGGTGAACAGCAAGTCCGAGGAAAAAGTGTGAGCTTTGAGTGCTCATCTGGCCTAGCGTAACGGAAGCCCCGCCATGTTCGACGCGAGCTTATGGGAGCTGATGCTGATCTTAGTGATCGGCCTGCTGGTGGTCGGCCCCGAGCGATTGCCGGGGTTGGCCCGCACGGCCGGGCAGTGGCTCGGCCGGGCCAAGCGCATGGTCAACAATGCCCGCTCGGATATCGAGCGCGAGCTGCGGGCCGAGGATATCCGCCAAATGATGGCGCGCCAGGATCAGCAAATTCGCGAACTCAAGGACCAGCTCTCAGAAACCAATGCCAGCAGCCAGCATGAGATACGCGACATCGTGCGCAGTGCCCGGGCCAAAGCGCCTCAGCAAAACGCCGCGAACCCAGCCGAGACTAACGACAGCCATAACGGTGCCGGCGAAGCCGGTGCAGAGGCGGACACAGATACGCCCCCTGACGAGCCCGGCACCGGTCACGCGAATGCCGACTCGCCTGCCGCATGGGCCAAACAAGCCTCGCAGACCCTCGATGACGCCAGGGATAGCCAATCCCGCTCCGCCGAGCATGATTCATGACCGATTCCGACGACGTGAACCAACAACAAGGCCTCCCGCAGGCCCCGTTTTTAAGTCATCTGGTGGAGCTGCGCGAGCGGCTGCTGCGCGCCCTGCTGGCGGTGGTGCTGGTCATGTTGTGCCTGTTTCCTTTTGCCCAGCAGCTCTATACCACCTTGGCGAGCCCCTTGATCGCCAAGCTGCCGGAAGGCTCGAGCATGGTGGCCGTGGAAGTCGCCTCGCCGTTCCTCGTGCCCTTCAAGCTGACCCTGCTGTTGGCAGTGGTGATCGCCGTGCCTTACGTGCTGTATCAAATCTGGGGGTTCGTAGCGCCTGGTTTGTATCAAAACGAACGCAAGCTGGCCCTGCCAATCCTGCTGGCGAGCATCCTCTTGTTCTATACCGGCATGGCCTTCGCTTATATCGTCGTCTTTCCGCTGGTCTTCGGCTTTTTCACCAGCGTCGCCCCGGAAGGCGTCGAGGTCATGACCGACATCAATCATTACCTCAGTTTTGTCACCACCCTGTTCATTGCCTTCGGCATCGCCTTCGAAGTCCCCATCGCCACCTTCGTAATGGTCGCCACGGGCTTGACCACGCCGGAGCAACTGCGCAAGGCCCGCCCCTATGTGATCGTCGCCGCCTTCGTGATCGGCATGCTGCTGACACCCCCGGATATCATCTCCCAGGTCCTGCTGGCCTTGCCAATGTGGCTGCTGTATGAGCTGGGGATTATTTTCAGCCGCAGCTTCATGCGGCGCCGGGCGAGCGAGCAAAGCACAGGGTAAGGTGGGGTGCATTTGAACGCGCCCAAGTTCAGACCGAGCAAGTTCAGACCGACGACGTGCCAGGCTGGCCAATCGGCATGCTGTCGCAAGGTCCAACCGCTTATCCCCCATAGGGCAGCCTGCCTAAGTGCGAGAATCAAATATCCTGGACCCGTACATAAGATAATTTAGGGTAAATTTAGGTATTGGTTTCACCAGCACCGGACAATTGGGCCTGCAAATTATGGATTTGATCACGCAACGCCGCGGCCTGTTCGAATTCCAAATCCTTGGCATGCTGATACATCTGTTTTTCTAGGCGGGCAATCTGCTTGAGAATGTCCTCCGGCCGACCGTAGCTGGCCTGATTCTCGGCCGCCCGGGCAAAGCGCTGCGGCGAAGCCGCCGGATGATTGGCATAGGCGCCTTCCATGATGTCGGCGACCTGTTTCTGGATGCTGCGTGGCGAAATCCCATGGGCTTCGTTGAAGGCGAGCTGCTTGTGCCGACGGCGTTCGGTTTCGTCCATGGCCCGGCGCATCGAACCGGTGATGGTATCGGCATACAAAATGGCCTTGCCGCGCACATTGCGGGCCGCCCGGCCGATGGTCTGGATCAGCGAGCGCTCGGCCCGCAAAAAGCCTTCCTTGTCAGCATCCAGAATGGCCACCAGCGACACCTCGGGGATATCCAGGCCCTCGCGCAGCAGGTTGATCCCAACCAACACATCGAAATGCCCCAGGCGCAAATCGCGAATGATCTCCACCCGCTCGACCGTGTCGATATCCGAGTGCAAATAGCGCACCCGGACGTTATGCTCGCCGAGGTATTCGGTCAGATCCTCGGCCATGCGCTTAGTCAGGGTGGTTACCAGGACCCGTTCCCCGGCGTCGATACGCAGCCGGCTTTCCGAGAGCAGATCATCGACCTGACTGGTCACTGGCCGGACCTCGATCTCGGGATCGACCAGCCCTGTGGGCCGGACCACCTGTTCGGCGACCTGATCGGACTGCTCCAGCTCGCGGGGTCCTGGGGTGGCTGAGACATACACCGTCTGTGGCTGAATGCGGGCGAATTCCTCGAAGCGCAGGGGCCGATTGTCCAGCGCCGAGGGCAGGCGAAAACCGTAATTGACCAGGGTCTCCTTGCGCGAGCGATCCCCGCGATACATGGCGCCGAGCTGCGGCACGGTGACATGGCTTTCGTCGATAATCATCAAGGCATCGAGCGGCAGGTAATCCAGCAAGCACGGCGGCGGCTCCCCCGGCTGCCGGCCCGACAGATAGCGCGAATAGTTTTCGATGCCGGAGCAGTAGCCGACTTCCTGCATCATCTCCAGATCGAACAGGGTCCGCTGCTCCAGCCGCTGCGCCTCAACCAGATGGCCGGCCTCGCGCAGCTCCGCCAGCCGGTCCTTCAGTTCGACCTTGATTTGTTCGATGGCATTGAGAATCGTGTCGCGCGGTGTGACATAATGACTGCTCGGATAGATGGTGTAGCGGGGTACCCGCCGGCTGATCTCACCGGTCAGCGGATCGAACAGGCTGAGCTGCTCGACTTCGTCATCGAACAGCTCGATGCGCACCGCCTCGGTATCGGATTCGGCCGGATGAACATCGATGACATCGCCGCGGACTCGATACGTGCCGCGCCTGAGTTCGGTATCATTGCGGGTGTACTGCAATTCGGTCAACCGCCTGAGGATTTGGCGCTGCTCCAGCCGCTCGCCGCGCACGAGATGCAAAATCATACGCAGATAAGCTTCCGGGTCGCCCAGGCCATAGATCGCCGAGACGGTCGCGACGATCACCGCATCGCGCTGCTCGAGCATAGCCTTGGTTGCGGACAACCGCATTTGCTCGATATGCTCATTAATCGAGGCATCCTTTTCGATATAGGTATCCGAGGCGGGCACATAAGCCTCGGGCTGGTAATAATCGTAGTAAGACACGAAGTATTCGACGGCATTATCGGGGAAAAAGCCCTTCATTTCCCCGTATAGCTGCGCGGCCAGGGTCTTGTTCGGCGCCATGATTACCGTCGGCCGATTGGTCCGCGCGATGACATTGGCCATGGTGAAGGTTTTGCCGGAGCCGGTAACCCCCAACAAGGTTTGCCGGGCCAGGCCGCTCTCCAAGCCCTCGACCAGGGTCTCGATGGCGGTCGGCTGATCGCCCGCCGGTGCGTATTGGGTAGCCAAATCAAAAATGCGACTCATGGGCCCGCTGACTCCTAAGGCTGTCCTGATGAATTCAATTGTGTAGCGCCGCATTCCTGGACGCTATGGCAACTTATCCGCCCTTGATCAAACGAGAGAAGAAGCAATCTTGACTATGCGTTTAGCCACGCGCGTACAGCGCGTTCAACCTTCGCCGACCCTAACTGTGACCGCGCTGGCCAATCGCCTACGCGCCGAAGGCCGCGATGTCATTGGCCTGGCGGCCGGCGAGCCCGATTTCGTGACCCCCGAACCGATTCAGCAAGCGGCTGTGACGGCTCTTAAACAGGGTCAGACCCGTTATACCGCTGTGAGCGGCACGACCGAACTCAAGCAAGCGGTGGTCGACAAATTCGCCCGTGAAAACGGCTTACACTACACACCTGAGCAGATTCTCGTCTCCTGCGGCGCCAAGCATAGCTGCTACAACCTCTGCCAGGCCTTGTTAGACCCGGGCGATCAAGTGGTGATCCCGGCGCCCTATTGGGTCTCCTACCCGGACATGGTCCGGCTCGCCGATGGCGAGCCCGTGTTCATCCAGGCCGATCAGACGCAGGGCTTTAAAATCACCCCGGCGCAGCTCGAGGCGGCCATCACCGAGCGCACCCGCCTGCTGTTTCTCAACAGCCCGAACAATCCGTCGGGGACTGTGTACTCGCCCGCCGAGCTGCAGGCCCTGGCCGACGTGCTGCTGGCCCAGCCGCAAGTGCTGATCGCCAGTGACGATATCTACGAGCATATCCTGTTCGGCGGCCAGCATTTTCAAAATATCGTCAACGTCGCCCCGCAGCTCGCCGAGCGGACCCTGGTCATCAACGGCGTGTCCAAGGCCTATGCCATGACCGGCTGGCGCATCGGCTATGCCGCCGGTCCGGCCGAGCTGATCGCGGCCATGACCAAAATCCAATCGCAAAGCACCTCCAACCCGACCGCCATCGCCCAGGCCGCAGCTGTCGCCGCCCTAAACGGTGACCAGCACAGCGTAGCCGAGATGCGCACGGCCTTTGAGCAGCGCCATGCCCTGATGGTTAATGCCCTGAATCAAATTCCCGGCGTCAATTGCGCCGCGGCTGGGGGAACTTTCTATCTGTTTCCGAGCATGCACCAGGCGATCGAGGCATTATCTGGCGTAGCAAACGACATTCAGCTTGCCGAATTCCTGCTGGACCGCGCCGGTGTCGCCGTTGTTCCGGGGTCGGCCTTCGGCAGCCCTGGCCATGTCCGGATTTCCTTTGCTGCGTCCCAAAGCCAGCTCGAGGCCGGTGCCGAACGCATCCGGCAAGCCCTAACTGCATCGGGGTATTGACATTAGTATGGCGGCTTATTAATATCTCCGCTTTATTGTTCCCCGGTAGCTCAGTCGGTAGAGCGGGTGACTGTTAATCACTAGGTCGGCGGTTCGAGCCCGTCCCGGGGAGCCAAATAATTCAAGGAATTAATTAGAATCAACTAAATCGTTGGCGGTAAATCATTGGCGGAGTGAGCCGTCCCTTAAGTCACTCTCAAGCAATCCTCGACCACACGTTACCGCATCATCCTCCCCTCTGCGGATCACTTGCATGAATTTCGCAAATCAAACCCCGCTAGCTAACCTCACTTCTCCAGGTGCCTCAAGCAATCTTGAACGCCTCTTTACCGGCTAATTCGAACAAAGCCGATTTGGATGGATCACCACGCAGTCTGCGCTCAAGAAGCTTGGCAGCCCCAGAGTAGGAGTTACCCGCCCGGATCTGCAACGGCAAACCAATGCGCGTCACCGCTTTCTGCCCCGAAACAGTGCACATAATCGGAACAGGCCTGGCAATGCGGCGCTTTGCAAAGCGGCACCTCGGCACGCTGACACAGTTGCTTGTAAAAGAACTTCTTCCATTTCATGTCGCCGCGATTGAGTGCCGCCAGGCTCGGAAAATAGGTGCTGAGCAAACGTGATAACAAGCCCCGATCCGGCAGGCCCATATCCTGCCAGAGATGATCGCTGCCCATGGCGGCCGAGGCAATCGCTTGTGCCAGCCACTCAAGTGCCGGCCGTGAATCGGCCCGATGCTCGAGCAACAAGGCGGCTAAATCCGCGATTTCTGCCGCCAGGGACGCATCGTCCAATGGTGCGCCGTTGCCGAGTACCGCGCCGGGGAAGTGGGCGGCCAGCAAATCTTGGAAGGTAGCGTCGGCCATGCCGCGAATTATGGGCGTTTGCCCGCCCTCTAGCGCCCTGCCGATCACCCCGGCAAAGCAACGGGTCAGCAACGTATCAGGCTGCCGGGCATAAGCCCATAATTCGGTGTAGGTGCGAATGGCTGGGTTGGTGGTACTGGCTGTGGCGATCAACATTGGCATTTCCTTGATTGTTGGCTACCTCGCTGCCCGAAACAGGCACTATCGGTTTGGCGGGGACAGACAGCGGCCTACCGATCTTTGCTTGGTATCATTTGCTTAAGTATTAGCATGATTTGCGCCAACAATTACTTGAACAGATTGTGGCATGTTCATTTGGATAAACGGCCCGATTCGTCCCTGTAGCCGCGGCCTGATCGAGTCTATGCTGATCCGCGTCGAGGGCGCAGCGCCAGTATGCGGTCATGTGCCAGGAACCATCTACAATTAGCCGGCGCCGGGCCCAGACTGCGTGCCGCAGGCCCCGCTCGGTATAAATTATTAGGCCACCATTAATCGCCGAACAAATCGAGCTGCCGCACCGGCGTTTGACCGGCAGACTCGACCAAGCCGGCAGCGGTCACACCCAACAGGCGTACCGGGCGGCGACGGGCCTCAGTGCGCTCGAGCAAGGCATACAACAAGGGTAGGATTTGCTCGAGCGCATGCAGCGGATAACCCGGGGTCATGCTACGGGTAATGCTCTGGAAGTCTGCATATTTGACTTTGAGTGTGAGCGTCTGGGCCCACAGGGCATGCTCATCCAGACCAGCGATCACCTCGGTCGCCAGCCGTTCAAGACTGGCTTGCATGGCCTCGATATGGGTCATGTCAGTCGGGAAGGTGAGTTCCGTGCCCAGTGACTTGCGCGGCCGCTGTCCGGCGACAGAACGTTCATCGACGGCCCGGGCCAGATCATAATAATACTGCGCCCGGCGGCCGAAATAGGTTTGCAGTTGCCCCAGACTCTTGGCCCGCAAGTCTGCGCCGGTGTGAACACCCAACGCCTGCAGGCGGGCTGCCGTGGCCCGGCCAATCCCGTGAAACTGACCGATCGCCAGCTTCTCGACCAGAGCAGGCCCCTCGGCCGGCAGAATCACCCTCAATCCATCCGGTTTATCCATGTCCGAGGCCAGCTTCGCCAGGAACTTGTTATAGGAGACCCCGGCCGAGGCGATTAGTCCGGTTTCCTCGCCGATACGGCGCTTGAGCCAGGCAGCGATACGGGTCGCCGAGCCCTCGGCAAAGCGGCATCGGCTCACATCCAGATAGGCTTCGTCCAGGGACAGCGGCTCGACGACGGCAGTTATCTGCTGAAAAAGCTGGCGAATCTGCAGCGAAATGGCGCGATAGGCCGCGAAGCGGGGGCGCAGGAAGACCGCCTCGGGACACAGCCGCTGGGCGCGGCTGGCGGGCATGGCCGAATGGATGCCGAATTGACGCGCTTCGTAACTCGCCGTCGCCACCACGCCGCGGCTGTCAGGCGACCCACCAACGACCACCGGACGGCCGCGCAGGCGCGGGTCATCACGCTGCTCAACGGCGGCATAAAAGGCATCCATGTCGATGTGAATGATTTTTCTGACCGCGTCCATCGCCCCCCAGCATCAGCATTGGCGGGTGGCCGGCGGCGGCAGCGACCATTGGCGGTCGGTGAGCCGGCCCATCAAATCGTGGTCATGCGAGACCAGCACCAAGGCTTGCGGCAGCTGGCTCAGCACCGTCAACAAGCGGTTGCGCATCGCGGCATCCAAGCCATTGCTGGGCTCGTCGAGCAGCAAGACATCCGGCGCCATGGCCAGCACCGCCGCCAGGCTTATCAGGCGTTTTTCCCCACCAGACAAACCATGGGTAAGCCGGTCGCGCAGATGGTCGAGCTCCAATTGGCCGAGGGTTTGTTCGACGCGCTGCAACGCTTGCCGTTTGGACAGCCCAAGATTGAGCGGCCCAAAGGCCACATCTTCGAGCACGGTGGGGCAAAACAGCTGATCATCCGGATCCTGAAACACCAGGCCCGCGCGCTGCCGTACCTCGATGAAATCGGTTTCCCGCTGTCGCACCCGGCCAAAGGCAATCACCCGGCCCGCCTGCGGTTTGAGCAAGCCCACCAGCAACAATAGCAGCGTACTCTTACCGGCGCCATTGGCACCGACGATGCCGAGCCGCTCGCCAGCGTTGAGCGAGAAGTCCAAGTCCCGGAACAACGGCGGCCGTTCGGGATAGGCAAAAGCAATCCCGGCCAGCTCAAACAAGGCCATTAAGGACGTATTCCAGCATCAGCAATAAGACGACAAAACCCGTTATCCCACCGGCGAACAGTCCATCATGATAAGTCAGGGATGCCTCGTCAAGCACGTACAGGCGACCGCGAAAGCCGCGGCACCGCATCGCTTGCTGCACCCGTTCGGCCCGCTCCACGCTTCGTACCAGCAACATACCCAGCAAATAACCGACACTGCGGTAGGTATGCCAGGTATTGCTCGGGCGAAAGCCGCGTGCCCGCATGGCATTGTGCAGACGATGATATTCCAGGCTTAGGGTTTGTAAATACCGGACGGTGAAAA
Organism: uncultured Ectothiorhodospiraceae bacterium; assembly: GCA_964345605.1. Classification (GTDB taxonomy): domain Bacteria; phylum Pseudomonadota; class Gammaproteobacteria; order CAYFSA01; family CAYFSA01; genus CAYFSA01. The sequence continues at coordinate 31,590 of CAYFSA010000006.1, forward strand.
ACACGAGTTCGACCAACCGCGTCGGCAGGCCCAACCGCGCCAGGGCATGGCCAACAGCGGCGGCACTCAAGCCGCTCACCAGCACAAGCAGCGTCAGAACCACGGTATTGGCCTTGAGCAGAATGACGAATGCCGCCTGCAAACCGGCTGCACTGGCAGACACTGGTCCCAGAGTCAGCAACGCCGGTCCCGGCGTGGTGAACGGCAGCATGACCAGCAGGGCCACAAGAAAACTGTCCATCGCCAGCATACGCCGCAGCAGGGGCAGATAGGCTTGGCGCGAGGCCAGTAACAAGGCGCCGGCGCCGGCTAACGCCAGCAGCAGCGTAACGGGCTGGCTACAGGCGACCACGGGCAAGGCGCTGCCGAATCCCGCGACCAACCGGGTGCGCGGATCCAGCGCCGCCAACCAATCGGCAGCTTGTTCGTCAGACCCCAAGGCGCTGGCAATAGCCGAATCCATCTGCCGTTAGCCGCTTGGGCGACGCCGACCGTACAGGAAAAACAGCAAACCGAACACCCCGGCCACGTAGCCCAGACCGCCGATGATGTCGCGCCAGCCGGTCCGCTCCTGTAACCGCTCTAAGTCGCGCCGCAACGGCAAGATTTCGCGCTGCACGGCCGTTTTGATCACCGCTTCGAGCCGGTCAGCCTGAATCTGATCGGGCGAATGCGGCAGCGCGGCGGCAGCAGAGGCCGCCGCAGGCTCGGTCACCTCTGATAATTCTGGTAATTCGGCGGGCGTTAGGGTGACTGCCGCAGCATGACCGGCGCCCAGATCGGCGCGAAACGTGTATGTTAGCCGCTGGGTCGGGGTAAAGCGAAATTGCCCGGTGGCATTGAGCGGCGTTTCGGCCAATAAATCCCGGTCCGGTCCATACACTTCGACCATCGTGCCGGCAGGCGCCGGTTCACCACTGGATAACCGCACTTCGCCGACCACCGCATCACCCGCCGCCCAGGCGGACATCGTCAGCCGATGCGCCAAACCCTGCGGCAGCCACAGCAGGAGCAGCACCAGCCCGCCCAGTTGTCCCCAAGTGCCGAGTTTAGGCATGCTGGGTAATCTGGCCGGGCCAGCTCAACATAGCGGGCTTGACCTTACGGATCAGCATGATGGTTGCGGCACACAACAATCCTTCGATAACCATCACCGGCAGATTGGTCACTATGACCAGCTTGGCGGCGGGAACCAGGGGATCACCGCTCAGGGCGAGCGAACCGGCGACCATCAGGGCGGCCAACACGATGGCCAGCCCCCCGGCCAGCCCAGCGCTGCTGACCGCCAGGCCCGAGTTGTGCTGCCAGGCCGCACGGCACAGGTAATACACCAGTACCGCCGGCAGGGCCATGTTGAGCGTGTTGATACCCAGGACCGTCACCCCGCCATAACCGAAGAACACCGCCTGCAGCAACAGACCGACGAAAATCACCGGAAAGGCTGCCCAGCCGAGCAGCAGGCCGGCCAAGCCATTCATGACCAGATGCACGCTGCTCGGGCCGAGCGGCACATGGATGAGCGAGGCGACAAAAAATGCCGCACTCAAAATACCGGCCGTCGGCATCCTATCCTGGTCGAGCACCGCCAAGCCTTTCGCAATTCCTGCAACCGCACAGGCGGTGCCACCGAGCAATACCGGATAGCTCAACACACCATCGACAATATGCACCCTTAAGTCCTCCGCAATACAATAGGGACCCTCCCTTATCAGCAATCCCGGTCAGCAATCACCAACCCCACCACCTCAGTGCAGGTGGTGCGTGATTTTCAAAATCGTATTACGTTAAGGCTAGGCGAGCTTGGCGTATCACGCAAGCTTTGCAGTTGCATACGCAGACGGTACGCAACAAACGGACAAGGACATCAGCAATACAGATATCAATTGTTTCATAAGCCTTCGCCCCCTCCCGAGGGAGAAGGGGGGCTGGACATGTTAACCCCGAGAACTTCTGCAAAAATTAATATATAACGGATCTTAATAGCTATTATCTGACAGGGCTGGCGCTGGCCTCGACCGGCAAGCGCGCCAGCCAGGCCTTTTGCTGATCACGCGCGGCACGCGCTTGCAGCAGTCGCCGAATGCGCGGCCGCGCATCGTCCAGGGCCAAGGTCCGGGCCGGCTCCAGTCGCTCGCACCACAACAGGTGATAACCCAGCTCGCTTGCCACCGGTGCACTAATGGCGTGTTCTTCCAGGGCAAATAATGCCGCGTCCAGGGTGCTATAGAGCTGCCCGCGCGTCACAGTACCGAGTTCGCCCGCGCGCAGGGCGCTCGGGCATTCGGAATGGGTCTGCGCCAGTTCGGCAAAGCGCTCGGGCTGCGCGGCCAATTGGGCGGCCAGATCAGTGATGCGCCGCCAGGCCGCGGTGGGCTGATTTTCCGGGAAATCGGCATTGACAGTAATCAGAATATGCCGAGCGGTACGCTGCTCTGGTTGACTGAACCGGGCTTGCTGAGCGCGATAGAATTGTTCAATCGCCGCCTCAGTCACAACCGGCGCCGCAGCGGCGATCCGCTGCATCACAGCGTTGAAGATCAGCTCTCGTTCCAAGGCATGCCTGAGAGCCGTCTCAGTTAAACCATTGCGGGCGAGATCGGCGCTGAACTGCTCGCCATCGGTATAGCGCTCGCGAATGGCGGCCATGGCGGTAACGATCTGCGTGGTCGTAACGGTCTCGGCTGCTGCTTCGGCAGAGGCTAATACTCTGTCTTCTAACGCCCGCGCCTGCCGAGCTTGGTCTGCCAGGGCCGCTAAGCGTGGCGCGGGAACCTCGGCGAGATTCGACCAGCCTGCCGCCAAGGCCGCCCGCAGCAGGTGATATCGATAAACCGCGTCATCCAGAGCATCGGCGGCAGGGGCGGCAGGGGCGGTATCACGCCCGGCAAGGGCAGCCAGACTCATGCCACCTCCGCCGACGGCTGCGCAATCTCCGCCGGCGGCGGTATCAGGGCGGTTTCCGGCACCTGCAGCACATTGCGGCCGGCAAAATGCACATAATAAGCAACGCCGCCCGGCGCTTCCCTGACCACTTTCATGACTTGGCCCACCTCGCCGCTGGCCACGATGACTTCACCATCGATGCCGAGCGGGATACGGGCCGCCACCTGATCGCGAAACTCGAATTCACTCGGCATCCAGGGCGCTTCGGCCGGTTGCAGCTCGGTTGCCCGGCACCCGACCAACTTGTCTGCGTCAGGAAAGTACACCGCATAAATCACCTGGTCTTGCAGGAAGGTGCCGACATCGCGGACATAGCCGACACTGCCGCGGATGACCAGCAATTCGCCCCGGGCCAACCCCGGATAGCTACCATCATTGCGAATCGTGCGGCTAACCCGCACTGCCGCACCGTAATCGAACCGGTCGGCCCCCGCTGCGGGGTTAATCGCGCAGCCGGTTTGCTGGGGCGCCCCGCAACTCGCACACGGCGAGCTACCCTGTAAGGCCTTGGCACCGTGAATAGCATCATAATAGGCACCGGCCAACAGATCGGCATACAAGGCATGGCGCTGCTCGGGCCGGTCCGGCATCTGCTCAATTTCGGCAAGATAATCATGAAATCCCTGCAGAATCTGCCAACGGCGCTCGCGCACTGCAGCCGAATCATATTCGATGTCGAAATACTCAAGAAATTCTTCCGCCGAGCCCAGTGAGGCCAGGCCATCGTCGTTGTCGAGCAACTCTTCAGTTAACATGGCGTCCTCCAGGATGCGCGTGTCTTTGCCGGTTAAATCGTGGGAATACTCAGTGTCCATGGCTATGGACCATGGTGACCTGCTGTGCCGAGCTGTCTCTGGCAAGGGTATGACTCGCAGCGGCCACGGGCTTGTCGAGCTCGGCCAAAAGAATTCGTAGATCAGCCGCTTGTGGCGAGCGTTTGGTCACAGTGACAAACTGCCTCAATAAGGGCAGCAGCCGTTGGGCTTGGTCGGGCTGCAGCTCCAGTCGCAGCGTCTCGGCATAGATGCGCTGCACTGCATGCCGCCCGGAATGCTTGCCCAAGACCAGTCGATGCACGCGACCGAGATCGGCGGGATCGACGCCCTGGTAATTCAGCGGATCCTTGAGCAAACCATCTACATGAATTCCCGCTTCATGGGTGAAAGCCCCCTCCCCGACCAAGCTTTTTTGCCAGGCGATCGGCCGTCCGGACGCTTGGCTCACCCGTTGAGACAAGGCTTGGTAAGCTGACAAGTCGATGCCGGTGTGCCGGTCATACAAATATTTCAATCCCATGACCACCTCTTCCAACGGCGCGTTGCCGGCGCGTTCGCCCAGACCATGCACCGTCGTGTTGACATGGGTCGCACCGGCCCGCGCCGCCGCCAGGGTATTGGCAGTCGCCAAGCCCAGGTCGTCATGGGCATGCATTTCGATGTCCAGATCGCAATTGGCCCGCAGCGCTCGAATACGTTCATAGGTTGTGAACGGATCGAGCAGCCCAAGGGTATCGGCAAAGCGAAACCGGCTCGCGCCCAAAGCTTGCGCAGTCGTCACCACTTCCTGCAAAAACGCCGGATCGGCCCGGGAAGCATCCTCGCCACCGATGCAAACACCCAAATCCATGGCCAGGGCCGCCGGAATCTGGCGCTGTAATTGCGCAAGCGCCCAATTGCGGTCTTTGCCGAGCTTATGCTGTAACTGCTGATCGGAGACCGGCAGCGAAAGATTGACCCAGGTCACCCCCAGATCACGGCAGTGCGACATATCCTCGGTGGCCAGGCGGGTCCAGACCATTAGGCGGGCCTTCAAACCCAATTCCACTACGGCGCGGATTCCTTCGCATTCCTCGAGGCCCATCGCTGGAATCCCGATTTCCAGCTCCGGTACCCCCAGGGCATCCAGCCCGCGGGCAATCGCCAGCTTTTCTTCCAAGCAAAAGGCCACCCCGGCGGATTGCTCACCGTCGCGTAGCGTGGTGTCGTTAATCGTAATCATGGCAATATGTGCATGGCCGTGTTTGCTAGTGTGTCTTAGCTTTTGATTAGCAAAACCAGGGCCATATATTTAATTGTTTTATATCAATAAGTTATAAAGCATTTCTGAGTTATTGGCGGATAACGCACAATGCCGGCTCGGCCATATTGTGAAACAACCGACAACCCCGCCCGGCCATGGCCTGCAGCTGGCGTAGCGTCTTGCCGGCAGCTTTGCCAGGGCATTTTTAATCGTGTAAAAATAATGAATTAACTTGCCCACGGAGCAGTCATGAGCGCCAATATCATCGATGGCAAGGCCATTGCCGCCGAATTACGCACGGGTATCGCCCAGAGTATCCGTCATCACCTCGATCAAGAGCGCCGTCCCCCGGGGCTTGCCGTCGTGCTGGTCGGCAGCGATCCGGCTTCGCATGTTTACGTGCGCAATAAGCGGCGGGCCTGTAAGGAAGTCGGTATTGCCCTGCGTGCGTTCGATTTACCTAGCACGACCTCGCAGGCCCATCTATTGGGACTGCTCGACGAAATGAACGAGGACAGCAGCATCGACGGTATCCTGGTACAACTCCCCCTGCCCGATCACATCGATCCGGAAACCGTGATCGAGCGTATCCGCCCGGACAAGGATGTCGACGGCTTTCATCCCTACAACATGGGACGTTTGCTGTTGCGGGTACCAGTGCTGCGGCCCTGCACGCCTTATGGCGTTATGCACCTGCTGCATCATCTGGGTGAGACCTTCAAAGGCCGGCACGCGGTGATCGTCGGCGCCTCGAACATCGTCGGCCGGCCATTGGCGGCCGAATTGCTACTGGTCGGGACCACGGTGACGGTATGTCACCGCTTTACCGATGACACACCCAAACATGCCCGCGAAGCGGATATTCTGATCGCCGCCGCCGGCAAGCCAGGTCTGGCGGGTGGGGATTGGATCAAACCGGGCGCCACCGTCATCGATGTCGGCATCAATCGCCAGCACGATGGCCGCTTGGTGGGAGATATAAATTTCGCTGAGGCCGAGGCGATTGCGGCCCATATTACGCCAGTGCCGGGCGGGGTCGGCCCGATGACCGTAGCGATGCTGCTGCAGAATACGCTGACCGCGTATGAGGGGCATCTTGGTTTCGTCGAGACGTCCCTACCGGATTTTACGGTGGGGGAAAGCAGTTAACGAGCTATGCCCCGGGCACTGTTACGCCGCACTTGGCCGACACCGCCGTAGCAGCGGTGTCGGCCAAGAAGCGGGTAAAGGCTATTGTTGGGGAATACCTTTCATCGACAAACGAATTCTTCCTTGACGGTCCACCTCAAGCACCTTGACCTGAATCTTATCGCCCTCGGCTAACTTGTCGCTGACCTTGGCGACCCGCTCTTCCGAAATCTGCGAGATATGTACCAAGCCTTCCTTGCCGGGCAGAATGCTGACAAAAGCACCGAAATCGGTGATTTTAGTCACGGTACCGGCGTAGATACGGCCGACTTCCATATCGGCAGTCAATTCTTCGATCCTGTTGCGCGCGGCCTCGCCGGCGGATTTGTCGGTTGAGGCGATCCGAATGGTACCGTCATCGTCGATATCCACCGTAGCACCGGTCTCTTCGGTAATCCCACGAATCGTTACGCCGCCCTTGCCGATGACATCGCGAATCTTGTCGGGATGGATTTTCATGGTGATATAGCGCGGCGCGAACTGCGACATCTCCTTGCGGGGCTCGGCGATCGCCTTGTTCATCTCGTCCAGGATATGCAGCCTGCCTTCCTTGGCCTGATGCAAGGCAATCTGCATGATCTCTTCAGTAATGCCATCGATCTTGATGTCCATCTGCAGGGCATTGACTCCGTTGGCCGTACCGGCGACTTTAAAGTCCATATCGCCGAGATGGTCCTCGTCGCCCATGATGTCCGACAGCACGGCATATCGCTCACCCTCTTTCACCAAACCCATGGCGATCCCGGCCACACCGCCGCGAATCGGCACGCCGGCATCCATCAGCGACATGCTGGTCCCGCAAACCGAGGCCATGGAACTCGAGCCATTGGATTCGGTGATTTCCGAGACGACCCGGATGACATAGGGGAAATTTTTAAGATCCGGCATAACGGCCTGAATACCGCGCTTGGCCAGGCGGCCGTGGCCGATTTCCCGCCGTTTGGGCGTTCCCACCATGCCGGTTTCCCCAACGCAATAGGGCGGGAAGTTGTAATGCAGCATAAACGGCTCGCGATGCTCACCTTCGATGGCATCGATCACCTGGGCGTCGCGTTCAGTCCCCAGTGTGGTCGTCACCAGGGCCTGGGTTTCGCCGCGGGTAAACAAAGCCGAGCCATGCACGCGGGGCAGAATGCCGACCTCAACACTGATCGGCCGCACGGTTTGCCGATCCCGGCCATCAATGCGCGGCTCCCCGGCGAGAATCCGCTCGCGCACGATATGCTTCTCCAGCTTGGCGAGCGCGCCGGCAACCGCCTCGGCAGCCAAGCCGTCCGGTTTTGCCTCAGTCGCCGCAAGCTGCTCGGTGACGCTGTCTTTAACCTGCCCAACCCGCTCCTGGCGGGCCAGTTTATCGGCGATGGTATAGGCCTCGGCCATACCACTTTCCCCGGCCGCCGCCACGGCCTGCGCCACATCGTCAGCGGGACTGGGGGGCTGCCAGTCCCAGGCGGGCTTGCCCAGGCCTTCGGCCTGCATTTCTCGAATGGCCTGAATGACCGCCTGCATTTGCGTGTGACCATACATCACAGCACCGAGCATGACTTCTTCGGTCAGCTCGTTGGCCTCGGATTCGACCATCAAGACCGCACTTTCGGTACCGGCCACGACTAGGTCCAGTGAGGACTTCTCCAATTCGGATGCACTGGGGTTAAGCAGATACTGGCCGTCCTGGTAACCAATGCGGGCGGCCCCCAGAGGACCGCCGAACGGCATCCCCGACAGGGATAATGCGGCCGACGCGCCGATCATCGACGGCAGGTCCGCATCGACTTCCGGATTCAGCGAGATCACTGTGGCGATCACCTGCACTTCATGGATGAACCCATCAGGGAATAATGGGCGCAATGGCCGGTCGATCAGCCGTGAAGTCAGGGTTTCCTTTTCCGAGGGCCGCCCTTCGCGCTTGAGAAAACCACCGGGTATGCGCCCGGCCGCGTAGGTGCGCTCTTGGTAATTCACCGTTAGCGGGAAAAAGTCCCGCCCGGCTCGGGCGGTTTTCTCGCCGACGGCGGTCACTAGCACCACGGTATCGGACATGGACACGAGGACGGCAGCATCGGCTTGTCTAGCCAAGCGGCCCACCTCTAGGCTGACGGTATGCTCACCGAATTGAAATCGCTTAGTAAAGGCGGTCACGGCAAAATCCTAATTAATGGGGAAAGAATTAACGGCGCAGGCCCAGTGATTTAATCAGCGCCCGATAACGGCCGTAGTCCTTACCCTTGATATAATCCAACAACTTGCGCCGCTGATTGACGATCTTGATCAACCCGCGCCGCGAATGGTGGTCGTGTTTATGATAAGAGAAATGATTGGTCAGATAGCTGATGCGGGACGACAATAATGCCACCTGCACCTCGACCGATCCGGTATCATTCTCCCCTTGGCCGTATTGCTTGACGATTTCGGCCTTTTTTGCTTGGTCTAAAGCCATTTTAGCTCACTGCCCCTTTTATCTGTTTCAACTGATACGCGCTGCTGGGCGCTGCGCGAGTCAAGCGCGCCTACCCCGGCAAAACACTCATGCTAACATGCAAAATGCAGCGACCCATAGCGTGACACAGGCGCTACATGAGGGTTATATACTGTCGGCAATGCGCCTGCGGCCCGCGGATGGTCCCGGCTGTCAGCGCAACAGCCGCCTTGGCCCGATCCGGCCATCATCGAGGACTTCACCGACCCCAAGGAACTGCTGCGCACCGCCATACAGCCTTACCAAACCATCCACCGGTGCGCCCGAGACCTGCACGGCCTGGCCTTCCCGAACAAAAACCGTGCTGTCGGCGTCCAGATCGATCCTCGGCCAATGGGCCAGGGCCGAATCCAAGGGACGCACAACCGCGTCGAGTTCCGTCTCGCCCGCTTCGGCCAGGGTTTGCAGGCGCGCCAGATCGATCATATCTGGCTCCTGGTAAGGCCCCACCCCATAGCGGCGCAGCTCGACCACATGCGCCCCGCAGCCCAGGCGAGCGCCGATGTCCTCGATCAGGGTCCGGATGTAGGTGCCCTTGCTGCAATGGATGTCCAGCTCCAAGTAAGGCCCAGCCGTCGGCAAGGCTTGCAGGCGGTGAATGGTGATCTCACGCGCCTCGCGCGCCACCGCCACGCCCTGCCGGGCCAACTCGTACAAGCGTTGGCCCTGGTGCTTAACCGCCGAATGCATGGGCGGCACCTGCTGCTGGACACCGCGAAATCCGGCCAGAACCGCCTCCAGGGTCGGGGCATCATAGTCCTGCACCGGATGGCGCTCACAGACATTGCCCTCGGCATCGCCGGTGTCGGTCACGATACCCAGCTTCGCCCGCGTCCGGTAGTACTTGTCCGCAGTCAGCAGATAGGAGGAGATTTTGGTCGCCTCGCCGAAACATATCGGCAACAAGCCGGTGGCCAACGGGTCGAGACTGCCGGTATGGCCAGCCTTGCACGCTTTGAACAAGCGCTTGACCTGTTGCAGAGCCTGATTGGAGGTCACGCCAGCGGGCTTGTCGAACAGCAGAATACCGTTGACCGGGCGACAATCGCCCCGCTTTTGTTTACGCCGCCGACTCATACCGATTCGCCGTTATCGCGAGGCGCGTCGTCCTCAGTCAAGCCCTGCGCCCGATCCAACTTGCGGGCATCCTTGATCAGATGATCCAGATAGTCGCCGCGTTCTTGGGTATCGTCGTAAACAAAATGCAATTGCGGCACATAGCGGATATGCAGGCGCTTGCCCAACTCACGCCGCAAAAAACCGCCGGCACGAACCAACCCCCTGTGAGTCTCCTGCGAGTGCGCGCGCCCGGCCAGCATCGAATAATAGACCCGGGCATGGCCGAGATCGTTGGAGACTTCGACATCGGCAATCGTGACATCGCCGATGCGCGGATCATGCACGACATCGCGCAACAGTATGGCGATCTCCCGATGTAATTGCTCGGCCACCCGAAGGCTGCGCGGGTAATCCTTAGCCATGGTTACAGGGATCTGGCCACCTCGATGCGTTCATACACTTCGATCTGATCACCGGTTTTAACATCGTTGTAATTCTTGACCGCGATCCCGCATTCCGTACCCATCCGGACCTCATTGACATCGTCCTTGTATCGCCGCAGCGACTCCAGCTCGCCTTCGTAAACCACGACATTATCACGTAGAACCCGGATCGGATTGCCGCGTTTGACCGAGCCTTCGACGACTAGGCAGCCGGCCACTGTGCCGAACTTGGAGGAGCGGAACACATCCCGCACCTCGGCGATGCCGACGATCTCCTCGCGCAGCTCGGGCGAGAGCATGCCGGACAAGGCCTGCTTGACATCATCGATGACTTCGTAGATCACGCTGTAATAACGCAAATCCACGCCCTGCTCCTCGATCGTCCGGCGCGCCGCGGCATCCGCGCGGACATTGAAGCCGATCACGATGGCGTTGGAAGCCGCCGCCAGATTGACATCCGATTCAGTAATGCCGCCGACCCCGGTCGTGACGATCTTGACCTGGACTTCGCCGCTAGACAGCTTGGTCAGCGAATCCCGCAAGGCTTCGGCGCTGCCCTGGACATCGGCTTTGACCAGCAGGTTGACCGTCGCGGTTTCACCCTCCTGCATCTGGGCGAAGAGATTGTCCAGGGAAGCGGCTTGCTGATTGGCCAGGCGCACGTCGCGGAACTTGCCCTGCCGGAACAAGGCGACTTCACGCGCTTTTTTCTCGTCAGCGACAACAATGACATCGTCGCCCGCATTCGGCGCCCCGGACAACCCCAGCACCACCACTGGAGTCGACGGGCCGGCTTCTTTGACCGGCCGGCCGCTTTCATCAAACATGGCCCGGACCCGGCCGAATTCCTGTCCGCTCAGCAGCACATCGGATTTTTGCAAGGTACCTTGGCGCACCAATACCGTGGCCACTGGTCCGCGGCCCTTCTCGACGCTCGACTCGATCACCGTGCCATGCATCGGCCCCTCCACCGGCGCCGCCAATTCCAGAATTTCGGCTTGCAGGGACAGCGATTCCAACAAGTCATCAATACCCTGGCCGGTCTTGGCCGAAACATCAACGAACTGCGTCTCGCCGCCCCATTCCTCGGGGATGACATCATACTGGGCCAGCTCGTTGCGGACGCGATCGAGATCGGCTTCGGGCTTATCCACCTTGTTCACAGCCACGACCAAGGGCACCCCCGCCGCCCGCGCATGCTGAACCGCTTCCTTGGTCTGCGGCATCATGCCGTCATCGGCGGCCACTACCAGGATGACGATATCGGTCACTTGGGCGCCGCGCGCGCGCATGGCCGTGAAGGCTGCGTGGCCGGGCGTGTCCAAAAAGGTAACGAAGCCGCTGGCCGTCTTGACCCGATAGGCGCCGACGTGCTGGGTAATACCGCCTGCTTCGCCGGCGGCGACCCGGGTGCGGCGGATATGATCGAGCAGTGACGTCTTGCCGTGGTCGACATGGCCCATTATGGTTACCACCGGCGCCCGCGGCTTTGCCTCCAGCGCGGGGGCATCGGCTTCAAGCAAATCGGCTTCGATTTCATTTTCATCGATGGGCTTGGGTTTATGGCCGACTTCCTCAACGACCAAGGTTGCCGTGTCCCGATCCAGAACTTGATTGATGGTCGCCATAACCCCTAAACGCATCATCGTCTTGATCACCTCAGGGGCCTTGATCGCCATTTTTTGGGCAAGATCGCCCACCGTGATGGTTTCGGGCAGGCGGATTTCCCGTACGACCGGCTGCGTGGGCTTCTCGAAGCCATGCCGGCGGCTGCTGTCCTCACCGGACTTGCCCCCTGCACCCTTCTTGCGCCGGCGATTCTGTTTCTCGTCGCTGCCTTCGTAGCGTTCGCGCTTACCCTGGCCATCATCGGCCTTTTTGCCTTTGCGCCGCTTACTCCGGCCCTTGCCAGGGTCGGCCGACTCGCCCAAGGCCGCCCGCCCCGTGCCGGCAGCCTCCGCCGATTCAGGTGGCTTTTTCGCAGGTTCGCTCCCCGCCTTCTTGCCCTTGCCGCCGTCACTGCCAGGTTGGGCTTGTTTGGCGCCGGGGCGCTTGCCTTTCTCGGTAGGCTTGGCCGAGGTTTTGGCTTCACCCGTTTGCTTGGCCGGTTTGGCCTCGCTGGTATCCTGGGTGATCTCCTGGGGGGTGACCTCCTGGGTGATCTCCTGGGGCGCACGGGCAGTCGCCTCGGGCTCAGTGGCAGCCGCGCTCGCCGCTACGGCAGCGGTGCCTTCGCCGCCCGCCTCTAGGGCGGCAGGCTCGCTCGGTATGTCATCAGTTTGCTCGGCTTCTTCCGCCGCCGCCAGCCGTTCGGCTGCCACCGCAGCCTGGCGCTGCGCCTCGACATCGGCCAAGCGCTGCGTCTCCTGAAGCGTGGCTGCCTGGTCTGCCTCTGCTGCAGCCGTAGCCTCGGCCTGGCGCTGCGCGGTCTGTTCTTCTGGCTCTTGCTCTTGCTGGCGGCGCTGAGTTTGCTCATCGGCCCGACGCTTGGCTTCCAATGCCGCCTTGCGCTCGGCTTCAACCTGTTTGGCGAGCTCTGCGGTGCGGCTTTCCGTGGGCTTCGCTTCGGTCTTGGCTTCAGCGCCCTTTTTCACATAGGTACGCCGTTTCCGGACCTCGACATTGACCGTTTTCGGGCGTCCCTGCGAACCCGCGATTTTGAGTTCGGACGTACTTTTGCGTCGCAGTGTAATCCGCCGACTCTCCTCCTCGTCGCCGGCCTTGCCATGCGCTTGCCGCAGATGGTTCAACAGTTGCACTTTCTGACTGTCGGACACTGTCTCATCCGGTCCTTTGACGGGCAGTCCCGCTTCCCGCATTTGCTCCAGCAACCGCTCGACTGGTGTGCCGACGACTTGCGAAAGCTGCCTTACGGTCACCTCCGACATTCAACTTCACCTCTGACGATAATCACTCGTCTGTCTCTGTATTCTCGAACCATGGCGCCCGCGCGGCCATAATCAACCGAGCTGCCCGCTCCTCATCCATGGCCGGGATGTCCACTAGATCATCAACGGCCTGTTCGGCCAAATCTTCCATCGACTTGACACCCTTAGCCGCCAGCGCTCGGGCCAAGTCGGCATCCATCTCCGCCATACTCAGCAAATCTTCGGTGAGCTCGGCCACTTCGGCACCTTCCTCGCTGGCAATGGCGCGCGTCAACAAGGCATCCCGCGCACTGGCCCGCAGCTGGTCAACAATTTCCTGATCGAAGGCATGGATCGCCAACAGCTCAGCAGTCGGCACATAGGCGACTTCCTCGATCGTGCTGAACCCCTCTCCCACCAAGATGGCCGCCACATCTTCGTCGACGAACAATTCCTGGATGAACATATCGCGCAGCTCCTTGGCCTCGGCCGCGCTTTTCGCCTTGGCATCGGAGACATTCATCACGTTCAGCTCCCAGCCGGTCAGCTGACTGGCAAGACGTACATTCTGACCGTTTTTGCCGATCGCCTGGGACAGCTTTTCATCGGCCACCGCGATATCCATGGCGCTTTTATCCTCGTCCACGACGATGGAGACAACCTCGGCCGGTGACATCGCATTGATGACAAACTGGGCAGGATTTTCGTTCCATAAAATGATGTCGATGCGCTCACCGGCCAACTCGTTGGACACCGACTGCACCCGTGAGCCACGCATACCGACACAGGCGCCGACCGGGTCCAGACGCGGATCGAGCGAGCGCACCGCGATTTTGGCGCGCAGCCCCGGGTCCCGGGCAGCGCCCATGATTTCAATCAAACCCTGGCCGATCTCCGGCACCTCGATCTTGAACAATTCTTCCAGGAAGACCGGAGCGGCCCGACTGAGAAATAATTGCGGACCTCGCTGCTCGGAATGCACGGCTTTCAGATACCCGCGTACCCGATCGCCGACCCGGATGGATTCCCTAGGAATCAGTTCATCGCGCGGGATCAGACCCTCGGCGCTGTTGCCCAGATCGACGATCACGCCCTGGCGATCAGAGCGTTTGACGATCCCCATGACCAGCTCGCCGATACGGTGCTCGAAGGCCTCGATAATCTGCGTCCGCTCGGCTTCGCGCACCTTCTGCACGATCACCTGCTTGGCCGTTTGGGCGGCTATTCGGCCAAAGGAAACCGGTTCAATCTCTTCCTCGATATAATCACCGACTTCGGCATCGGGCTGCTTTTGCCGTGCATAAGATTCCAGAATCTGGCGCTGCGGTGATTCAAATTCCGGATCCTCATCGCCAACCACCTGCCAGCGCCGATAGGCAGCATAGTCACCTGTCTTACGGTCGATCGCGACCCGCACATCGATATCGGCCCCATGCCGCTTGCGGGTCGCCGAGGCCAACGCGGATTCAATCGCTTCGAAGATAATTTCCTTGTTAACGCCCTTCTCGTTCGAGACCGCATCAACAACCAGCAGTATCTCTTTATTCATCGCATTGCGACTCCAAATTCCTCATCAAGCACGATCATCAACGAGACGGCAACGCGCAATTTCTTCGTAAGACAGGGTCCAATCCCCCTCTTCGGTCGTCAAGGTCACCTGGCGATCATCGGCATCCGCAAGTATGCCACTGAGATTGCGCCGATTCTCGCGGGGCGTCTGCAGCTTGAGTTTGACCTGCTCCCCCCGATAGCGGCGATACTGCCATGCATCAAATAAAGGGCGCTCGATGCCGGGCGAGGAGACCTCGAGACGGTAGGGAAACGGCATGGGGTCTTCCACATCGAGCACGGCCCCGAGCTGCTGGCTGATCAGACCGCAGTCATCCACGGAAATACCACCCGGGGCATCCACGAAAACCCGCACAAAACCCTGGCGGCGCGCCGCAGCATATTCCAGCCCCCAAAACTCGAAGCCGAGCCCGGTCACCACCGGCTCGATCAAACGGCGCAACTGACTTTGATCGACTGACACCGTGCCTTCTTTCAAGTGACCAACCACCGTCAAGGATAAATTCAAGCGTCCGGCCCATTGGTGCGCGCCATCAGCGCCGCCAACCTTGAAAAACAACCAATAAAAAAGCCCCTTACCGGGGCTTTACAAAGCTTCAAGCATGGTAGCGGGGGCAGGATTTGAACCTGCGACCTTCGGGTTATGAGCCCGACGAGCTGCCAGACTGCTCCACCCCG
>CAYFSA010000007.1:0-11576 GCA_964345605.1 uncultured Ectothiorhodospiraceae bacterium
AACTGCCGACACGGGGATTTTCAGTCCCCTGCTCTACCGACTGAGCTACCTGGCCGGAAAGCCGGTAATTAAAACTGATCCCTGCAACTTTGTCAAGCCCCGTTTCAGGACCCTTTTAGGACGAGGCGCCATCTTAGCATAACTTGAGCAAGCTTCATTAGCAGTCTGATTGACAGTCTGTAGGGTCGGCCTCAACCGACCCATACCAGCTGTCGCTTGAGGCGAGGCGGGTTAAAACCCGCTATAAAAATGTGGCATTTTTCTCTAGCAATTCAGGATTGGGGAACGTACCCTTCCGGCTTGCTTGAGCCTTCGCCGAAGAAAAACTTTTCCATTTCCTGTTCCAGAAATTGCCTTGCTTTCGGATCCACTGGGGTCAGCCGATACTCGTTGATTAACATGGTTTGCTGATTAACCCAGCGTTGCCAACCCTCCTTGGAGACTTGCTCATAGATGCGCTGGCCGAGTTCGCCGGGATAGGGTTGTCTATCCAGCCCTTCGGCTTCACGGCCGAGGACTACGCATTGCACCGTTCTTGTCATCAATCATGCCTCCACGTCGTGCGTTATTCAATTGCTCCAGGATTATGGCAACAGGCTTGGGAAGCCCGCCTGGAGGTGGTTGGTCCAGGTTATACCAGACCAAGCGCTCACTATCCATGACTCGATTGGCCGGGCTCTCGGCATGTAGGATGAGCGGCTTGATCTGCAGACGAAAATGGCTGAAGGTGTGCGCCAAGTGCGGCCAGGACTTGAATCCCGATGCTGGATTAACACCGTAATGCTGACACCAGCGTTTGGCGGCGGCCTCATCGGCCATTTCAGGAAAACTCAACAAGCCACCCCAGACACCGTTGGGCGGGCGCCGCTCCAGTAAGACATGATGATCATCATGCAGGATCAAAAAGCAAACCGCGCGTTCCGGCAGATGGCGGGCAGGCTTGGGGGTAGGCAGGTCTCGCTGCCTACCCGTTGCGTAGGCACTGCAATCGGTATGCAGGGGGCAGCGCGCACAATTGGGGATTTTGCTGCAAACCGTGGCCCCCAAATCCATGATGGCCTGAGTATACTCAGCCACACGCTGAGCAGGCGTATGCGATTCGGCCAACGCCCAGAGCTGTTTGATGATAGCGCTGCGGCCGGGCCAACCACTGATGCCATGGTAACGAGTCAACACGCGCCGCACATTGCCATCGAGGATGGCGTAGGGTTGACCATGCGCCAATGCCAAAATAGCCGCCGCCGTGGAACGCCCGATGCCAGGCAAAGCGGTCAAGTCAGCCAAGGTGCTGGGCATTGCACCGCCATGCTCAGCCGTCACGATTTGTGCGGCGCGATGCAGGTTGCGGGCGCGAGCATAATAACCCAGGCCGGACCATAATTGCAGGACTGCGTCGATTTCGGCTTGGCTAAGCGCCGACAAGATCGGGAAACGCGCCATAAAGCGCTGGAAATAGGGAATCACTGTCGCGACTTGGGTCTGTTGCAGCATAATTTCGGAGACCCAAACCCGATAGGGACTAGGCTCGACTTGCCAGGGCAGATCGTGGCGGCCGGCCTGCTCGAACCATATCAACAAGCGCTGTGCAAATGAATCGGCCATTATGGCGCAAGCGCCAAGTCTTCCAAGCGTGTCAATGTCGCAAGTAACGCATTGCGCAGCTTTTGCTTGAGCAGATGCGGACCGAGCAGTGGCGGCAACCACATGGCCGGGTCCATGGAGGCGTGGTAATTCAGCAAAACTTGATCTGTTAGCGGGATAAACTGCCATTCAGCCCGTCCCTGTTTGAAATCACTATGCTCAGGGACAACGATTGCTATCACGCGCTGCGGCTCGATGTAGACGTCCTCGACCCGCTGGATGGTCATGCAGCGAATGAGTATGCAAGTTTCGACCACAGTACGCACCCGGGCGTCAAAAGGTGGCTTGACGGTAAGACGCTGAGTTTTCTTAATCTTGGGACTGAGTTCGGGCAACCGCTCGAAATCTGTAAGAATGCCATGCAACTCAGCTAGCTCAGCATTCAATACCACCTTGGCCTGAATATGATAGGTTTGCCTATCGCGATACACATCAAGCGCGATGACTTGCGCCGCAGGGGCTAGACTTGGCACACAGGCCAAAGCAAGCAGGTAGATCAAAAACCGCACTGGCTTGCCCCAGACATTGTCAGATGGCGGCTTCATCATAGCCTTGCAGCGCCATTTACATCAGGTATAGCAACCCGGAGTTTAAACGACATTGTCACAAGCAAGTTCTCTAGCGAGCGATGAACAGGATATTTCCCATTGGGTGCGCAAACCGCATGTATTGTTCCTCGCCCATATCAGCGCGCCCTGCACTCATATGGCGGAAGGTTATTTACGGGCAATGGCCGGCCGGTACCTCGAAATCGCCTCGGCCGCTTTGCGTCTGCGACCGGTGTATCCACTGGCCAACGAAGTGATGGACGAAGATGGTGTCGATATTCGCGGCATCCGCCCCCATCCCGCACAAGCCGATATTCTCCTGTGGGCTGATCGGATCATCTTGTTAACGACCGATCCCGATCCTTTGCTGGAGCTCGTACCGAAAGATAGTGCCGTGCCAACGACTTGGACCATCAGCCAACCCCAACCCGAGGATCGTGAATCTTATTTGGCGGCCCGGGACAGCATTAAACGCCGCGTAACGAGTCTGGCCAATGCGGTCGGCTTGGCCAGCCGTTAACGATCCGCCGGGTCTTCGGCAGGCCGTTGCCACGTTCCGGAACTGCCGCCGCTTTTTTGTGCCAAGCCGATTTGCTCCATGGTCATGCCCCGATCCACCGCTTTGCACATATCATATATCGTCAACAGGGCTACGTGCACGGCGGTCAGAGCCTCCATTTCCACGCCGGTCGGTCCCGTCGTGCGAGCCTGTGCCTGGCAGCGCACACCCGGCAGATCGTGTTCCAAGTTAAAGTCCACACAGACCTGAGTTAACGGCAGCGGATGGCACAAGGGAATTAAATCAGCGGTGCGCTTGGCGCCCATGATCCCGGCCAGCCTTGCCACGCCGAGCACATCGCCCTTCTTGGCATCACCCTGAGCGATGAGCGTTAGGGTTTCCGGCGCCATGCGGATCAGGCCGGTAGCGGTTGCGGTGCGCTCGGTAGCCGGCTTATGGCCGACATCGACCATTTGGGCTTGGCCGGACTCGTTGAAATGGGTCAGTTCGCTCATAATCATTTATCTTGGCTAAACGCTTTGCCAGGTAAGCTGTATCGCAGGACCGGTAAAACCGGCCTTCTAAGCACCCCAGGCGGGCTGAAGGCCGAGCAGCCTGGGTGGGGCAAGCCCGCCCTACGCAGGGTCGATTTCAATCGACCTGATGTAGTTTGATCCGGCGCCGCAGGGCCGGTTGAAACCGGCCCTACAGCAAATCGAACAATGATAGACGCTGCATCTGCGTAAAGGTTCGCTGGGCGGCCGAGAGCGCAGTTTGCTGTTCGCTCAAATTGATTACCGCTTCTGTAAGATCGGTGGCGGCCACGTCGCTCAAAGTTTCCTGGAAGCGCAGATTCACCGATTCGTGAATCGTTTTTTGGTCCAAGGTCGTCCGTAAGCGTCCCCCCATGTCGCCGCGCTGCTCCACAAGATGATGCAGCCCCTGCTCCAGATTGGTCAACGCGCGTTTAATGCCATTACGTTGATCGCCCCGCTCTTCCGCCGTGCCCGTCGGAGTGCGCAACGAATCGATCAATCCCTGCACTGTCGCGAAGATATCCTGTTTGCCGCTCGGGTCGACTCGAAATGTATCTCCAGCGGCCGGCTCGCCATCAATGCTGATTTCGATGCCGTCGAACTCAATTTGGGTGCCAGGTTCGTATGCGCCCGTATAAAGAGGGGGGGCAGGCGCAGGATTCGCCCGATCATAGATTTCGTAGCCATCGACCTCGCTGTCCGCATCGGTCGGGTCATCCACCATGACAACATCAAACGCCTGGACTGAGGCCGCGTAAGCAGCCGGGTCGATCACTGTACCGGGATCGATAACGCCGCTGCCCGTATTCAAAGTGGCATCGTGAGAGACCTCAAAGGTACCGTTACCCTTGGGAATAGCCATGAACAACTCCTGGCCGCTATCGCTTACCGCTACCTGACGGGTCTCGCTCAATTGCAGCCGGCGCTGTTCGTTATCGCCCTGATACGTCACCGTTGTGGCGTTGACCTGAAAGGGTCGCGTTTCGCTACGCGTGCCGGCAAACAGGTACTCTCCGTTCGAATCACGGCTGTTGGCCAAATCCAGCAACTCATTGTAACGCTCCTCGAGTTCAGCGGCCACGATCTCGCGGTCATCGGCGTTCAAGCTGTCGTTCGCGGCCTGCACGGCCAATTCGCGCACCCGCTGCAACACGTTTTCTACCTCCCCGATGATTGATTCTTCCAGTGCCAGGCGTTGCTCAGCGTGGCCGGTATTGCGGGCGAATTGCTCACCTGCCGCCAGGGTTTTTTCCAGCTCCCGGGCGCGCACCGCCCGTACCGGGTCGTCCTCGGCCTGCAGCAAATCCCGGCCGCTGGTGATACGCTCACGGGTTTTGGCAAGCGCGGCCTCTTGCTCCATCATGGGCCGCATACCCTGCTCAAACAGCCAATTGGTGGACACGCGCATCGCCGCTTACCTCACCGCCGCCAACAAGCTTTGAAAGACGTCATCGGCAGTGCTGATGACCTGCGCCGCGGCATTGTAGGCCTGCTGATAACGCAACAGATTGCCGGCTTCCTCATCCAAATTGACGCCCGCGACCTCGTCCAGGCGTTTTTCGCTTTGCTTGAGCACGGCCTGCTGGGTATCCGCCGCCGTCTTGGCGGTCAGGCTCTGCGAGCCCACTTGGCCGACCAGATTGGCATAGTCACTGCCCAGGCTGGTTTGGCCGCCATCGATAATGCCCGTTTGCTGCTTAGCAGCGAGCGTCAAGGCATTGCCATTGTCGCCGCTGTTGGCTTGGGTATTGGTCAGTGAAAAACTATCGCCATCGGCCGGCGTCCCTGCAAGGGTCAGCATGACTTCGCCATCGCCGAACAAATCCAAAGGTGTGCCGCTATCGGTCGCCGGATCATAGGGGATCGGGCTAACCACCCCTGCCGGGCCGGTAATGTTCAATTCGTTGGCGGTTTCATCATAAGTCAGGTTAATGTCGCTGGGTCCGGTAAGCGGCAAGTGCGTCGTGCCTGTCACCTCGACATCAGCCACCTCGGCATTGCCCAAATTGGTGGGAACACCGTTCGCATTGGTCGCGACATTGGCTGTGAGCGATCCGGCTGCCGCGAGTTTGCGCGGGTCATTGATGGCCAGCTCGATATCCGCGGGGGCATCCCGGGTGGGACGGATCAAATACACATCGCCATTGGCCGGCGGAGCACCCGGCGTGATCCGCATGCCATCGGCTAGCAAATCCGCGCCATCGGGCGTCAATGCCACATTGCCCCCATCGCTCAAGCGCGTCATTGACCATGCGCCGCCCTTATATTCGAGCTGATAACTATGCTGCGTAAGCCCACCTACCTCATCCACGGCGACATCGATACTGCCGGTATTGGCCGAGTTGGGTTTGACCTCCGGTGCCGGCAAACTGAACATATCACCGCCAAGCTGGCCGTTGAGATCCATACCAAGATTGTGCTGGGCATTGAGCGTCTGGCCCAGGGCCACCGCCGTGCGGCCCAGCCGATTACGAGCCGGGTCGAGCACCTCATCTCGAAAGGTCAGCGCACCGCTCAACTGACCGCCTTGCAGGGAATCGGTAATCCGAATTTGATGGCCACTGTCGTCCACCATGGTGATGTCCAGTTGCTGGGGATCGAGCTGATCGGGCTGGGTTTTAAGGGTATTCGCCGAGGCCCCTTGCACCAACGTATGCCCCTTGCCCACCATCACCGTGAGCAAGCCGCGCTCGTCAGTCACGGTCGACACCCCAACGTGTGAAGCCAATTCTTTGACGGCCAGATCGCGCTTATCGAGAAGGTCATTCGGGGGGTTGTCATTCGCTCGGTTCCGTTCGGCAACAATTCGTTGATTGAGATCGGCAATGCGTTGCGTCAAACGATTGACTTCTGTAACGCTCCCTTCGATACGGCCTGAGACTTCATCGGCCATGCGCCGCAATTCATTGTCCGTCCGATGAAAGCCGTCGACCAGACTGCCGGCGCGCGTCAATACCGCCGTGCGCGCCGTTTCACTGGTAGGCTCATTGGCCAGATCATTCAGGCTCGCGAAGAATCCTTCCAATTGCGGGCCCAGCGAACTCTGAGGGTCCGCAAGCGTGGCATCCAGACGGTTGGCGAGCTCATGCAGCATCTCTTGCTGGGTATGCGCGCTGGTACCGGCAACCACTTGCCCACCCAAGATCGTGCTGTACTGCCGCATGATCGACTCGGTCCGCACGCCCTGACCGATGTAGCCGGCAAAGCTGAATTTGGGTGTAACGGTGGAGGAGTCGACGCGCTGCCGACTGTAGCCCTCGGTGTTGACATTGGCCACGTTATGGCCCGTGGTATCGAGCGCATTCTGGGTGTTGCGCAGAGCCAAACTGCCGATGCCTAACAAATCTGCCATGGATGCCACCTAGCCGCGCTGCGGACCCGTTGGATGCTGACGGTACGTGTGGGCCCGGGTTGGATTCCTTGAGTGTGCCTCCGCCATGAGTCGGTCTAAATTGCTGGGGGAAGCCGCCTGCGCCCAACAGTGAGCAGCAGGCTATGCCGTACTAATAAGCAAAATACAAACCAGCTCTTGATTATTTTCATACAAGTCCAGCCAAAATGCCTATCGCGGCTAGCCCGAGTCATGAATTCAAGGTCATGCTCAGCATTTGGGGAACTGACTGTCGGCTTCTAGACTCTTAACTAATACATTATTTGCTTATATAATTGAATAGCAGTGGGCTTAGCTACTCTCATTCCTGGAGGTCGTTATGATGCGTAAGATGCTCGGCTTTATTGATCCCTTGACCCTGGCGGCCGTGGTCGCCGTCGTCGGTTCTGTGACTGCCTTTACCGTGGACAAAACCGCGCAACAAGATCAGCAGCAACAAAACGCTGTTGCTCAACAGACCATGCAAACTGCGAGTGCTGTGAATAAGCAGTAAACCCAAGTCATTGGTCTCCTGCAAACAGGCACATGCAAACAGGCACAGGGGCGAATGATCATTCGCCCCTGCTTTTGTCGTTGCGCTCCAGAGCGAGTCTCGGGGCATCCCTCCGCCATTGATCGTTTGGCCCCCATGGTCATTCACGAGTAAACTGCTATGGTATTAGGCAATCCAATGCAGTGACACCTGATCGGTCGTCAAGCCCAAGCAAGTAGCTTGTTGCCGCCTTGTATTGCGGCCTGTGCTGGCTTGACCTTGTGGTTTGACTCGAATTTTCGACCCCAGCAAGAGGATGCAAACCCATGGCACAATTGAGCATTATCGGCTCGGGCTTCGGTGCCTTGACCGCTGCACGGCGGTTACGTAAGCATATGCCAGACGCTGACATCACCCTGATCGCGCCGGACCCCGCTTTAATCTATTATTCCAGCCTGATCTGGGTGCCTTCCGGACTCCGCAGCGGTGACGATTTACGCATCGATGTCAGCGGTTTTTTGCAAAAACACAATATCCGTTACCACCAGGGCCGCGTCACTGGTTTGCGGGAAAACGGTCGAGTGGTCGTCACCGATCATGGCGAGCTGCGCAATGATGGCCTGCTGATCGCCAGCGGCGGGCGCTTTTTGAAGAAGCTCCCCGGTATCGAACACGCCATTACCATCTGTGAAGGCATCGCCTCGGCCAAACGCCTGCGCGATGGCATCAAAAACCTCAGCGGCGGCACCATTGCCATCGGCTTTGCCGGCAATCCGAAAGAGCCCGCGGCTGTCCGTGGCGGCCCCATGTTCGAGGTCCTGTTCGGCCTGGATACCCAACTGCGGCGCGAAGGCCGCCGAGATAAGTTCAAGCTGGTCTTTTTCAACCCCGCCAGCCGCCCCGGTCAACGCCTAGGTGACCGCGCTGTGGACGGCATCCTGAAAGAAATGGCCAAGCGTGACATCGAACCTCATCTAGGCCACAAGATGGTCCGCATGGAAGAAAACAAAGTCGTTACCGAAGGCGGCGAGATCGACTGTGACCTGATTGCTTTCATGCCCGGTATGACCGGTCCTGACTGGGCGGCCGAATCAGGCCTGACCCTTTCCGAGGGCGGCCTGTTCAAGGCTGACGCGCATTGCAAGGTCGAAGGTGCCGAGCATGTTTATGTTGCCGGCGACGCAGGCAGCTTCCCCGGTCCGGCGTGGATGCCCAAGCAAGCCCACATGGCGGACCTGCAGGCCGAAGCCGCCGCGGCAAACCTGACTGCCGAGCTCCAGGGCAAACCGGCCACTGCGCCTTTTCAAACGGAGCTGTTATGCATCATCGACTCGTTAGATAAGGGTATCTTGGTATACCGTAACGAGAAACGCACCATCATATTCCCATCATTCTTGTTCCATTACGCCAAGCGCTTCTTTGAATGGTGGTACTTGCGGCGTTATCGGCTGCCGCCGAGCGGCAATCCTGCCAGCATGGCGACCCAGACATCCACGTGATTGTCGGCCTATCGCCGAGATTCCCGCAGCAGGGCTAGCAGCAACGGTTCCCAAGTACGGCTTGGGAACCGCAATAACTCGAAACAGATAATGGCTAATCGCCAATGTGCTCGATAAATCTCAAGCGAACTGGGCGCAGATGATAGGTATGGCGGGGTTGGATAGTGATCTTGGCTTGAACGACCATGTCAACCCCTATAATTTCCAAAAATGGCTTGTAGCTGGGTCAGCGCAGCCTCTGTAGCTTGTTAAGAAATAGGATATCAATGGCTATTTTTGTCGATGCTGATGCCTGTCCGGTGGCAATCAAAGAAATCCTGTTTAAAGCGGCTGAACGCACCCAAACGCGGCTGACATTGGTCGCCAACCAACAGGTCAAGGTCCCGCCTTCAAGGCTTATCACCATGCTTCAAGTCGCCAAGGGGTATGATGTTGCCGACAATGAGATTGTACAGCGCGTGCAACAGGGCGACTTGGTTGTCACTCAAGACATTCCATTGGCTGCGGAAGTGATCGCTAAGGGGGCTTTAGCGCTGAGTCCGCGCGGCGAGCGCTATACGGCTGATAATGTCAAGGCGCGGCTAAATATCCGTGATTTTATGGAAACCTTGCGCAGCAGTGGCATCCAAACCGACGGTCCAGCACCATTAAATCAGAGTGACAAACAACGCTTTGCCAACCACCTTGATCAGTGGTTGGCAAAGCGTCGCAAACCCGCCTGAAGCGGCATCTAGGGAGTTAACCAACCCCGTTCGGCAAAGGATACGGCCGCACCGTCGCCAACGACGAAATGGTCCAGCACCCGCACATCGATCAATGCCAGGGCGTCTGTCAAGCGCTGGGTTAGCTCGCGGTCGGCACGGCTGGGTTCGGCCACGCCGGAAGGATGGTTATGGGCCAGAATGATGGCAGCGGCATTGTGCCGGATGCAGCGCCGCACCACTTCGCGTGGATGTACGCTCGCCCCATCGATGGTGCCAAAAAACAGCTCATCAAAGTGAATGACCCGATGCCGATTATCGAGGAATAAACAGGCAAAGACCTCATAAGGATGATGGCGCAGTTGCACACTCAGAAAACGGCGAGTTTGCTCAGGGCTGGTCAATGCCTCGCCGCGCTGCAGGTCCTCGGCAAGATGGCGCCGTCCCATTTCCAAGACGGCCTGAAGCTGCACGTATTTAGCTTCGCCTAAGCCCTTGCCGACACAAAAGGCATCGTACTCGGCTTCAAGAATGGGTCTTAGGCCACCAAACTGGTCGAGAAGCTCGCGGGCAAGATCAACCGCCGTTTTGCCGGCCACGCCGGTGCGCAGAAAGATAGCCAGCAGTTCGGCATCCGACAACGCTGCCGCACCCCGTTGCAATAATTTCTCCCGGGGGCGCTCATCCGCAGGCCAGGCGCTAATCGGTATCACGATTCAGCCGTTAGTGCTGCGCAACCCGAGGCAGGCCTAATTGGGCTCAATAGCCGTGCACCAGCTCTGCATACAGGCGCTCCAGATCGGCTTTATGCTGTTTTTCCTCCCTGGCGAGGAACAAAAAGGTGTCTTTCAATGGGCCTTCCGGGGCCTGCGCTGCTAAGCTGGTGTACTGCTCCAGGGCAATCTCCTCGCGACTTAAAGCATATTGCATGATCGCCTGATCATCGGGATAAGGCCCTAAATCCGGCAAATGGGTGGCATCAACGAAGCGTTCATGCGTGCGCGGCTGATCGATCATGACTTGAATCTGCTCGCCGATATCCGAGCGCGCCGCCAGCTCTTTCAGCAAATCGTAATGGCGTTGCTCTTCATCGGCTAATTCGGCCACCAGGTCTTGCATGCGTTCACTTACCCGAGGCAATAGCTCGGTGTAGAACTGATGCGCTGAAGCTTCAAAAGAACAGGCAACTTCCAGAATTTCGGCTACGCTTTGTTTGGATTTGATTCGTTCTGCGCCGCTCATGGCACCTTCAACCGCATCGCTCATATTCGTTGGAATCTCATAACGCATAAATTAAGTGAATGTATTGCCAACCAGCTATTGCCAAGTCACGTCCATAGCGAATGATGGTCTAGCAACCGGCCCGGGGCAACGGGTAAACTGCCAATCAACTGAATTGCAATGACGTGAGCTTAGCACACCATGGATATTGTCTTTATCAACGATCTCCGTGTCGATGTCACGATCGGTATTTTTGACTGGGAGCGCCGGATTCAACAACAGATCAGTATCGATCTCGAGCTCGGCACCGATATTCGCCCCGCCGCCGCTGGCGACGATATCCACCAAGCCCTGGATTATAAGCAGGTTGCCAAGCGTGTGCTCGGCTTTGCTGAAACCAGCGAGTATTTGCTGGTGGAAACCCTGGCCGAGCAGCTTGCCGCCCTCATTCGCGATGAGTTCGGTGTCCCCTGGCTGCGCCTGCGGATTGCCAAGCCGGGCGCGGTCCGCGGCTCTCGGGAAGTGGGTATCGTCATCGAACGGGGCGAAGCATGACCCCGGTTCTGGTCAGTATCGGCAGCAATATCGACCCCCGCAAGCATATCCAGGCGGCCCTGGCGGCCTTGCAAGACGCTTTCGGCGAACTGACTTGCTCCTCGATCTATGAAACCCAAGCCGTAGGCTTTGCCGGACCCGCTTTTCACAATCTTGCGGTACGCTTTGCAACCGACCAATCTGCTGAAGACGTGAACGCCACGCTTAAGCGGATTGAACAAACCTTGGGACGCCCAAGCGAGGGCCCGAAGTTCGGTGATCGTTGCATCGATTTGGATCTGGTATTGTATGGCCAACAGCAATGCGAATCCGACACCTTGCGCTTACCCCGGGCCGAATTGACAGAGCAGGCTTTTGTTTTGGGGCCGGCCACGGAAATTGCAGGCGAATGGGTGCATCCCATCAATGGGCAATCATTGGCAAGCTTATGGGTAGCAATGGGGGAAACCTTGAAACCGAGTGAGTCGGCGCCTTGTTAGCGCCGATAGTCCAAGGCTTGCCTTCAGCAGTGAG
>CAYFSA010000007.1:11676-46324 GCA_964345605.1 uncultured Ectothiorhodospiraceae bacterium
AGTGAGTCGGCGCCTTGTTAGCGCCGATAGTCCAAGGCTTGCCTTCAGCAGTGAGCGCCTAACAGCATTGAGGCCCAGTATGGCTGATTTGTTTAGCTCCGTAGAAGTATGGCACTTGTCAGCATAACGACAGCGAGGCATATGAAAAGCAAGAGCGTATATCAGCTACAGGAAGACGGGTCAGTCAAGGTCACCGACCAAACTGAGGACGGCGAGCAAGTACATTATCTGCCTATCGAAGAATGCCCGGAAACCATTCAAGTATTGCTCTACCTACAGCAAAACCCGCAGCAAACGGAAGAAGCTTAGGTTCCGAAAACCATTGTTATCTGTTATCCATAAACAGACACAAAATCTGTCGGTGCAGCTTTAGCCGCACTCAATTACGCCAGGCACAAGCGGCAACCGAGGCAAATGGCTGGGGGACCAGGATTCGAACCTGGGTTAACGGAGTCAGAGTCCGCTGTCCTGCCGCTAGACGATCCCCCAGTGTCCAGACATGGGGCAAGAAACAGGAATTAACACTAGCCGCCCGCGATGAGCGAGCGGCTCACTGTGTTTAGCGCTTGGAGTACTGTGTCGCGCGGCGAGCCTTACGCAGGCCGATTTTCTTGCGCTCGACTTCACGGGCATCACGGGTTAGGTAGCTGTGTTGCCGGAGTTCGCCGCGCAGACCTTCATCATACTGCAGCAGCGCCCGGGCAATCCCGAGCTGGATCGCGCCCGCCTGACCGGTATTACCACCGCCGGCAACAGTGACCTTGATGTCGAATTTATCCAGCATTTCCGTGGACTCAAGGGGCTGGCGCACGACCATGCCATAAGTCGGTCGTCCAAAAAATTCGTCCAGCGGGCGATTGTTGACTTTAATGTCGCCCGTACCAGGGCGCATAAAGACACGTGCCGACGCGGATTTACGCCGTCCGGTTCCATAGTATTGGTTCATTCCCAAGGCCATAACCTAAAACTCTCCGCCCTTATATCACAAGTGGTTGCGGTTGCTGGGCATGATGCCTATGCTCACTGCCCGCGTAGACCTTTAATTTTTTTTGCATTGCTCGCCCCAATGGATTTTTGGGAAGCATTCCTTTGACTGCGAGCTCAATAATCTGCTCAGGATGGCGATTGAGCAATTCCGTGAAGTTATAGGACTTCATATGCCCGACATAGCCTGTATGGCGATAGTACATTTTATCGGTCTGTTTGCGCCCCGTAACCGCCACTTTTGCCGCGTTAACCACAACGATGTAGTCGCCGGTATCCACATGCGGCGTGTATTCCGGTTTGTGCTTACCCCGCAGCCGAAAAGCGATCTCGCTCGCCAAACGCCCGAGATGCTTGCCCGTTGCGTCGACCACGTACCAGTCGCGCTGAACCGTTTCCGGCTTGGCACTGAATGTTTTCATCCTCATGCTTCCTCGACCCAAATAGTGAGCGGGCTTAAAATGTAAGCTGTTTAGTATAATGATTATGCAGAATCAGAACAAGGGGCTGACTGGCGTCCGGCTGGCGTAAAGAAGTGCTTATTGAAAAAAAAGCGCAGCACATGGGCTGCGCTTAATTACCACCAAAGGAGGATGGAGGAGTAGCCACTTCCCGAGTCTTCGGGAAACAACTAAGACCTAGCTTAGCGCTGCATTAATCATTAGTCAATAACTTTAGAAAACACTACTACACTCATCCCTTGTCTGGTCCCGCCTCACCAGTCCAGCCGCTAGCATGGCTAGAGCCGCAATCGCCCCACGACGCGACCGTTCACAAGATGCTCGTTGATGATCTCCTCGATATCTTCCTCGTCAACATAGGTGTACCAAACACCCTCGGGGTACACGACCATCACCGGTCCCTCGCTGCAGCGATCGAGGCAACCCGCCTGGTTAATCCGGATCCGGCCAGGGCCGTTCAGGCCGAGCGCTTTGATTCGCCGCTTGGCGAAGTCCCGCAGTGCCGCGGCACCTTGTTCAGCGCAACAGGCGTCGTCTGGGCGCTCGTTGACACAAAAGAAGACATGGCGCTGGTAATAAGACATCGCTTTGTGCTCCATCAAATAGACCATGCTACGGATCGGTTGCAACCGACCCAACAGATTATTGAACGGCGGGCTTTAGCCCGCCTGGCTACGGCTTAATTCACAGAGTTGCCCCCGAGGAAACTGCCTAGAATTCATAGCCCAAGGTGACAGCACTAATGGTATCGGTCTTTTTGGTATCCGGCGGCGGATTGGTCGCATGCAGGACAGTAAAAGACAGGTTCAGACTCAAGACATCACTGATTTTCACGCCGAGGGCCGTGACCGATTCCATGTCGGTCCGATTGCTGCTGGATTCGACACTGAACTCCTCCGTAAACTTGGTCGTATCGGTCAAGAGATACAGGAAACCGAGCCCACCGCGCCAGATCGCCTCGTTTTCGGTATCGCCATCGACCAAATCGTTTTGGCGCAAACCGCCACCGATCTCCAGGTCGAGATGGCCATCCGCGCCATCCCAGAGACGGCGGCCATAACCGGCAGATTCAACAGCCTGATAGCGAAAGCCACTGAATGCATCGTGTTTGATACGTGCCAGAGCAAACAGGTAATCGCGCGCCGTCAGATTCAAATTGAGCTGGTATTGACCGGTATACCGCCCGGCCGTTTGCTCGCCGCTTTGACTGCTACGCAGAGCCGTCGCCACAAGTTCGTTTTCCCAGCGTTGCCCGGCGTAGCCAAGCTGCAGCTTGGTGTTGAATGTTTTCGATTCCGAGTTACCGCTAGTCAGCACGGCGCCTAGCTCGGCCGAGCTTGACCAGCCCGCATCTTCCTCAGCGGGCAACAAACCAGGCGACAGCAGGAGCATCCACACCACGAAACGCCATAATTTCATACGTTATTCTTGCCTCAATTATCAATAGCCCGATTAACAGATTAATGTTTGCATAAGTTCTCGGAACCCAAATACCCTTCCCCCTACCCCCGGGAGAAGGGGACGAAACCCTATGAAATGATTCATACAAGACATACAAGCTTATAAGTTCACCTGTATAATCCAATCTTAACCGATCAGGGAGACGCTGGGGTAACGCCATGCCAGTGACGCCGCGCACGCTGCCTCGAATTTGGTGTACCATACCGGCAATCTGAGTCGATACAAGCCATTCGCCTCGCTTTGTATCCACCCCTGACCGCCCAATCCCCTGGAAAAACCAAACATCAATATGGCTGAAGGTCCTCTGGACATTGCTGACCGCTGCGTCAAATGCGGGCTTTGCCTGCCCCATTGCCCCACCTACCAGCTCCATCGCAACGAAGCCGACTCCCCCCGCGGGCGGATTGCCCTGATCGAGGGCTTGTTGCGCCAGGAATTACCCCACGATGAACGCCTGCGCAGCCATCTCGATGGCTGCCTGGGCTGCCGTGCCTGTGAATCGGTTTGCCCCTCAGGGGTGGCATATGGCCGGCTGCTCGATGCCGCCCAGGCCGAGCTCGCCCCGCAGCGCCCCCGCCAGCCCTGGCGCAGGCTGACCGACGTGGTGCGCAGGCCGTTTTTGCGCCGTGCCCGGGTGCGCCGACTCAGTGCCCGCTTGCTGAGCGCCTATCAGGCGACCGGTATGCATCGCTGGATCTGGCGTCTGCACCTAGCTCGAGTCGTTGGGCTCGGCCGCGCAGCAGAGCTGTTTGCCCCCGTCGGCATCCCCCTCAGACGCACGACCGAAACCACCGAGACCTCTGGGAACAAATCTGACGTCACGCTGTTCACCGGCTGCTTTGCCGAGCTATTCGACCAGCAGACTCATGCCGCCAGCCTACGCCTGCTTAGGCGGCTCGGTCTTAAGGTCGCTATTGCACCCACACAAGTATGTTGTGGGGCACTCGATCTGCATAGCGGCAATGCCCCCGCCGCCGCCAAGCTGGCAGCGGCCAATATCGGCGCCTTCGCGGCTTACCCGGCTACGCCGATCATCACGACAGCCAGCGGCTGCGGGCTGCAGCTCGCGGAATACGGCCAGTATGCCCAATCCCATGAAGGGGCCGAGGATTTCGCCGCGCGGGTCCATGACATCAGTGACTGGCTGGCAACCGAGGCGGTCTGGGATGCGACTCGCTGGCAGCCCCTGGCCAAACGGGTCGTCTTGCATACGCCCTGCACCTTGCGCCATATTTGGCAGAAAGCGGCGTTTCCAGCCCGGCTATTGCAAATGATCCCTGAACTCGAGCTCATCGATTTACCGGACGCGGGTCAATGCTGCGGGGCCGCGGGTACTCATATGCTGACGCATCCCGAGCAAGCCGATCGCCTGCTCGCATCCTCGCTGGAGGCCATTGAGCGCATTCAACCGGATATCCTATGCACATCCAATACCGGCTGTGCCCTGCACTTTCGCGCCGGCCTGCGCCGGGCGGGGCTGGCGATACCGGTCATGCATCCCGTCATGTTATTGGAGCAAGCTTATGTCTGAACCAGTAAGGCGCTATGGCGCCATCGATCATCTTTTCGCCGAAATCAATCATGCCCTGACCACCGTCTTTGCCAAACCCAGCGGCACGGGCCGGGACGATCCCGCCGCGGACGTCGGGCGGCCCGTCGAGCTAACCCCGGCGGAGCAGCAACACATAGGGCGCCTGATGCGGGTCAACCATGCCGGCGAAGTGGCGGCCCAGGCCTTGTATCGCGGCCAGCGCCTGTTCGCCCGCGACCCCCAAGTGCAAACGCGCATGGTCCGCGCTGCGGCAGAAGAGAACGATCATCTGGCCTGGACGGCGGCGCGGCTCGCCGAGGCCGACATCCCCAAAAGTCACATCAATCCGCTGTGGTACAGCGGCGCCTTTACTATCGGCTCGGTCGCGGCATTGGCCGGGGATAAATGGAGCCTGGGCTTTGTCCGCGAGACGGAAGAACAGGTGGTCGAGCATCTCGAGCGGCATCTCGAGCGCATGCCGTCGGCGGATACTCAGGGACGGGCGGTACTGGAGCAGATGCAGGTCGACGAAGCCCGCCATGGCGAGGCGGCCGATCGCGCGGGGGCGGTGAATTTACCGGCGCCGATTCGCGGTCTGATGCGGCTCAGCGCCAAGGTGATGACACGCACGGCATATTGGGTCTGAGGGAGTGTGATCGGGCCGAACACATTCGGCCCGTCAGCCATCTCTGGGGAAATGTGACACCATGCAGAGCTGGCATAGTCAACGCTTCGCCAAGACGATTCACCTAACCCGCCACGCAAGGCAGCGCATGGAGCAGCGGGGGCTCGCTCAATCCGAGATCGCGGCTCTGGTCGAGACCGGGACCGTGAAACAGAAAGACGCGGAACATTGGTGGATTTTCAAGGCGTTTATTGACCGCAACGACAATTTGGTGTGCGCCGCGGTAGTCTCACGAGAAACGATCATAATCAAGACCATCATGATCCACTGGGAGGAGCGTGACGGATGAAAACCACCTATCATATCGACGACGATATCCTGGAGATTCGTCTAAGCGACAAACCCGTGAGCCGAGAAGTCTCTCACGGCTGGCACATCAATATCAGCTACGCAGAGGATGGCAGCGTCGTAGAGATCGTCCTGCTGGAGGCCAAGGAGAAAGGCCTCTATCCAGTCATCCCGGATCAGGCTGCCGCTTAGCCCGCGTTCTGCGCCGAGGACACTCGGCGATTCTAGCTAAGTGAGCAGGCACAGCTCGGCAAGTTTGAAATCTTCGCGGTCATCCAAGCAAGAATGACCTCGCGAACATAGTCGGTCTTGTTACGCCCCGCGGCGAACGTGAGCGCTTCGGGCCGACATATTGGGCCGTATCACTATTATCGGGCCGAATACATTCGGCCCGTCAGCCATCCGCACAGGTGAGGGCAGGGCCGGTTGGAACTGGCCCTGCTCAGTTCGCCGGCACATTGCTGCCATAGAAGATCTCGGCCATTTCCTTTTGCAACCGCGATTCGATGCGCTGCAGCGTTTTTTCAGCATAGCCCTCCTTGCCCAGGCCGAACAGGTAGTTATCGATATCGAACTCTTTGAGCAGCATCTTGGTGTGAAACATGTTCTCCTGATACATGTTCACGTCCATCATCTGATAACGCCGCTTGGTTTCCTTGGCGATAAAGTTCTGAATCGAGTTGATCTTATGATCGATAAAATGCTTCTTGCCGCTGACGTCGCGGGTGAAGCCGCGCACCCGGTAGTCGATGATGACAATATCCGAATCGAAGCTGTGGATCAGATGATTCAAAGCCTTTAAGGGGGATATTCGCCCGCAGGTGGACACGTCGATATCGGCGCGAAACGTGCTGATACCGTTATCCGGATGGCTTTCCGGATAGGTATGCACAGTGATATGGCTCTTGTCGAGATGCGCCCCGACGGTCTCCCGCAGCGGCCCCGGACTCTCGGCGTTACTGATCCGCGGCTTGTCCAGGGGCTCCTCGGACACCAGCATGGTCACGCTCGCGCCCTCGGGATCATAATTCTGCGGGGAAATATCCAGGACATTCGCGCCGATGATATGCGCCACATCGGTCAGTATCTGGGTCAGGCGCTCGGCGCTGTAGACCTCATCGATGTACTCGATATACTCGGCCCGGTGACGCTCGGAATTGGCGTAACAAATGTCGTAGATATTAAAGCTGAGGTTCTTGGTGAGGTTGTTGAACCCGTGCAGCTTGAGCTTCTTATCGCGCGTGTCTACCAACGTCTGCGACCCCCTTGACGATCAACTGTGCTATCTCTAGCGGTGGAAAGACATCCGCCCTTGGCATGGGGGGCGGGATCCAAACGCAAACGCCCGGCAGTGCCGGGCGGTGCAGTCAGCGCTTTGCATAAGGTACGTCGCTGTGGACTCGCTTAAGCGGCTGTTTGTTCTACGACAATTTTAGATTCTTTGGCAAACGGTTCCGGGGTGCGTTGCTTGTTAAATGTAGCGCATAATAATACGGTATTTGCAAGCGCTTGACAACTTGTCGAAATTAGCTGCTAGCAAACCATACAATACGATTTTCCTCCTTCCCAATATTCACAGCAATAGGGTTGGCCATTACAGCAATCATCAGCCAAGCCCATAACCATCCCTTGCGCGATATCGGCATCTTGAGTCGTCGACTTATCGGATTTGCATATTATCTCGCCAATGGATTCGGTACTGTGGTAGATCTTGAGCTTGCCGGCGGCACGATCAAAGGCAAACAAAACCGTATGTCCCGGCGCAATCCGCTCGAGGTCCGCCTTTGATACTTTCACGGCTTCGATACGTTGCTCGAGCAGATCACTCGCCTGGAGAGGTTGACAAGTCATATGAGGCGCCTTCTGCGTGAACGGGTATTAATAAAAAGCCAACACCACACTGAGCGAGTACGTCCTCTCCGGCAAGAACTCGGGGGTTGCGACCCGCGATGGATTGAACAGACTATAACCATGATAATTGAACCGGCTATCCAACATATTTTGCACGGCTAAATGGATTCGACCTAGGCGCTGCGGTAGGCGATAGGTCAAAGCGGCATCGAACACGGAAAACCCGTTATCCTGGCTGGCATAATTTTCGGGAATGGCGCTTTCGAGCTTTTGCATGACAAACGTCGGCTCAATCGAAAAGGCCAGACTTGAGGCCATGAACCAGCGCACCGTCACTGGCAAGCGGTAATTGGTTACGCCTGCGTAAAGGTAATCATTCCTTGCAGTATCTTTACGGTTAAAATGCTCCAAGCGCGGTTCAACGCCTATGGCTAGGCTGGAGGTCGGCGTCCAGTCGAGATAGAGCGTGCCCCGATGTTCGATACGCTGGTTAAAACTCATCTCAATAGGACTGACAGCGGGATTATTCAGATTGCGATAGCGATATTCGATGCCGGCAAACACATGTTTGGCTGGCTGGGCATCGATACCGAGGCCAACATTGTTGGACTTGGCGCCATTCGCATCATCAAAGATTTGCCCGAAACCAGCAACCTGGGTGGGCTCGATACTCAAGATATCGAGTGGGCGTTTGAGCTCGCTAAAGGCGGCCAACCGTACTGTCGTTGCCGCCGTAACATCCCACACCAGGCCGAATTTGGGCGCAAATCGCACGATATCGAAGTTTGGCAACCCTACTTCTTGAGAATCGTAATACAGCCGCCCTAGTCCCAAGGTAAGACTAATATCCGAGTGAGGATTGAGGTACAAATAACCGAAGACATCCCGGCGGCGCTCTTGTAGATCAATTGTTCGCGACGGAATTCGGGCCCGGGTGAATTGCATCAGTCCCTGTTTATCAGAAATTGAGTAACCCATGCCAAGCATAAGGCTATGCCTGCCGAACTGTTGCGCTAAGGCAACCTCGCCAGTTCGGGTGTATTTGTCTCTATCGCTTGCTATGCCGACTTCAGTGTCGCCCGAATCCTCTCTTATCTCGTTGTAAACACCCGAAGCAAGTACCGTCGTGTGAGGGCCTGGGGTCAAGCGAGCACCGATCCGGTAACGATTATCATCCAGCCGCTGGCGACGCCCTGCCTGAAAGGCGTTTGGCTCATAGCGCATGATCAGATCGCCTTGCGCCAATACCCGTCGCCGAGCTTCGAATTGCAGATTCACCTGCGGCAGCGGCGCGGTTTGCACAAAGGCCGAATAGAGATCCTGCGTCTGGTCATTATTATCGCGAAAGCCCTCGGTTTCGTAGTGATACTGCCCCAGGGTGACGCCGATGGGTCCATATTGCCCCGTGAGCAAGGCATCGTCGGCCAGGGTTTGCTGATTGCCAACGAGGCCCGCAACCTGGGCAGCCAAACGGTCGCGAGCAAACAAGGGGTTGAACTCGTATTGGCTGGTCGTAGTGGGCCCGGCCCCCGCCAGCACTTGTAGGTCGCTTTCCAGCAGATGCGGCGGAATCGGATTGATGTTCATAGGCTGCCAGAGCTGGGCCTGGAACAGCTCGCTGACCCGTGCCAATTCCTGGCGGGGCTCGCCGCCCAGGGCATCGGCCAGAAGCCGATGGCTGACGTGGTTGAACGGGTCATGACTCAAGGCACGGTAAGCCTGCCGGCTCGCCAATTCATTAAACCCGAGGTCCTGATAAACTCGGCCCAAACTGGCACTGCGCGCGGCTTCGTCGCTGTCGAGATGGTGCTGCGAGCGGTACACCGCCCGGTTGTCATTCTTGGCGATGGCAGCCTGCAGATCCTGCAAGGCGGCGACAGGGCGATTCTCGGTCTGCAGCCGCAAGGCGTCGTAATACCAGGCGGTCGGGTCCTGCGGGTCCAGCTCCTTGGCCAGCGCCAACTGCACCGCGGCGAGCGCATGCTGCCGCGCCTCAAAATAGGCCTTACCGAGATAGCTGCGGATCAGGGCACTGGCCGGCGCATGCGCCACAGCGATTTCCAGGGCCTGCCGTCCGGCAGCGAGCTGCCCCTGGTTGATCCGCGCCAGGCCGAGTCCCAGCCAGGCCTGTGGATGCTGCCCATCCCGCGCTAGGGCCCGCTCAAACGCCTGCTCAGCGGTTGCGGCCCGGAATTGCGCTAGGGCCGCGAACCCCCGCACGATATGGGTTAGGGCTAAATTTGGGGCCAGCGCGGCGGCTCGCTGCGCCTGGCGCCGTGCCGTACTGTGGCGCCCTAAGGCCAATTCCAACTCGGCCAGCCGTGCCCGGGCCAGGGCATGCTGCGGCACCGCGGCCACGGCCTCGCGCATGGTGGCAACGGCGGCGTCCAAATCAAGCTGCGCTTGCTGGGCATAAGACAAAGCCAGCTTCGGCGCAACCGCTTGCGGTGCCGCCGCGACCGCTTGCCGGGCCCACTCCAGGGCTGCTTCGCGCTGCCCCTGAGCTACGGTGATAATGGTCTGCAGGGTCGCCGCACCGCCATCGGTTGCGGCTTCCTCCAGCGCAGCGCGGGCAACCTGGACCTCCCCAGCGGCCAGCAGGCGACTGGCGCGAACCAGCGCGGGATCGTCCGCCCAGGGACTGGCCGGGGTAATGACCGGCGGATAGTAAATCGTCCAGTTCACCGCCTCGCGCGTGGCAACCGAAATCCCCCGCGTCGGCGGCTCCCCGGGGCCGGCCACGGCAGCCTCACCCTGCGCCAGACGCAATTGTCCCTGGTCATTGCTGGCCAGCACCCGGCCTTCGATCACGTCGATCCGGCTTTGGCGGCGGCTGGCCTGAATCAGGAATTCAGTGCCTTCGATACCGCCGTTGAGCAGACGGGTTTTGACTTCGAGGCGTTGCGGCACGCGGCTGAACAGGTACATGACCCCGTCGAACAGGCGCAGATACCAGGGGTCGGCTTGCGCCGCCGGGAGCTGCATTTGCGAGTTCGCTTTCAAGCGAACGGTGGTGCGCGTGGCAATGAGCCACACCGTCGCGCGCGCACCGGCACCGGTTTGCAGATACTCGCCCGGACACAGGGAACGGCCGACACTGACCCCCTCGCCATCCACTGTCACCTGACCGACCGCCGCGCGCAATTCAGCGAGCCGCTCAGTCTCATCACAGGCCAACGCAACGCCCGTCAGTCCCAGCCATAAGCCGAAAAAGCCCCTCAACCACGCACTACGCATCATGCCATCGCCCCGGTTAGTCGTATTGGTGCAAGATCATTGGCGGCTTGGATTTGCGCCCTTTTGCGGGCAGTATGACTGAAAGACTGGCGCCAGGCCAGCGTTCGGCATGGGATATCAGTTACTTGACCAATTCGCTTAGTAATGCACTGCAGCGCACCTAAGGCATGACTAAAATGCAGATCAATGGCTGTGGTCGTGAGTGTCGGCTTCCTAAGCGACACTCACGCCAAGGGTGGCAAACCAGCAGCTATAAAATCGTGAACTTAAAGTGCATGAAGCCCATGATTTGTTCGACTTCCCGCGAGACCTGCTCGATGATGCGCCCTACCCGGCCGCCGAACAGCTCGCCCATAACGGCGCCATTGCTCATGGCGATCATGACTTCGCCGGCACTGTTTTCATAGACGGCAATGCCTTTGGGCATCATGGCGCCGAGTTTCTTGCGGTCGTCGGCTTCAAGCATTTGCGAGGCATATATACCGCTGCAGTATTTAACGATCTTCATGCGGCCGATCGGCTCCCCACCATGTTTGACGCATTCCTCATTCTGATCATAGACATTGACCACATGCCAGTTGTCACTGGCCTCGATACGCTCCTTGATGATCCGCACCGTTTTGTCGAAATCGTAAGGGCTATGGACTTCCTTAATTAATAATTGGGGGGCGGCCAGATTGATGGTTACCCCGGTGAAGAAAATACCCAGCAAAAAACCGAATACAATTAAAATCACGCTTCGTAGCGTTTTCATCGAGCTCAGACCTCCGGTACACAAATCGCGTGGCGGCGAACTTGTTTAAGGGTTGCAAAGGTAACAATGGCGATCACAACAATGGTGATGGTCAGCAAGAGCGTGGCAACGACGGCATAAAATGGACTGCGATCGGCTTGATAGGCGACCAGCGAGGCAATGGTTATAGCATCGAGCGGAAAGGTGAATGCCCACCAGGAAATAAAAAACTGCAGGCGCATGAAGCTGCTCGCCATGAACAACAGCAAGATAGTGAAAAAATAACCCATGTTGAGCAGCGCATAGGCCATAAAATCCAGGTTTTGGGTAATGCGCAGATAGGCAATGAAGCCGACCGCCGGCGGCGCGATCAGGATAAACAGCGTAGGGATGATCTTATTGGGCAATTGATGGTGAAAGATAATCCGATACAGGACGATGGTAAACAGCACCAGCCAGAAAAACATGCCCAGCACGAAAAAGAACAGCGAAACCGCATTGCCGACAATATCGACCCCGACGATGGGAATAATGACGTTGCCCACAATGGGGATGAACCAGGCCGGATTGGCATGCTGGATTTCAAAATTATGCCGAATCCAATAACTAAAGATATAGAATGTCAAACCAGCATGCAGACTGGCGCCGATAAACCACAGCGGCACGGCCAGTGCGGGTAGAAAATTGTAATAGCCGATGGCGAGCAGCAGAAAGGAAATCGATACCGTCGGATAAAAATGCATGCGCACCGGATGAAAAAACTCTTCTGCCACGGCGGCGGGGTAACGCGACCATTTTTGCCCATAAAGAAATATAAAGCTGACAAACAAAGCCGTTGCCAAGATCAATACGCCGCGGAAAAAAACCGCCGGGCCACCAAAAAGGTGGTAGGTTCTCTCCAGGGCGATCGCCAAGCCCGTCAAACCCATCACGATCGAAAACAAGGTAATGGGAAAATGCTGCAGGCGCGAGTGGTGTTGGTCCATGCTGTCGGTAACCTCGATTGTTCTCGCGAAGAAGCCGGAATTATCGCGAAATCCGCCCATTGCGGTCAAGAATATACTTGAATACGCTTACAACGTCGGCTAGCCAAGCGCTCACATAAGGTGAAACAGATAAATCACTTGCACAATCACTTGTTAATTGCCCAATATCAAGGCATTCCTCCAGGCGCTTGACTAGCCTGTTGAGTTTATCGAAGCCGTTGTCCTGCAAACCCGTGTCGCTGGCACGCCCCGCAGTCGTCGCGTTAGTGCGAACCACGGCACCTCCGATGGCCAGTCCTTGATTCGAGGTAGTTTCCATGAGTTGCAATGCGTGGATTCGGTTCAGCCCACTCTCGCCACTGATCGCGAGCGTCTTGGCGCTGACCTTTTTAGTAGTCCCTGCCCTGAGCCAGGCAACCAAAGCCGCCGACAGCGGCTCCCATGAGTCAGCCGATGTCGACATGAATTTCCGCCTCGAACATGGGGCAACCACCACGGTCGAGTCCGACTCCACCGCCGACCACAGCAAGTTCGAGGTCCTGCAGGGCCCGTTCGAGGATGGCCCGCAAGTCACCGAGGCCTGCCTGTCCTGCCACACGGAAGCCGGCGAGCACTTCAAGGATTCCATTCACTGGACCTGGGAATATATCCATCCGGAAACCGGCCAGAAGCTCGGCAAGAAGACCCTGATCAACACCTTCTGCACCAATTCCAAGGGCAACGAGGGGATGTGTGCTCAGTGCCATGCCGGCTATGGCTGGAAGGATGCGAGCTTCGATTTTGACAATACCCGCAACATGGACTGCCTGGTTTGTCATGACCGCACCGGCAGTTATTATCGCAAGCCCAACTCCATGGGCAGCGAGGCCTGTTCGGTGATGTTCGAGAACCAGGAGCCGATCGACTGGGCCAAGGTGGCGCAGAATGTCGGCCTGCCGGGCCGGGAAAACTGCGGCGCCTGCCATTTCCACGGTGGCGGCGGCGACGGCGTCAAGCATGGCGATCTGGATTCGTCTTTAGTGCATCCACCCGAGGCGCTCGATGTGCACATGGCCAGTGACGGGCTGAATTTCGCCTGCACTCAATGCCATATCACCCAGAACCATCAATGGGCCGGCAGCCGCTATCATGTCCATGCCACCGACCCCGAAGGCACCGGCAAGCCCGGCCTGCGCCGCGATGTCGCCACCTGTGAATCCTGTCACGGCACCGCGCCGCATCCGCTGGATTCGGTCGCCAACCTCAAACTCAACGATCACGTTGATCGCGTGGCCTGCCAGACTTGCCATATTCCGAAGATCGCCCGCGGCGGGGTCGCCACCATGACCGACTGGGACTGGCGCACCGCCGGCAAGACTCGAGACGGCGAGGGCTATAAGGTCAAGGGCTATACCCAGGGCAATGGCGCCCACCGGGCCACCTACAAATCCATCAAGGGGGATTTTACCTACGACGAGAATTTCGCCCCTTATTACGCCTGGTTCGATGGTCAGATGGTCTATACCACCATTGAGACTGAATTCGATCCGGCCAACGGCCCCATCGAGGTCAACGGCTTTGCGGGCTCGCCCGACGACATGGATTCGCGCATCTGGCCATTCAAGCGCATGCATACCATTCAGCCCTACGATGTCGGCAACAACACCCTGGTTTACATGCATCTGTGGGGCAATGACGAGAACGCCTACTGGGGCAATTACGATTTTGCCGACGCCATTCGGGTCGGCATGGCCAAGAACGACATTCCCTACAGTGGCGAATATGGTTTTGTCGAGACCTCTTCGTACTGGGTGATCACCCACACCGTCGCACCCGCCGAGGATGCCCTGCGCTGTGACAGCTGCCACGCCAAGCAGGGGCGCCTGGCCAATCTCGCCGGCTTTTATCTGCCCGGCCGGGATGCCAATCTCTGGCTCGATCTGCTGGGTCTGCTGGCGGTTGCCGGCACGATACTGGGCATTCTTGGCCATATCGCCATCCGGGTGATCGCCAGCCAACGGAGGAAAACCGCATGAGTACCCGTCTAGTTATGGTCTTTAGCCGCTTCGAGCGCTTCTGGCACTGGTCGCAGGCGGCCCTGATCTTCACCCTGCTGTTCACCGGTTTTGCCATCCATGGCCTGCATCGGCTGATCGATTTCGAGACCGCCGTTGGCGTACATACCTGGGCAGCGCTGGCCTTGATCTTGTTGTGGGTCTTCGCCATTTTCTGGCATATCACCACCGGCACCTGGCGCCATTACCTGCCGACGGCCAACGGCCTGTGGCGGGTGGCGCGCTACTACGCCTTCGGTATCTTTCTGGGCGAGCATCACCCCTATCGCAAGGCCTTCAGGCGCAAGCACAATCCCTTGCAGGCGCTGACTTATCTGGCCCTGAAGCTGTTCCTGTTCCCGGCTATCTGGATTTCCGGTCTGATCTATCTGGTTTATAACACCTGGGAACATGTACCGGGGGCAGGCGACATGATCACTGTGGTCGCGATCACCCATGTCGCGGTCGCCTTCGCCATCCTAGCTTTTGTCATGGCCCACGTCTATCTACTGACCACCGGCCACAGCTTTGCAGAACATGTCAAACCGATGCTGATCGGCTATGACGAGGTGGAAGTGACGCCGGCGGAAGAGGCCTATCTGGAGGAAAGCAAGGCGGTGCCCATGCGCTGAGACCCGTTAAAACCGCCGCACCTTGATATTCAGAATCTGTATCCGGTAAGCGATCTGCCGGGGGGTCATATTCAATAGGCGGGCGGCCTTGGCCTGCACCCAGCCGGCTTCTTCTAAA
This sequence comes from uncultured Ectothiorhodospiraceae bacterium, assembly GCA_964345605.1. Lineage (GTDB taxonomy): Bacteria > Pseudomonadota > Gammaproteobacteria > CAYFSA01 > CAYFSA01 > CAYFSA01. Next base: position 26,677 of record CAYFSA010000007.1, read on the forward strand.
GCGGCGATGACCCGCTCGCGCTCATCGAGGTTGGGGTCGTTCAGATCCACCTTGGCAGCGGCGGGGGCGGCGTTATTCGGCCGGGCCGGCTCGGCCGGAGTCTCGGTGTTGGCGATGTTCAGGCCCGCCATATTGATGGCGTCACGGTCGATCACGCCATCCTCGCTCATTACCGCCGCCCGTTCCATGCAGTTCTCCAGCTCGCGCACGTTGCCGGGCCAGTGATGGCGCATGAGAACGCGCAGGGCGCTGTCGGTGATTTGCAGCTCACGGCCCTGAGCTTTGCCGATCTTGGTAGCCAGAAAACGGGCCAAATCTGGAATATCCTCGATACGCTCTTTTAGCGAGGGCATATAGATCGGCATGACGTTCAGCCGATAATACAAGTCCTCGCGGAATTCGCCAGCCTTGACGGCCGATTCGAGCTCGCGATTGGTCGCGGCGATAATGCGCACATCCACCTTGAGGGTCCGCGCCCCGCCGACCCGCTCGAATTCGCCTTCCTGCAGCACGCGCAGCAGCTTGGCCTGGAAGGTCGGGCTGATTTCGCCGATCTCATCCAGGAAGATGGTGCCACCGTCGGCCTGCTCGAAACGTCCCTTGCGCATCGCGGCCGCACCGGTAAACGCGCCCTTTTCATGGCCGAACAGCTCCGACTCGAGCAGGTTTTCCGGCAGGGCGGCGCAATTGAGCTTGACGAAAGCATTATGCGCCCGCGGCGAATTGTAATGGATGGCGTTGGCGATCAGCTCCTTGCCCGTGCCGGATTCGCCGCGGATCAGGACGGTGGTGTTCCATTTGGCGACCTGCCGGACCTGCTCGAAGACCAGTTTCATCGCATCAGTGCGGCCGATGATGTTCTCGAAGCCGTGATCGCCGCGCACTTGCCGGCGCAGCTTGTCGCGTTCCTCGCGCAACTCGCGGCGCTCGGCCTCGACCATGCGGGCGAGCCGCACGGCCTGGCCGATGAGATTGGCGACCATCTCCAGAAAACGGGTATGCGCCTGCAGGCCATCATCCGTCGCCGGCGGCTGGGCGGCGAAGACGCCGACCGCGCCGCTCTCGCCCATACGAATGGGCACACCGATGAACGGCAGCTCCGGGTCGTAGACCCCGAGCTTGCCGAGAAACCGCGGCTCATCCGCGACGCGGGCGACGACCCAGGGCTGGTTCTGCGCCAGGATACGGCCGATCACCCCCTCGCCGGGCTGATAGCGCACCGATTCAAACGGTGCCACGTCACCATCGTGCAGGGCACTGACCAGCAGATCGCCGGTATCCTGGTCCACCAGGCTCACCATGCCCTTACTTAGGCGCCCGCCCTGATGCAATACCTCTAGCACCTCGCACAGGGTCTGATTCAAATCCAGCGAGCGGCTCAGGACCGAGCTCACCGCGAACAGCGCAGCTAGCTGCATCTCCAATAGATCTTCGTGGCACTCAAGCGGTGCCTCACGGGGCTGATGGTCGGATAAAGAAGTCATCAGTGACATTAGCGATAATTAGTCATCTGCCTGCAGAACACTCAGGGACAGGCGGATCAGGCAGCCGGCGCGATAATCCCGCTCGACCTCGATCCAGCCGCCATGCTGATTGACGATTTCCTGGCTCAAGGCCAGGCCCATGCCGGCATGACCCCGCCGATTGCGCCAGCCGACGAACAGCGGCTCGAATAATTGAAAACGCTGCTCGGGGTCGACGCCCGGGCCGTTGTCCTGGATTTCGACTTCCACCGTGGTGTCAACGGCCCGCGTCGTCAAGCGCAGCTCGCGCCGGGTGGTCTGACTTTCGTTCAAGGCGATCAGGGCATTATCCAACAGGTGTTTGAACATGGCCCGCAGCTGGTCCTTGTGGCCGCGGAGCTTTGGCAGCACCGGCGCCGGGCACCAATCCACCACAATGCCGGCCGCCAGCAGGCGATCGGTTTCCATCTCCAGCACCTGCCGCAGCAGCTCATTGATGTTCACCGACACATCGGCCTCGAAGTCCGCTTCGGGCAAGGCCGCCTTGAGCGTCGCCATGGCCTGCTCGCCGGATTGATGGATCGTCGTTAGCATGTTTGCCAAGGTTGCGGTTTCCGCCTTGCCGTGCTCGAGCATGCTCAGGGCAGCCTGGATGACATTGAGCGGTCCCTGCATCTGATAAATCGCGGCGCTGAGGGCTTCACGCATGCCATGGGTCATGCGCTGCTCGGCAAGCCGGGCGCGCAGGTTTTCCCGGTGGGCGCGGTCGATCTCCCGCTTGCGCGCACTGACATCATTGGCAAGCAGCAGCAGCCGCGCCGCATTGTCGCCGAGTTCGCCGAAATAATTGCGGGCGCTGCCGTCCTGTTCCTGCACGGGCGTGCCGGAGCAGACAAACCAGCGCGGCCCGCTGCCATCGGGCATTTCCAGACTAATCTCGATGTTCTTGAAGGATTCGTTAAGCTGCATGGCGGTCAGCGGATCAACGCCGGCCTGCTCGCGCAGGGCCAGGCTGATCACCTCGAAGGGTGAGCGCTCCTGTAACGCCCTGAGCAGCTGCTTGGATTCGCAATTATCCAGGATGATCTCGCCCTGTTCGTTGACCAGCATGACCACCACAGGCGCCGCATTGAGTACGGTTTCCAGGCGGGTCTTTTGCTGACGCAACGCGGTTTCCAGATTATGTTCATGGCTGACGTCCCGATGCATGGCCAGATAAAAGGCGATCGCCTCGTCCTGATCGAGCACGGGGGCAACGCTCAGCGCTGCGAGATAGTCCGCGCCATCGCGGGTGCGATTGACCAGCGTGCCGCTCCAGGTGCGGCGCTGCTGAATGGTCTGCCAGAGTTCGCGGTAGATCGTCGGCGGCGTCGCATTGCTTGATAAAAGCGATTCATTCTGACCGATCACTTCCGCGCGCGCATACCCGGTTAACTGCTCGAAGGCTGTATTGACATACAAAATATTGGCGGCCGGATCGGTAATGGAAATGGCCACGGGCGATTGCTCCACGGTCTGATAATACACCCGCGGCGGCAGCGGCGCGCGCGCATCGCTGGCCATGGCCTGCAATAAGGCCACGATTTCTGCTGGTGTGCCTGCCGGCGGGGCTGCCAGAAACCCCCCCAGCACCTCATTCATATTCAGCATCGCAAGTTCGGCCTGGCCTCGGGTCACGAAATTCATCTCCTGAAGCGACTTATTTCCCATAATGCATAAATCATGCCCGCTATTTTCACTTGATTATTTGATGGCTCCCGGTATCGCCATCACTGCTCCACAATTTCCCCTATGTTGATAGTTTTGCTGGTTACCACGGTCTGCGCGGAACCCAGCCCGGGCCACACTAGCGGCCCGACACCCTCATTCCCATAGGCCGCTTGGCAATAGGCAAATGCAGTAAGGCACTAAGCCGCAATCTCAAGAGGGTGGGCCGCGCGCTCAGCCACTGCACTCATTCAGTGCATTGACTCAAATCCGTAAGCCAATCACCCCCTAAAACGGTGCAAACCGTAAGGAGATGTTCCAAAGACAACAAGCGCGCCACAGCAACCGCAAGGCTTGTTGTAATCCCCACATGAATCCCTAAGTGCTTAACTGGAAATTAGCTGCCGTTTCGTCTAACACTTGACTTGCCCTTCGAGGATCGCCTGTTCTGCTTAACCCCTTATTCAATCGGGCTATCGCTGACGCAGTGCAGCATCGCCATGACCTGTCTGCACAGGACCTTAACGTGTGCTCCAACCGGCTGGCATTGCCATTGCTTGGGCCACTTTCAGCACTCCGGCACCCAAGCAAAGGCCGCAACGACCCATGACGGATTATCTGTTCATTATCCTGGGCACGACGCTGGTGAATAACGTCGTCCTGGTGAAATTTCTCGGGCTGTGCCCGCTGATGGGCGCGTCCAATAAACTTGCTTCGGCCTTCGGCATGGGCCTGGCGACGACCTTCGTGCTGACCTTGGCCGCGGTCATGAGCTGGCTGCTCGAGCATTTCTTGCTAGGACCGTTCGATATAGGGTTTTTACGGATTCTGTCCTTTATTTTGGTGATTGCCGCGGTGGTGCAATTCACCGAAATGGCCGTGCGCAAATTGTCACCGCCCTTGTATCAGGTGCTGGGGATTTTTCTGCCGCTGATTACCACGAATTGCGCGGTACTCGGCATTGCCCTGCTGAACGTGCAGCAGGAACACGGTTTTATCGAAAGTCTGGTGTACGGATTCAGTTCGGCGCTGGGCTTCACGCTGGTGATGGTGCTTTTCGCCGGGCTGCGCGAACGCCTGGCACTTTTGCAGGTGCCGAGCGTGTTTGCCGGCACGCCCATCGCATTCGTGACGGCGGGCTTGTTGTCGCTGGCCTTTTTGGGGTTTGCCGGGCTGACATCGACTTAGCTGTAGGGCGGGTTTTAACCCGCCTATATGGGGCCTCGGCCTCGGGCTGGCGAGCTGAAGCCTGTCCTACGGGCTCTGGAGGAAACACCGGTCAAGGTAGGGTCGGTTTTAACCGACCTCGGGCCTCGCGGCACATACGCCGGCTGGCGGGCTGAAGCCCGCCCTACGGCAAGATGAATATTGCCTTGTTTTAGGGGGAATACCATGTTTATAGCGATAGCAAGTCTTACTGCTCTCGGCCTGAGTCTTGGCGCCTTACTCGGGTTGGCCGCGCGGTATTTGAAAGTCGAGAGCAATCCCATCGTCGAGCAGATCGAAGGCATGCTGCCCGGCTCGCAATGCGGGCAATGCGGCTATCCCGGCTGCACCCCGGCCGCTGAAGCCATGGCCAGCGGCGAGGCCCCGGTGACTTGCTGCCCGCCGGGGGGCCGCGCGCTGGCCGAGGAACTCGCCAAATTGTTAGGGGTGTCCGCGGATTTGTCCGGCGTCAGCGAGCCGACCCCGACCATTGCCGTCGTGCGCGAGGAGCTGTGCGTGGGCTGCACGCGCTGTTTCAAGCGCTGCCCGACCGATGCCATCGTCGGCGCCGCGAAAAAGATTCATGTGGTATTCGCTGAGGCCTGCAATGGCTGCGGGCAATGCGTCGATGCATGTCCCACCGAGGGCATCGCGCTCGAGCCGGTCGCGCCGACGCTAAAGACCTGGTATTGGCCGCTGCCGGTTGGTTAGTTTGCTTGGCTGTCGGGTCGGTTTTAACCGACCAACGCCGACACGATTAACGGAGCTGCCAAACCCGATTTGGTCAGCCTTTATGTGATCAAGCATGCATGACGGGTCGAATCAATTCGACCCTACAACCTTTATCATCAACCACTGGGGACCACCATGCGCCTGTTTTCCATCCACGGCGGTGTGCATCCGCCGGATCGCAAGGACCTGGCCGCCGACCAGCCGATTCGGCCGGCACCGCTGCCGCCCTTGCTGCATATTCCATTGCAGCAGCATATCGGCGCGCCGGCCCAAGCGGTGGTCAGCGTGGGGCAGCGGGTCGCCAAGGGTGAGCTGCTGGCCCGCGGCCAGGGTAAAATCTCCGCGCCGGTGCATGCCTCGACCTCTGGCACCATCCGGGCCATCGGTGACTGCCCAGCCCCGCATGCCTCGGGGCTAACGGTTGCCGCGATCACCTTAGAACCCGATGGCGAGGACCGCTGGTCCAGCGATTTGACCGGTGCGGCCGAGCCATTCACCCTAACTGCCAGCGAGATTGCCGCGCGGGTCGCCGCCGCCGGGATTGTCGGCATGGGCGGGGCGACCTTTCCGGCGGCGGTCAAGCTCAATCTCGGTGAGCAGCAGGCGCTGCATACCCTGGTGATCAATGGCTCAGAATGCGAGCCCTATCTAACCTGTGACGATCGCCTGATGCGCGAGCAGGCCGCCGAGCTGGTCGATGGGGTACGTCTCATGGCCCATGCCCTGGGCGTGACTCGGATTATCGTCGCCATCGAGAACAATAAGCCGCAAGCCCAACAGGCCGTGGGCGAGGCCATTAAGCCGCATGCCGAAATTCGTCTGGCACGCCTACCGAATCGCTATCCCATGGGCTCGGAGAAGCATCTGGTCAAGGTGCTGACCGGCCAGGAAACCCCGGCCGGCCGGCTGACCGCCGATATCGGCGTGGTTGTGCATAATCCGGCGACCACGGTGGCGGTGCATGAAGCCCTGCGCTATGGCCGCCCCCTGGTGTCGCGGGTCATGACGATTTCCGGGCATGCCATTGCTCGACCCAGCAATCTGCGGATTGCCATCGGCACCCCGCTGGCGCATCTGCTCGAGGTCTGCGGCGGCTTCACCGCCCCCCCGGCCCGGCTGATCAGCGGCGGCCCGATGATGGGCCAGGCCATCCCCGGAACCGAGGTGCCGGCCGTCAAGGGCAGTAATGGCCTGCTCGCCCTGACGGCGCGGGAAAGCACCCCGCGTCAGCCCATGCCCTGCATCCGCTGCGGCGGTTGTGTCGCGGCCTGCCCGGTGGGCTTGGTGCCGCTGGAGCTCGCTGCGCGCATCCGTACCGGCGACTTTGACGGCAGCGCCGCCCAGGGTCTGCACGATTGCATTGCCTGCGGCAGCTGTGCCTATACGTGTCCGGCGCATATCCCACTGGTGCAGTATTTTCAGCATGCCAAGGGCGTGCTGGCCGAGCGGGCCCGGCAGCAGCAAAAACTGGCCCTGACCAAGCGGCTGGCCGAACAGCGCGCGGCCCGCCTGGAGGCGCTGAAACAGGCCAAGCGGGCAGCCATGAAGCGCAAACGCGCTGCACAGCAGTCAGCGAGTTCCGACGCAACGGAGGCGAGCGCATGAGTGCCGCCGCGCCGCTCGCCGCCCCGCATGCCCATGAGGCCACCAGCATCGCCCGCACCATGGGCTGGGTGATGCTGGCCCTGACGCCGGCGACTTTGTTCGGTCTGGTGCAATTCGGCTGGCCGGCCATTTTCCTGTTCGGCGTCACGATCCTCACTGCGGTGGTCGCGGAGGCGGTGTGCCTGCGCCTGGCCGGCAAACCGGTGCGCGCGCATTTGCTCGATGGCTCGGCGGTGCTCACCGGCTGGCTGCTGGCCCTGACGCTGCCGCCCTGGGCACCGTGGTGGATCGGTGTGGTCGGCGCCCTGATCGCCATTGTGATTGCCAAGCAGATTTATGGCGGCATTGGGCAAAACCTGTTCAATCCCGCCATGGTAGCGCGGGTGGCCCTGCTGATCGCGTTTCCGCTGGAAATGACCCAATTTGTCCCGCCCCTGCCGCTGTTTTCCGGCAGTGCCCCGGAATTGATGAGCGGCCTGGCCATCACCTTCGGTACGCCGCCGGCACCCTTTGACGGCCTGAGTGGGGCCACCGTGCTCGATCAGGTGCGCACTGCGATCGGCCAAGGGGCGAGTTTCCCTGAGAGTCTGCCCGGCGACTACAGCCCGCTCGCCGGCGGTCTCGGCACGGTGGCGGGCAGCATGGGCGAGACCTCGGCGCTGCTGCTGCTCGCCGGAGGGTTGTTGCTGTTGTATGTACGCGTGATCCGCTGGCCGATTCCGGTTGCCATGCTGGGCAGTATCGCCTTGCTGGCCGGTCTGATGCACCTGCTGGATCCGAGCCGCTATGCCGATCCCCTGTATCATCTGGTCTCGGGGGCGACGCTGCTGGGGGCTTTTTTCATCGCCACGGATCTGGTGACCTCGCCGGTCTCGCAGCGAGCGCAGCTGGTTTACGGGGCGCTATGCGGAGTGCTGGCCTATGTCATTCGCACCTGGACGCATTACCCCGAGGGCGTGGCATTTGCCGTCATGCTGGGCAATGCTGCGGTGCCGCTGCTCGATCAGTGGCTGCGGCCGCGGATCTATGGCCGCGATCGGCGCGGGCGGCCGCTCGCGGCGGCGCCCGGGGAGGACGGGGCATGACGGCGGTGACCGAGCCAAGTTATCGCCGCCGCATCGGCTATCAGGCCGGCCTGCTCGGCGGTTTCACCCTGCTGGCCACGACCTTGCTGGTGATGGGCAATCTCGCCACCCAGGAGGCCATCGAGCAGCGTCAGCAGGAGGATTTGCGGGCCTCGCTGGCCGCGGTCATCCCCGCCGCGCGCCATGATAACGATTTGCTCACAGATACGCTGACCCTGACTGCTGCCAACGGTGAGCCGCGGACCGTTTACCGGGCCCGCCAAGATGGCGAGCTGACCGGGGTGGCCTATCAGGTGACCGGCCAAGGCTATGCCGGACCGATCGAGATTCTACTGGGACTCGATCACCGGGGCCAGATCCTCGGCGCGCGGGTCTTGAGCCATAGCGAGACGCCGGGCCTGGGCGACAAGATCGAGGCTGCCCGCAGTGACTGGATTCGCGAATTTAATGGCTTGTCGCTGGGCGAGCCGCCGGCCCGTCAGTGGGCCGTGCAAAAGGACGGCGGCCGCTTCGATCAGTTCACCGGCGCGACCATCACGCCCCGGGCCGTGGTCAATGCCATCAAAGGCGGCCTGCAATGGTTTGCCGACCAGCGCCAGCGCTTACTCAACGATGCTGCGGAGGCTTCCTAAATGTCGCTCGATTTCACCCGCCTGGCCCGGGATGGGCTGTGGGACAACAACATAGTGTTTGCCCAATCCCTGGCCCTGTGTCCGCTGCTGGCGGTGACTGGCACGGCGACCAACGGCCTGGGAATGGGCATCGCCTCGACCGCTGTACTGGTGCTTTCCGGGCTGCTGGTGGCCCTGCTGCGCGGCAGCATCACCCCGGAAGTACGTATTCCAGTGTTCGTGCTGATTATCGCCATGCTGGTGACCTTAGTGGATTTGTTTATGAATGCCTGGCTGCATGAGCTGCATCAGGTGCTGGGCTTGTTCATCCCGCTGATCGTCACCAACTGCGCCATCCTCGGCCGGGCAGAATCGTTCGCCTCGCGCAACCCGGTATTACCGGCTATGGTCGACGGCCTGATGATGGGGCTGGGCTTTACCCTGGTGCTGGTGGTGCTGGGGGCTGTGCGTGAGATCATCGGCAGCGGCACTCTGTTCGCCGGTGCCGCCCTGCTGCTTGGCGAGAGCATGGCGTTTCTGGAGATTACGGTTATCCCGGATTATCGCGGCTTTCTGCTGGCCATCCTGCCGCCGGGTGGCTTTATTGCCCTGGGCTTTATCCTGGCCGGCAAACGCCTGCTCGATCAGCGCCGTGCCCGGCGCCAGCAGGCGGCTTTAGCCGCCGCGGTCGGTTAAAACCGACCCTACCCGGCACCGTAGGGCGGGTTTTAACCCGCCTCGCCGAGCCTCGATGCCAGGCGCCGTGGTCGGTTAAAACCGACCCTACCGGGGCGCGAAAACTTATGAAACAACTGACAAAAGTATGCGGAAGCTCACTTATGCAAATCAGTATTGCCTTTGCCGGCGAGCGGCATAAAATCTGGCGCAACCTGGAGGTGGCCGACGGCACCACCATCGAACAGGCCATCGAGCAATCCGGGCTGCTGGCCGACTGCCCGGAAATCGACCTCACCAGCCAAAGCGTCGGGGTGTTCAGCAAGCTCAGCGAACTCTCGGCAACGCTAAAGGAAGGCGACCGGGTCGAGATTTATCGGGATATTATTGCCGATGAGGCGCTGCCCGAGCAGGTAGAAGCCAAATAGTTGCGCGCCAGGCCAAGCAAAACAAGCAGGCCAGTTGAGTCTAGTAAACCTTCGCTTTACCTGGCGGCCGACTGCGAAATAAGCGCAAGGTCCACATGTATTGCGCCAAGTCAGGCTCAATCAGTGCGGCAATCTCACGGTTCATGCGAGCCGCATCTGCCGTGGCATCGTCGGAGGGAAAATCGCGCAGCGGCTGGCCGACCTCGACCCGATAGCAATCAAGTTCAGGGGCATATCGACACACAGTGGGCAAAACGACCGCATTGCTCAAGCGCGCCAACCGGCCTAGCGTCGGCAAGGTCGCTTTAGGCTCGGCGAAGAACGGCACGAACACCGACCGCTCGGCCCCCCGGTCCTGATCAGGTAGGTAATAGAAGAAGGCCCCTGCCCGCAATGCCTTGAGCACTGAGCGCAAGCCTTGCTGGCGGGTGAAAAGCACGGCTTGGTAACGCGTACGCATGCGATGGTTGACCCATTCCACTACCGGATTGCGCAGCGGGCGCACCAAGCCGACGCCGGGCCAGGCCTGAGTCAAAGCTGCAGCGCCATGCTCCAGCGCCAAGGTATGGGGGGTCAAGAGAATCACCGCGCGGCCCTCGGCCTGATAGGCCTGAATGCGCTCACCGCCTTGTATCTGCACCAAGCGCTGCAAGCGGCGGCGACCGCTGACCCATAACAACCCCAAGTCCATCAAGCAGCGCGCGGCCAGCCGGAAATGCCGCTTAATCAGCCGGCGACGGGCGCGCTCGGACCAAGTTGGGAAGCATAACCGCAAATTGGTCTGGGCAATCCGCCGCTGCTTGGGCGCCAGCCAAAATCCGCACCAACCGAGCAGATGGCCGAGCCCGCGTAATAGCTTCCGGGGCAGCAAGCCCACCCCCATCAGCAGCAACAAGACCAGCCACGCCGGCCAATGGGCCGGCTGCAACAGGTTCGCCCGTAACGGTACTCGATAGGCGCTGCGCGTCAGCGTCGCCCAAACCTCGGCGTCAATCAGCTTACTCGACCCCGTCCTGGGTTTTTTGCAGGCGTTTCAAGAACACCTGCATCTCCCGCTCGGCCTGCTTATCACCCTGGGCCTGGGCGGTTGCAATCCCCTGCTCGTAGGCTTCGATAGCGGCTTGGTTGTCTCCGGTTTCGGTCAGTACCCGACCCAATAGCTTCCAGGCCGCCGAGTATTTGGGGTCCAGCTGCACCGCCTGGCGGAGCTGTTCAACCGCCGCCTCGTTCTCGCCGGTCTTGAGATAATCACCGCCCAAAGTAAAGCGTAACAGGGCCGTATCCTGACCTTGCTCTAAGAGTTTGAGTAAATTCTCTCGCATCGCCATGACTTAACTCCGCTGATTCAAGCAATCGCCGCGCTAAGGGATGCAGACCGGCAGGTAAAACGGTAACATACTCAATTATCGACGTAAGCATGCCATCGGTTATGACGCGCTCCCGCATCTACGAGATTCTTGAGGCCACCAGCCGCCAAAACGCGCTGAGCTACAGCTTCGACGCCTTGCTCATTACACTGGTGGCCATCAATCTGATCGCGCTGGTGCTGGAGACCGTCGATAGCCTGCGCATGCAGTTTGGCGAGTTGTTCTGGATCATCGAGGTAGCCACGGTGCTGGCCTTCACCTTCCGAGCATCATGCCCAGCCCGAGGCCTTTTCGAGTATACCCGCGGCCATCCTGGGCTCGGCCTTTCTCGAACAAATCCAGGCCCAGCGCGAGCCACAGAGCAAACGCTGCCCGCATTGCGGGGCGCTATTAGAGGAACCGAATGATGATCAAGCGGCGCAATAATGACCCACTGGCTATCAACTTGCAGTGCACACCATGAAAAATGCCGTCGTCTTGCTCAGTGGCGGCCTGGACTCGAGCACGACGCTGGCAATCGCCAAAGAAGCCGGCTACATCCCGTATGCCTTGTCGTTCCGCTATGGGCAGCGGCATGAATTTGAGCTGGAGGCAGCCACCCGGGTTGCCAGTGCCTTCGGTGTCAGTGAGCATGCGGTCATCGACATCGACCTGCGTCGCTTTGGCGGTTCCGCGCTCACCGATACGATTGACGTGCCTAAAGGCACCGCGGTCGAGCATGTCGGCCAGCCTATTCCGGTCACCTACGTACCCGCCCGCAACACCATTTTTCTGTCCTTTGCGCTCGCCTGGGCAGAAACGCTTGATGCCAATGATCTGTTTATCGGCGTGAACGCCCTCGATTATTCCGGCTACCCGGATTGCCGCCCCGAGTTCATCCAGGCCTTTGAAACCATGGCCAATCTGGCAACTGCCGCGGGCGTGCAACAGCGTCAGCATTATCGCATCCACACGCCTTTGATCAGCTTGACCAAAGCCGACATTATTCGCCGCGGCGTGGCCCTAGGGGTGGACTATGGCTTGACGCATAGCTGCTATGATCCGGACCCGCATGGCCGCCCATGCCAGCAATGCGATGCGTGCTTGCTCCGGGCCAAGGGATTTCGCGAGGCAGGCCTGTCCGATCCTTTGCTAAAGCGATTCACACCGGCCTGAGCCCAGCAATCAGGCTGGTCTGGCGAAGTAGCAGTGCTCTGATGACCTATAGCGTCAAGGAAATTTTTCTCACGCTTCAAGGAGAAGGCGCCCAGGCCGGCCGGGCAGCGGTTTTTTGCCGCTTCAGCGGCTGTAACCTCTGGTCCGGCCGGGAAACGGATCGCGCTCAGGCGACTTGCCGGTTTTGTGATACGGATTTTCGCGGCGTGCATGGGCCTGGCGGCGGGAAATTCACCACAGCCGATGAGCTAGCCGATCGGATTCGCGCAACTTGGCCCCGTAACAGCGATCCACTGGCCCGCCCCCTAGTCGTGTGTACCGGCGGCGAACCCTTGCTGCAACTCGACCCGGCGCTCATTGACGCCCTGCATCACCGAGGCTTTGCGGTCGCCGTGGAAACCAACGGCACCTGCCCAGCGCCGAGCGATCTGGATTGGATCTGCGTCAGCCCCAAAGGGGGCACTGAAATCCATATTGAACAAGGCAACGAACTGAAATTAGTCTATCCGCAGGCCAACACTCAACCGGAACAATTTGAGCATCTTGATTTTACGCATTTTTTTCTCCAACCCATGGATGGACCGGAACTGGCTGCGAATACCGAAGAAGCCATCGCCTACTGCCTGCGCCATCCCCGTTGGCGCCTCAGCCCGCAAATGCATAAGCTGCTTGGGATTCCCTGACGCAACAATCGCACCATTCAATATGCCACTTAATCACAGCGTAACCGCCTGCACTGTGGCTGAGTGCTCGCTTCGGCATCCCTGCCGAAGCGGCTCAGGTCACAGCTTGGCAATTGGTTTAATTACCGTAGACGATGATTTTGTAATTGCCAATAATCCCTAGAATGTTATTGGCATACCAGTCGACATGATGAACCTCGGAGAGGCCACCGTTCTTCATGGCGGTATCAATACTGCAATCGCCGGTAGCAACCAAGGAGAGAATCGAGCTGCACTCGGCCTCGCCAACCTTGGTCGATCCTGCGGCACTCTCCGCGTCCATCGGCAGTTTCAGATCAGTATAGAGCCCTCCGACGGGAAAAGAGGACGCACAACCGGACAACAAAACCACCATTAAACTTGCAAAAATTGTTTTTAAACGCATTACTAACCCCTCGTAACGATTGATCACTCATTAAATGAAGCTGTTGCACTTGAGCTGACAGCCAGGTGATGATACCCACTATTAGGTTGCAGACCAATAGCTCATTGCCCGCTATTTGAACCAAAGGCAAACCATTATGAGCCGCGTGGATAAATCCTTAACTGCTGCTGTACAAGGTCAGCTGCCGTTGCAGACGCTCTGGCAACAAGCACGGGAGCAATCCTGGCAAGCAGCCGAGGTGCAAGCGGGTATCACGCGCCTGCGGGAAAGCGGCCGATTCTCGGCGACGCACTTGGACGAGATCGCGACTAAGCTGATGCAAGTCATTGAGGAAAGCGACGATGACGCAGCAACCCGGATGATTCCCCAGCACGCATCCTCAACCGGTACCGAGCACGCGCCAGTAACAGACAATCCTGCGGCCATTGGCACCTCCAATGCGAGTCAGCAAGCGGCTACCGCGTTGGCCGCAGGGTCAGCACCGGCAAGTATAGACGCCTTCGATCCGGCAACCTCCCCTGGCCAGACTGTTTTCAATCAGGTCGACATCGGCACGGTATTGAAGGAGCGTTTTGTGCTCGAGGAAGTCGTCGCCAAGGGCGGCATGGGCGTGGTTTACAAAGCACGGGATCGGCGCCGGGAGGAGGCCATGGACCGCCAGTCGCAGATTGCGATCAAAATCCTGGGTGACGAATTCCGCCGCCATCCCAGTGCGTTCATGGCTTTGCAGCGGGAGGCCAAAAAAGCCCAGCAACTCGCCCATCCCAATATCGTCACGGTTTACGATTTCGATCGCGATGGGCCTGTGGTCTACATGACCATGGAGCTATTGCAGGGCGAACCCTTGGCCAGTGTCATTAAACGCGTTCAGGGCAGTGGTCTGGCCTTGGCGGACGCCCTGCCCCTCATCCGCGGCATGGCGGCAGGACTGGCCTATGCCCATAACAAGCATATCGTCCATTCCGATATTAAACCGGGCAATGTCTTTATCACTGATCAGGGGACCGTCAAACTGCTGGATTTCGGCATCGCTCGCGCGGCCGCGCAAGCCGACACCGACAGCAACGAAACGCTTTTTGACGCCGGCTCGCTTGGTGCGCTCACACCCGGTTATGCCAGCTGCGAGATGTTCGCCCGGCTTGAGCCCGATCCACGCGACGATATCTATGCATTGGCTTGTATGGCCTATGAGTTATTGGCCGGGCGGCATCCGTTCGATCGGGTAGCGGCCCCGCTGGCCCGCGCAAAAAAGCTCAAGCCCGAACGAATTTCCGGTATTAACCAACGCCAATGGCGGGTCATCGCTGCGGGGCTGGCCTTCGAGCGCGAGGACCGGCTCACCGATGCCACGGAGCTGGTGGAGGCATTGGAAAACAAACCCCGTCGGCGGACCCAACTGGGGCTTGCCGCTCTGCTATTGGCAACATTGATGGTGCCAGTGGCTATTTACTTCAACCCGGCCAATCAATCCATGCAATCGGCCGCATTGCCCGACCCCGAACCCATGAATGCCGAACAGGCGGCACAAGTCGAGCGTTTGCTGGAAGTTGCGGAGGTCCATCGCATGGTGGGACGCCTCATGGAGCCTTCCGGCAGCAGTGCTTACGACGCTTACCAGCGGATTCTGGACATTCATCCTTACGATCGGCAGGCACTCGCGGGGTTGGCGCAAATCGCCGAACATTTTGTGGCCCAGGCAAAAGCCGAGCGCGAGGCAGGCAATTATACCCGGGCCCTGGTGCTGGCAAAACTCGCGGTCAAAGCCGATCCCCGCGACCCGGCCCTACAACAGCTCCAGGAACGCCTGGCCGAGCAAACGACACAAGAAGGCTCCCCGCAAACGGCTCAATAGAGGCGCATCAGTACTCGCTCAAGCGCTCGAACACCAAGCTGGCATTAGTCCCGCCAAAGCCAAAGCTATTACTCATCACACTGGACAAGCCTTGCTCGTGGCATGCACGGACGATCGGCATGCCTTCGGCTTCGGGATCAAGGGCTTGGATGTTAGCACTCGGCGCGATGAAGCCATGATGCAGCATCAATAAGCTATAAATCGCTTCCTGCACACCCGCCGCTCCCAGGGAATGGCCGGTTAGCGACTTAGTCGCGCTAATCCAGGGCATGGCCTCGCCGAAAATGGACCGCATGGCATGCAGCTCTACCAAATCGCCAGCCGGCGTGCCGGTGCCGTGGGCATTGATATATTCTACAGGTTGCTTGGCCGTCGCCATGGCTTGTTTAACGCAGCGCTCGGCCCCTTCACCCGAGGGCGCCACCATGTTGTAGCCATCCGAAGTCGCCCCATAGCCGGTCAGCTCCGCATAAATCTGAGCACCACGCGCTTGGGCATGCTCATAGTCTTCGAGCACCAGCATGCCGCCGCCGCCAGCGATCACAAAACCATCGCGGTCAGCATCATAGGGCCGTGAGGCCTGCTCGGGAGTCGCGTTGTATTTGGTCGACAGCGCACCCATGGCATCGAACAATACAGTCGTAGACCAGTGCTCTTCTTCGCCGCCGCCGGCAAACACGATATCCTGCTTGCCGAGCTGAATCAGCTCAGCCGCATTGCCGATGCAATGCGCGCTGGTTGAGCAGGCCGAGGAGATCGAGTAGTTCACCCCTTTGATCTGGAAGGGTGTCGCCAGACAGGCCGATACCGTGCTGCCCATGGTTTGCGTCACTCGATAAGGACCCACGCGCTTGAGGCCTTTTTCCCGCAGCAAGTCAGCCGCTTCCACCTGACTCGATGAGCTCGCCCCGCCCGAGCCGGCGATAATTCCCGTGCGCTCATGAGACACCTCGGCTTCGGTTAAACCGGCATCAGCAATCGCCGCCGCCATGGCAACATAAGCATAACCGGCGGCCATCCCCATAAACCGGAGTGTCTTGCGATCGATATGCTCGGCCAAATCGATGACCGGCTTGGCGCCAACCTGACTGCGCAGACCGAGCTCGGCATACTCGGGACGCGCCTGAATCATCGAATGGCCCGCACGCAGACTTGCGGTTACCGACTCAGCATCATTGCCCAAAGCGGAGACAATCCCCATACCTGTTACAACCACGCGGCGCATGTAGTTAGCCCTCCATCTGTCCGGCAGTAAACAAACCTACTCGCAAATCCGCGGCCGTATAAATGGTTTTGCCATCTACACTGACCGTGCCATCCGCGATCCCCATGACCAATTTGCGCTCAATCAAGCGTTTGATATGCAAATGATAGGTAACCTTGCTCGCGGTTGGTAGCACCTGGCCGGTAAATTTCACCTCACCCGCCCCGAGTGCGCGCCCACGCCCTTCGTTGCCTTTCCACGCCAAGAAGAAGCCCAATAACTGCCACATAGCATCGAGCCCCAAACAGCCCGGCATTACTGGATCGCCTGGAAAGTGGCAGTCGAAAAACCACAGATCGGGCTGAATATGCAGCTCGGCAATGATCTCGCCTTTTCCATATTCACCCCCGCTGTCGGTAATCAATGTAATTGCGTCGACCATCAGCATGTTACCGACCGGCAGTTGCGCATTACCCGGGCCGAACATCCGCCCATAGCCGCATTCCAAAAGGTCCGTCTTGGCAAAGGATTGAGGTCTGTCTTTCATAGGATTCTCTTGGCCTGGCTTACCCGACACGAACAAAATCGGTCAGTTTGCGCCACTGACAACAAAGACACAACAAATATATTGCGCACTCGAGGATTGAGCGACTCTCAGGCGACTTCGACGCTTAGGCGAGCTGAACGCGCTGACTGAACCCCCACAACCCGTATGGTACCGTCCAACAGGCTGCAGGGTCTAGCGCCGCAACAGGAAAAGCATGACAAGTACGGCCTAACTCAAACGCGCGGGGGCTGGGCGAGCTGCAGAAAAAATGCGGCTCCCACGCTTGTGGGAGCCCAAATAACCTAAAATTTAGCCTTAAAACCGCCGAACACATACCGTCCACGTAATGGGGCATAAATATGGCCGACGTCATAAGCCGCCTCGTTCCCGTCTTGCTCCCAGAACAGCGGCGAGTCCTCATCATCGGCTTGATTGTAATCAAACAAATTATTCACGCCCACGTAAGTGGAAAACACTTGAGTCAGCTGATAGGCCACCCGCAAATCCAGGGTAAAATAATGCGGGGCATCCGTTTCCTTGGGATCCTGCAGCTCGCCGGCATCGACCTGGCCATTGCCGTTGGCATCATCGAACACATTGAAGCGCCCGCCATAGCCGTAATCTTCCAGATCCCGCGGTCCGATCCAGGTCAAGGTTGAGTTGAAGGTCCACGGCCCCCGGGCGTAATCGAATAACAGGCGGGCCCGCATCTCGATAGGCGCTACGGGGAAGGTGCTTTTGTACTCATCGCTATAATCGAAGAACTCATACGCCGCCCCCAGCGACACGCCTGGCAGCATTTCATAGCCAGCGACGATGTCATAAGTGCGTACCGACACGCTGTCATCCGCGTTCACCAGGGACGGGCGGCCGCTGCCGAAGGCCGCGTCGATAAAAGCGATATCGGTCACCCGGGTCCAGGCGAACGAAGCGGTCGAGCTGAGCCTCTGCCCCTCGAAGCTCAGGGCATAGCCCGTCGACCAGGATTTCTCCAGATCATCGACACGGGTCTGGAAGCCATCTTCCAAAATGCCATGATCGGACTCGAAGAAGGTCAGCGGTGCCCGGTAGCCGCGCCCGGCCGACACCCGGGAAACCCATTGAGGCGCATGGAAGTAGCGGCCATGAAACCGCGGCGACACCATGAATTCACTGATCTCGTTGCCATCGCCCTGCTCGATCCAGTCGGCGGTGATGCCATCGAGCCGCAAGGCGAACGACAACTCCAGGTCCTGCGTCGGCGTCCAGACATCCTGCAGATAGCCGCCGAAGGCACGGTAATCGAAACTGTCGCCGGTCATTTCTGGATTGGCCGCCTGCAGGCGCGTCAGCTCGTCGGACTGCGAGCGCATCTGTTCGCTGCGTACATCGGTGCCGATGGTCAGCATGTGGCCGTAACCGAGGAAATGGCTCAGGCGCACATCCCCATAGAAGATATCGTCATCATTGACGTAATCGAAGCCCTCATAAAACGAATCCTGGCCATGATTGACATAGTTGCCGGTGACTTGCAGATTCGTTTTGGCACCGAAGGCATGCAGCCAGCGCAGGGTCACCTCCTCGCGGCTGGTCCAGATAATCTCGGCGGTCTCCCAGGGATTGCCCGTAAAGGTCTGGCGGACATCGCCATTCTCGAACAACTCAGCCGCCGGGGTTTCGCCCTCCACGATCGAAGCGATCGTCTGGGCCGGGCTGCTGCCTAGCGGCCCGCCCTGCACATTGGAACGGAAGCTCGCCAGCCGCAGCTCGAGATGATCATTGGGCGTCAGATCATGGGCCAAATCCATCGTGACCGAGCGATTCTCCAGACCCGGGTTTTCATTGACTGCGTTATCATCGCCATCGAATTGATCGATGTCATCGTACTGGGCGCTCAGGGTCGCCCGCGTCCGCCCTTCATTGGCAACCCCGGTGGCCTCCAGGGCGGCCCGCCGATAGCCGTCCTCGCCGGCGCTCACATCCACCGTTGCCCCATTGCGCTCGGCCTTCTTGGTGACGATATTGATGGTCCCGCCGATCGCCTCGGGCGCGATCAGGGATGCCCCGGAACCGCGCGCCACTTCGATGCGTTCCACTCCCGCGGTGGTCACCGCATCGGTGCCGTAATAGCTCGAGACCACCGAATGCACCGGCACGCCGTCGATCAGAATGGTCGTGTGCTCGCCCTTCAGGCCGTTGATCATGACCCGCTTGATAGCGCACATCGAGCACTCATTATTGACCCGAATCCCGGGCTCGTTCTCAACCGCCTGACTCAGATTGCTCGCCTGCTTGGCCTGCAGCCGCTCCTGGGTCAGCACTTCGGTTTTCTCGATGACATCCTTGAGGGTTCCCAGCCGCTCCAGCTTCTCCCGCAAGGTTCCGGTAATTTCCAGCTCCTCCAGCGCAACCGCATCGCTTTTGGCAGCCGCTGCCTGCGTATCATCCTGTTGTTCAGCCGTTGCCGGCAGCGCGGCAAACAGCCCGCTCACCATCATGCCCACCACAATATATCGTGTCATGCCATAGCCCATTTCTAAGCATATCGTTATATCAAAACCATCGTTTAAGCACGCTGCAGGGGGCCACAAACGGTGGAGAGGGGGCACCGCCTGCGGTGTTCCCCTGGGCGCTTATTGATAAAGATATACGCATTGATATAATGATGCAAGTGCGAATGATTCTTTTTATTGACCTTAGTCACCCCTATAACTTCCAGAGGCTCTCCCGGTTGGCTTGCTGCTGGCTCGCAGACTGGCAGCGGCCGAGAGTTTGCTTTCTAATAACCGTATTGGAATTACCGGTTTGCTGCTTTGAGTGCTGCAGGTTAGGCTGAAGATTAAAACCGATTCTGGGCAGGGTCGATTTCAAACGACCCGGCTACGGTGGCGAGCGGCGCTGCGGGGCGGGTTGAAACCCGCCCTA
>CAYFSA010000008.1:0-45643 GCA_964345605.1 uncultured Ectothiorhodospiraceae bacterium
AGGTTAGCCGTTGGTGAGGCGGGCTGAAGCTCGCCCTACAATGAGCTCTCCAATGAGCTTTCGGCCGAAAGTAACCGGCCGATTTGCGTAGGGCCGGTTTCAACCGGCCTCGGCGAGGCATTTACAGCCACACGGAGTCAAATAATTTCGTCCGACATCGTGTAGGGCCGGTTTCAACCGGCCACGAATTGGGTGCCTGACCGCAAATATACGGCTCTATAGCAGACTGTCGTTGGTATACCCGGTTATCAATCCATGCCGGAGAGCTTGACCTGATAACCCGGCTGGTTCATGGGGTGGTTCTCATCGGTGAATACGCTGCGATCGTTTTTCATGACAATCACTTCGAAAAACGGCTTGAAGCGTTCGTCACTGATACCGAAGGACTGCTTGATCTGCTCGAACATGTCCTGCTCGCCCTGTTCGGCCGTGCCATCCGAGAGCGCCGAATCGAGCAGATTCATCAGAATGCACATTTTTTGGCTGTCGGTGAGCAGCGGCGTGATAGTTGCCAGTAATTCATCGAGCGAGTGCTGCCGGTGGTATTTGACCGCCTTGTCCAATAGCGCCTGATTCTGGGCGCCGACGCCGATGGTTCCCTTTTTGTTTTCTCCGCCGAGCACGGTCAGCAAATGGCCGACCTCCTCGTTGTCAATCTCGCCGTCGGCGGACATCATGTATAACAAGGCCGTAGCGAAGGCGAGATGCGGGGTCATCTCGGCGTTGTCATCGCCTTTGAACATATCGAATAAACCCATTAGTTCGCTCCTTAGTGAGTCGTTAGGGTAACTGGGTTGAGATAGACCGGAAGTCAGCGTGAGGTTTCCGGCAAAAAAGGTTAATGGATATCGGACAGCCAATCGCTGCCGAATACGCCACCTTCGCGATAGGCAATGCCGCGATCGAGCAGCATTTTCTTGAGGCGCCGCTTGGCCTCGTCCTCCTTGATCTGGCCCTGGCTGGCTTGGCTCAATTGATTGGCGATCTGCATGAAGCCCTTCTTGTCGACATGCTTATGCGCATCGGCATAAGTCGCGAGTTGTTCGACGGCCTTGTCCTCGATTGCCGATTCCAATACCCAGTTCATTCGCGCGGCGGTATCTTCGAGCAGCTTGCGCCCCTGGTCGATAGCAATGCCCAGATCGATGCCTTTTTCCAGAATACGGTATTCCTCCTGCCGGTCGATGTACTGATCGGCGTAGGCTTGCAGCTTGATGTATTCCACAAATTGGGCTTGCTCTTGCATGCCACCCGGCGTGCTCGCCGCGTTGCTTTTTTCTTTCAACTGATCGAATAGCGACATAGTGTCCCTCGATTGATATTGAATAAAACCGGGATCAAGGATAAAGCTTCTCAGGCGCATTGTCTGCGGTAAACCGCTTGGATACACTGCGCCGCCAATTGCCGTTCGGCTTCATGTCCAACCACGTCCAGGGAGAACCGCATGACTGCTACCGCCGATGCCAGCCGCCGCGCGCCCACCAAAGCGCTGTGCGGCATCTGTCCCGCCGCCTGTTGGGTCGAGGTCGGCTTCGATCACCAAGGCCGGATGGCTGCGGTCGACGCCGATCCCGATCATCCGCTGGGGGCGATCTGTCCGCTCGGTCGGCATGCGCCCGAGATTGTGTATTCACCGCAGCGCTTGCGGCAACCGCTGCGGCGCACCGGCCCCAAGGGCCACATGGATTTCGAGCCGATCAGCTGGGATGCGGCGATGGCAGAGATCGCCGCCAAGCTGCAAGCCATCAAGGCCGAATCCGGGCCTGAGGCCACCGGCATTTATACCGGTCGCGGCAGCTTCGAGCTAGCGCTGTGTGATCTGTTCCAGCCTGCGGGGGTGGCGGTTTCCTCGGCCTCGAGCGTGCTGTTTCCGTTCGGTTCGCCCAATACCTTCGGGGTGGGCGCGCTGTGTTATGTCAGTATGGCCATGATCGCCCCGCATGTCACCCTCGGTGGTATGTTCATCGACATGTTCTCGGATCTCGAACAAGCCGAGCTGATCGTCGTATGGGGCGCCAATCCGGCCACTGATACCCCGCCCAAGAATATGGACCGGATTCTGCAAGCTAAAGCCCGCGGCGCCGAGGTTATTGTTATCGATCCGCAGCGTACCCAAACTGCACAGCGTGCCGAGGCTGAGTGGATTCCGATTCGCACCGGCACCGATGGGGCGCTGGCATTGGGGCTGGCCCATGTCTTGGTGGCTGAAGGCCGCTATGATCACGCATTCGTCGCTGAATGGACCTTAGGGTTCGCCGAATTCGAGCGTTATGTCAAGGATTTCACCCCGGAACGGGTTGCCGCGATCACCGGTGTGCCGAGCCCGACCATCCGGCGCCTGGCCCGACGCATCGCCACCGCCCAGGGGGCGAGCCCGGTCATGTACACGGGCCTGGAATACAGTGACAGCGGGGTGCAGGCCATTCGCGCGACCTTGGTGCTGTGGGGGATCGCCGGGCAGATCGACGTGCCCGGCGGCCGTTGTTTTCGCATGCCGGCCAACACGTTCGCACCTAATCGCCAGCATCTGCTGGCCAATCCAGCGGTGGAGAAGGCTCTGGGCCGCGATCGCTTTCCGCTATACAGCGACTATCGCGGCGAATCCCATGCCATCGCCATCCCGGAGGCGGTGCTCGACGGCAAACCGTATCCCTTGCGCGGCTTGATCGTGCTGGGGGGGTCGCTGCTGACCGCCTGGCCCCAGCCCGAAATTTGGCGCAAGACCTTGAGTGGCCTAGACTTTCTGGTCTGCATCGATCGCCAGCTTACCGCCGATTGCGCCTATGCCGACCTTGTGCTGCCGGCGACCACCGGCTTTGAGATTGCTTCCTACATGCGCCATGGCAATACCTTCCGCTTGCGCGAACCGGTCATTGACCCCATCGGTGAGGCCCGCAGCGATTTCTTCATCATGGCCGAGCTGGCCAAGCGCTTGGGCTATGGCGATAAATTCCCGCAAACCGTCGAGGCCCTCCGGCGTACCGCGCTGGCGGAGAGCGGCTACACGTTGGCAGACGTCGAACGCGCCGGCGGTTGGGTCAGCAAGCCGAACGTGCCCATGGAATACCGCAAATGGCAGACGGGAAAGCTGCGCACCGATGGCCAGCCCGGTTTTGCCACGCCTTCCGGTAAGTTGGAAATTACCTCCAGCATTCTCGCCGACTATGGCTATGATCCCTTGCCCGTTTATACCGAGCCGGCTGAGGGGCCGCTCGGCAATCCGCCGCTGGCGCAGAACTATCCTTTGGTCCTGAATACCGGCGCGCGGGTGGCTACGGATTTCCGTTCCCAGCATCACGGTATCCCCGGCCTGGTCCGTCACCAGCCTGCGCCCACGGTGACCATGCATCCCCAAGACGCCGCAGCACGCGGCATTGAAGATGGCGATTCGGTCGAAATCCGTTCGCCGCGCGGCCGCGTCACCATGGTCGCCGAGGTGACCGAGGCCATCATGCCCGGCACGGTGGACGCCAGTATGGGCGGCGGCACACCGGTCGGGCCTGAGGCTTGGCAAACCGCCAATATCAACGCGTTAACCGATATGAATCATTTCGATCCGATCAGCGGTTTTCCGATTTACAAAACGTTACTGTGCGAGGTGGCGCCCCGGAAGACGCCTTAAAGCAATACCTGCTCGACCCCGCCGTTACGCGCCTGTTCGACGAACTGAGCCTGCCAGTTCTCGCCAAGCAGATGATTGGCCAGCTCGACGACGATGTAGGACGTCTCCAGTCCGGTGTCATCGCGGTAGCGGGATAGACCCTGCTGGCAGGCCGGGCAGGTCGTCAGTAGCTTGACATCGCCCTCAGCGCGCGGTTTGCCGGTTAACGCTTCGATGCCCTTGTGCAGCTCTTCCTGCTTACGGAACCGCACCTGGGTGGCGACATCTGGGCGGCTGATGGCAAAGGTGCCGGCTTCGCCGCAGCAGCGGTCCGAGAGCTGCGCCTGGCCGCCCATCAGCTCGGCTGCCACCTTGGTGGGATTGTAGTGCTTGATCGGCGTATGACAGGGATCGTGATACAGGTATTGCATCCCGTGGGTATCTTCCAGATGCACGCCGCGTTCCAGGAGGTATTCATGGATATCCATTAGCCGGCAGCCGGGGAAAATGCGCTCGAACTCGTAGGTCAGCAGCTGATCCATGCAGGTTCCGCAGGACACCAGGACCGTCTTGATATCCATATAATTCAAGGTGTTGGCGACCCGGTGGAATAGCACCCGGTTCTCCGTGGTGATCTGCCGGCCCTTGCGCTCGTCGCCGCCGGCGGTTTGCGGATAGCCGCAGCACAGATAGCCGGGCGGCATGACCGTTTCCACCCCGAGATGATGGAGCATGGCCAGGGTGGCCAGCCCTACCTCGCTGAACAGGCGCTCGGAGCCGCAGCCGGGGAAATAAAACACCGCATCGCTGTCATCGGTAACCTTGGCGGGATCCCGGATGATCGGGATAGACTTGCCATCCTCGGCACCGAGCAAGGCACGGGTGGTCTTGCTCGGCAGATTGCCCGGCATGGGCTTGCGCAAAAACTGCACGACCTGGGTGGGCAGCTCGGGCCGGCCGGTGGTCGCCGGCGGCTGCTGGTTGTCCACTAGTTTGAGCGCCCGGGCCATGCGCGAGCCGAAGCGCTGGGCGGCAAAGCCCCATTCGATCATGCCCTGGCGCATGAGCTTGATGGTGGTCGGGTCCTTGATATTCAAAAAGGCCATGGAGGCCTGACTGGCCAGATTGGCCTTGCGTTTACCACGCGTTTTCAGGGCGTTGCGCATGTGAATGGTGACATCGCCGAAGTCGATATCCACCGGGCACGGGGGCAGGCATTTATGGCAGACCGTGCAATGGTCGGCGACATCGTTCATCTCATCGAAATGCCGCAGGGAGATGCCCCGCCGGGTCTGTTCCTCATAAAGGAAGGCCTCGATGATCAGCCCCGTGGCCAGGATCTTGTTGCGCGGCGAGTACAGCAGATTCGCCCGCGGTACATGGGTGTTGCAGACCGGTTTACACTTGCCGCAGCGCAGGCAGTCCTTGATCTCCTCGTTGAGCCGGCCGAGCTCGCTCTCTTCGAGAATTAGGGCTTCCTGCTCGACCAGCCGCAGCGAGGGGGTGTAGGCATTTTGCAGGCCGGAGCCGGGCATCAGCTTGCCGCGATTGAAGTGGCCCCGCGGATCGACTTGCTGCTTGTAGCTGGCGAAGCGCTTGACCGCCTCGGGCTCGAGGTACTGCATCTTGGTCAGGCCGATGCCGTGTTCGCCGGAAATCACGCCGTCCAGGCGCCGGGCCAGTTCCATGACCTGAGCCACGATGCGCTCGGCCTCGTGCATCATGTCGTAGTCATTGGAATTGACCGGGATGTTGGTGTGGATATTGCCGTCGCCGGCATGCATGTGCAGGGCGATGAACAGGCGGCTGGTCAGTACCCGGTCATGGATCTCGGCGATACGCTCGAGCACCGGCGCCATGCGCTTGCCGCCGAACAGTTCTTGCAGACAATACTCGATCTCGCGGCGATAGGAGACCACCAGATCGCGGCGCAGGAGCAGATGCACCAGCTTGTCGTCGGGGCGGGCGCGGTCGCCGAGCTCGGTTTGCAGCCAGTCGGCAAGCTCGGCGACCGGCGTGTCGAGATGATCCAGAAAATACTGCCAGCGAGCGCGTACTTTGTTTAAATGGCCGATCCCCTGCTCGGTCTTGGCCTGCAGGATGGCGGCGTTTTCCGCGGAGGCCTCATAGTCGGGCTCGCGTTCGAGCTCGGGATGCTTGTCGGCCAAATAGGCGCTGATCTCGTCGAGCATGCGCAGCTTATTGCGGATCGACTGCACGATATTGATGTGCTCGATGCCCTCGGTGTACTCGGCCAGGCGCTCCAGCGGAATGACCACGTCCTCGTTGATTTTGAAGGCGTTGGTATGCGCCGCGATCGCCGCGGTACGGGCGCGGTCCAGCCAGAAGGTCCGCCGCGCCTCGGGGCTGACGGCGATAAAGCCCTCGCCATTGCGGGCGTTGGCCAGCCGCACCACCTGCGAAGCCGCCTGCGCCACCGCGTCCGGGTCATCGCCATGAATATCGGCCAGCAGCACCATCTTGGGCCGCTCGCCACGGGCGCTTTTCGGGGTGTATTTCACCGCCCGCACATAGCGATCGTCGAGATGCTCGAGCCCGGACAGCATGACCGCCGGATCCCGGGCCAGGAAATCGTTGATTTCGACGATGGCCGGGACCGCCTCATGCAGATCGTTGCCATAGAACTCCAGGCAGACCGTGCGGGTATGCTCGGGCATGCGATGCAGGACGAAGCGGGCCGAGGTGACCAGGCCGTCGCAGCCTTCCTTCTGCACCCCCGGCAGGCCGCCGAGGAATTTATCGGTGACATCCTTGCCCAGGCCCACTTTGCGGAAGGTCGTGCCGGGCATCTCGATAATCCGGTCTGCGCCGGTTGGGGTCTGGCCGTCGGCCTGCAGGCGCCGCACCCTAAAGCGCACGGTTTCTTGGTCGTGGATCTTGCCGCGGTTATGACCGATGCGCTCGACCTCAATCCACTCTGCCTCCGGGGTCACCATCCGCCAGGCAACCAGGTTATCCACACAAGTGCCCCACAGGACGGCCTTCTTGCCGCCGGCGTTCATGGCGATGTTGCCACCGATGGTGGAGGCGTCCTGGGAGGTCGGATCGACGGCAAAGGCCAGTCCCTGAGCTTGGGCGACCTCGGCTACCCGGCGTGTAACGACGCCGGATTCGACGCGCACGGTCGGCGTTAGCTCACCATCGCCGGTGACATCCATGGACTCGATTGGCCCGATCCCTTCGAGCTTCTCGGTGTTGATGACCGCTGTTTGCTCGTCCATGGGTACGGCACTGCCGGTATAACCCGTGCCGCCACCGCGGGGGATCACGGTCAGCCCCAGCTCGACACAGGCGGCGATCAGCCCGCGCATTTGTGCTTCCGAGTCTGGATAAAGCACCACAAAGGGGAATTCCACCCGCCAGTCGGTCGCATCGGTCACATGCGAGACCCGCGCCAGGCCATCGAAGGCGATGTTGTCCTTGCGGGTTTCTTTTTTCAGACGGTTGTAAACCTTGCGGCGCAGCTTTTGTTGCTGCGGGAACCAGTCGGCGAAGCGGGCGACCGCCGTGCGAGCCTGGTCGGCTAGTTGCAGGGCCAGCTGATTGCCAGCCGCCCGGGCGACGATTTGCTCGATCCGGTGGTGCATGGCCTCGACCAGGGCCTGCAGTCGCCGCCGATTATTGAGCAGATCGTCCTGCAGATAGGGATTGCGCTGCACGACCCAGATATCACCCAGGACCTCGAACAGCATCCGCGCCGAACGGCCGGTCTGGCGCTCGCCCCGCAGCCGGTTGAGCACGTCCCACATGGACTCGCCTAACAGGCGGATGACGATCTCGCGGTCGGAGAAAGAGGTGTAGTTGTAGGGAATTTCGCGAATTCGACTCGTTGCTTGGGTAGTAGACATATCACCTTGGTGGGTTATGAAATGATCTATATCCTAGCATGAGCCATGGGTACTTCACATAAGACCTTGTGACTTGAGAGGGTTTGGCTGGGGTCAGCGGGTCAGGGCGAGGAGGGCGTCGAGATCCAGATTGGCCTCCAGGTGATCGGCCAGTTCATCCAGCGTCGCTTCGACCTGGGCCTCGAAGTCGAGCTGCGAAGCCTGGGCGCCGAGCTGTTCCAGCCAATGGCGGCGAAAGGCGTCGGCGGCGAAAATACCGTGCAGATAACCGCCCATCACCCGGCCGTCGGCGGAGCGCGCGCCTTCGTTGCGGGCCGGCTGAGCGCCGCTGGGGGACAGGCTCAACCAAGGCCGGTCAAGCCCGGGGCCGGTGGTACGGCCCATGTGCATTTCATAGCCGTGGAGGCGGCAGTTGCTGTGTTGTTCGATGGCGTCGATCTCGATTAGGCGCTTGTCGCCGCCGATGTCGGTATCGAGCTCCAACAGGCCCAGACCCGGCGTTTCCCCCGGCGGCCCCTCGATGCCCTCGGGATCGCGCACGACCCGGCCGAGCATTTGGTAGCCGGCGCACAAACCGACCACCCGGCCGCCGCGGCGGACATGGGCGTGGATGTCGATATCCCAGCCGTTTTGTCTGAGCCCATCCAGATCGGCGCGAGTTGCCTTGGAGCCGGGTAGGATGACGACATGCGTGTCAGCCGGGATGGGCCGGCCCGGTTTGATCCACTGCAAGTCGACGCCGGGTTCGGCGGCCAGCGGATCGAGGTCGTCGAAATTGGCGATGCGCGAGAGCTTGGGCACGGCGATGCGCAGGGCTGCGCCGGTGGTTTGCGCAGGCCGTTCCAAGGCCAGGGAGTCCTCCGCCGGCAGGCGGTCGGCTTGCTCGAACCAACGGACCATGCCTAAAAAAGGCCAGTCGGTATACGCGGTGATGATCTTGCAGGCTGGCTCGAACAGGGAAAAGTCGCCGCGGAATTTGTTCACCAGGTAGCCGACGACGCGGGCGCGATCGGTTTGACTGAGCAAAGCGTGGCTGCCGACGATGGCTGCCATGGTACCGCCGCGGTCGAGGTCACCGACGAAGGCC
The DNA here is from genome assembly GCA_964345605.1 of uncultured Ectothiorhodospiraceae bacterium. Taxonomy (GTDB): domain Bacteria; phylum Pseudomonadota; class Gammaproteobacteria; order CAYFSA01; family CAYFSA01; genus CAYFSA01. The sequence goes on from CAYFSA010000008.1 coordinate 8,558, forward strand.
ACCGGCAAGTCGAGGTTTTCGGCCAGGCGCATGTTGGTGATATCCGAGCGCCGCAGATAGATTTCCGCGCCGCTGCCGGCCCCTTCGACCAGGACGAGATCGGCCTCAGCTGCCAGGCGATAGTAGCTGTCGTTGATCGCCGGAATGAGCGTCTGGCGCAGGTGGTGATAAGTACGGGCCGGCCAATTGCCGAGCACGCGCCCACGCAGCACGACTTGCGAGCCGATTTCGGTTTGCGGCTTGAGCAGCACGGGGTTCATGTGAATGGAGGGCGGCACCCCACAGGCACGGGCCTGCAGCGCCTGCGCTCGGCCGATTTCGCCGCGGGGATAGTCACCGTCGGGCTCGGGCAGGGCGTCGGTATCGACGGTCACCGCCGCATTGTTACTCATGTTCTGCGCCTTGAATGGCCGCACGACCAGACCACGCCGGGTGTAAGCCCGACATAGCCCGGCTACTAGGATGCTTTTGCCAACATCGGAACTGGTGCCCTGCAGCATCAGGCTGCGAGCGCGACGGGGGCCGCTGTCAACCAGAGGCGGCAGGGCAACGTCGGGAGATTGGGGATCGGCCATGGTTTCGGTGTTTGCTTGTTGCGCGTTGCCACGCGCCGCGTGGCAACGCAAACGGGCGCGTTGCGCCTTTAGAATGCGTGAGTCGATGCACTCGGGTTATGCTGCGCTAACCTGATCTACGACTGCATCCCGGCTCGCAGCAGGAATGTGGGTTGATGCTTTAAGAGCCGTCGGGCGCTAATGCCGGGGCGGCGCCTCGGCATTAGCCCAGGGGATGCATACATTTAAGCCTCGGCCTTTTCCTTCTTGGCTTCCTCGTCTTTGAGCGAGTCGACGTTGATCGGTACCCAGTCGTTTTCCGGCATTTGCTGGTCGCCGCCGCCGCAGGCTTTCACGCTGGCCGATACCGGCGTGCGGTCATCGCCGCAATCGGGACCGCCGCAGGCCTTGGGTGCCGCGGCGGAGACGCTGACGTCCAGGTCAGCGCGTTTGGCCGGTGGGGCTTTCTTCCAGGCATTGTGGTCGGGCTCGACGATCTTCGATTTGCTCTTGTCGTAATCGAAGCGGATCAGCTTCTTCAGGGTTGGGCCCCAGTAGTTATGCTTGCCGAGGTCGTAGAACTTACGGCGGAAAGCGCTCTGGAAGAAGGCCTTGATACAGCCGATGAGGTATTTGCGTCGCACCTTGTCCTTGACCCAGGGATACTGGAACAGCATCTTCTTCATGTAGAAACGCCGGTAATTGGCCATGACCCCATCGAGTAACTCAGCGCGGTCAATGTTATCCGGTTTCATGATCGGCGAGACGAAGTTGTACTTGGAATAGTCATAGACTTCGACCTTATCGCCAAGCTCAGTGAACATATCCGAGAACGGCCAGGGTGTGAACATCGACCAGTTGGCCATGTCGGCCCCCCAGTCCATGACCATATTATAGGTTTCTTCCAGGGTCTCGCGGGTCTCGTTTTCCAGGCCAACGATGAACTGGGCTTCGACAACGATGCCGTTTTGCTGCAACAGCTGCACGGCGCGCTTGTTCTGGGCGACCGTGGTTTCCTTGACGAAGCGGTCCAGATTGAGCTGCGCGGCGGCCTCGGTGCCCAGGGAGACATGCACCAGACCGGCCTTGCGGTAGAATGGCAGCAGGTCTTCGTCGCGCATGACGTCGGTCACGCGGGTATTGATCCCCCAGAGGATGCCGAGATCCCGATCGATCAGTTCCTGACAGAATTCGACGAATTTGGCCTTGTTGATAGTGGGTTCTTCGTCGGCAAGGATGAAAAAGCCGACGCCATGCTCATTAACCAACTCCTCGATTTCATCCACAACTTTTTTCGGCGAGCGTACCCGGTAATCCCGCCAGAATTTCCATTGCGAGCAGAAGCTGCAGGTAAATGGACAGCCGCGGGCCATGTTAGGGGTCGCTACAGGTTTGCCCATAGGGATATAAATGTATTTCTTCCAATCGAGCACACCCCAGTCCGGCCAGATGGAGTCGACATCTTTAATGGGCGGCTCCGCCGGCGTGGCGACCACTTCGTTGGCCTCGTTGATATAGGCGATGCCCTGGAGCTGCTCGCGCTCGGCCGGCCAGCGCCCGGCTTCGATCATCTTGACCAGATTCAGGGTGATCGCTTCACCCTCGCCCCGGATGATGGCATCGATCCAGGGGGCTTCACCGAGCACTTGCTGGAACATGAAGGTGGCATGGATGCCACCCAGGAAGGTTACCGCGTTCGGGCATTCCTCTTTGGCAATTTGCAGTAAACGCTGGGCGGTATAAATGGCCGGCGTCATCGCCGTGGAGCCAATCAGATCAGGCTGCTCGGCGCGGAAAATCTCGCGCAGATCGTCCTCCGATAAATCATCGGTCATGGCATCCACGAAGCGATAATTGGTATAGCCGCCCTGCTTGAGATAACCGGCCACATAAGCGACCCAGGCCGGCGACCACTTGCCTGCGATTTCGGCGCCGCCGGATTGGTAGTTAGGATGGACGAATAGAATGCGCATGATGACCCCTCGGTCGGATAGTAGGATTGCCTGTCGTTAATCGGTCGTGTCTGCCGCGTCAAAGTGCTCCCAAACTACGCTAAGAGCTTGGGTGTCGTTTAACGCTTGTCTGCTTGGCGAGTTCGATGCCCAGGAGCATCCGCCAGGCGAAGTATAGAAGTTAAACAGCAATTTTCTTGCGCGAACATAGCAAGCTAAGACGGCTTTGTCGTAAGTTGTTCCTGACTATGCTACGGCGGTCTTGGCCTGTCAACCTCGGGCCCGCGGATATACTCGGGCCTGTGTCAGTATTGAACAAGCATTCATTAGCCGAGCTATGCCCTGCAGCAAATTCGGGCCAGATGATTTAGGAGCAGACGCCTGGGGTCGGCCAAGCTGCAGGCCTGTCCGGCAACTGATAACCTCATCGCTTTTGGGTCGAGCGAATTGCCTATATGGAACTCTCTGCGCCGTTGTCCGTGATTTTGGCCGCGTCTGCCTTGGATTTGCTGCTAGGCGATCCGGTCTATCGCTGGCATCCGATTAGTCTGCTCGGCGGCTTTGCAGCGTATGTGGAGCAGCGGCTTTTCGCTGTTGGCGCAACAGGACGTTCAGCTGGGCTAGTGTACCTGGTGGCGATCATGGCCAGTGTGTTAATCCTGTGGTGGGGTATCCATCAGGGTTTAGCTTGGCTGCATCCGGGGCTGGCATGGTGCTGGGATGTGTACCTTGCCTATAGCCTGTTATGCTTGCGCGGCTTGCTTGAGCAGGGCCGGCGGGTGCGCCGGGATTTAGCGAATTTACCGGCTGCCCGCCAGCATATGGCCTTGCTCGTCGGCCGGGATGCCGCACCTTTGAATCAGGCCGGTCTGGTGCGGGCAACCATCGAAAGCCTGGGCGAGAATTTGACCGATGGGGTAGTGACGCCGCTGTGGGCCCTGTGCCTGTTCGGGCTGCCGGGTATCATCGGCGTCAAGGTGATTTCGACGCTGGATTCCATGGTCGGCTACAACAATGCCCGTTATGTCCGCTTCGGTTGGGCTTCGGCCCGGGCCGACGATATCATCCAGTGGCTGCCGGCCCGTGCGAGTGTTCTCCTCATTATGGCCGGCGCCCTGTTGCTGCGGCTCCATCCGCGCTTAGCCTGGCAGGCAGCATGGCGGTATCACGCCATGCTGCCGAGTCCGAACTCCGGCTGGAGCGAGGCCGCTTATGCCGGCGCGCTGCGGGTGCGCTTGGTGGGGCCGGTGTATCACGCCGGCGAGCTGGTTAATACGGCGTATATGGGGAATCCCGCCTGGCCTGCCGAACTCGATGCGGGGCATTTGACGCAGGCACTGCGGCTGACCGCGGTTTGCGGGGGGCTGGCATTGATAGTGGGCTTTGGACTGCGGGTACTGCTTGGTAGCGGTTAGGATTGAGAGGGGTTAAAACCGTTCCAGATAACTGTATCCCATCGAGTGCGGCTAAAGCCGCACCTACCCCTTTTGCGCTACGTCATGGCGAGACAAGTCATGGCGAGACAACGATTCTCGGCAATACCTTTATTATGCGCTGCCTTCGCAGATATGCTCCGGCAGCCCGTGCTGTACGGCCATGACCGCCGCCTCGACCCGCGAATGCACATCCAGTTTGCGCAAAATGGCTTTGACATGCAGCTTGACCGTGCCGTCGGAGATCCCTAAGCGCCGGGCAATGACTTTGTTGCTTTGGCCTTCGGCGAGCAGGCAGAGGATCTCGCCTTCGCGCGGGGTTAGCTCGGCGAACGGATTGACCCGCGTGACCGGCTCGGGGGTCTCGTGGCCTTGAACGACACGGGCCAGAATCGGCGTCAGCTCGGGGGCTACCACCGTCTTGCCGGAAACGATATCGCGCAGGGCCCGCACCAGGGCGTCGGGCTCCATGTCCTTGAGCAAATAGCCCTGGGCCTCGTTGCGCAGGCATTCGACCAGATCGCGCTCGTCGGTGCTGGTGGTGAGCATGGCGATCGGCATGTCCAGGCCGGATTCCCTGAGTCGCTGCAGCACCTGGAGGCCATCGGGCGGCGGCATGCGCATATCCAGCAAAATGACATCGGGCTTGAGGTCGAAGGCCAGAGCGACGCTTTCGTCGCCGCTGCCCACCGAGGCAACCACGTCAATGCCCCGATGCGTCAGCAAGGTCTCCAGCCCCACCCGAAATAGGGTGTGGTCATCCACCAGAATGACTTTCAGGCTCATGGCAACGCCTGTTTAAGCAGGGAGGTATGCACCAAAGGCTGTTCCTCCTGCGGTAATTCGAAAATTAGCCATACCCGGGTGCCTTCGCCCGGTTCGCTGTCGATCTTCAGCTCGCCGTTTATGCGCTGGGCGCGCTCTTGCATGATCTTCAAGCCGACACGCTCGCCCGGACCGGCCGGGGCTTCGGGCTCGGCGATACCGACGCCGTCATCTTCCACCAAGACGTCGAAAACGCCGCGTGGCTGGCGGCGCAGCAAAACCCGCACGGTTTCCGCCTGACTGTGTTTTTGGGCGTTGTGCAGGGCTTCCTGCACGATGCGCACCACCTGCACCTCGATATCCTGGGGCAACTGGGCGCCGTGGAACTCGTTCTGGAAAAACACCACCGATCCGGTTTGATGCCGATGGCGCTCGATTAGCATTTCGATCGAGGGTACTAGTCCTTGCGCCTGGGTAGGGGCGCGGAAATGGTTAATCAAGCCACGCAGCTCGCGATAGCACTCGTCCAGGCTGTTTTCGACCTGCTCGAGTTCCTGGATAACCGCCTGATGATCCTCACGCTGGATGAACTCGTCCATGATGCGCACCTGAAAGCGCAGGCTAGCCAGGCTTTGCGCCAGGGAGTCATGCAGTTCGTGGGCGACATGGGTGCGCTCCTCCATAATGCGCAGGCGCTGGGATTCTTCATCAAGGCGTGCTTTAGCAATTGCCATGCCGAGATGGCAGCCCATATTGGTCAGTAAATTGCGAATGTCCTCGTCCAGTTTGATCTTGTCCTTGGCCAGGAACAGGTTGTATACCCCCAGCACTTTCCCTTGATATTGCAGGGGAATGGCAACCATGAGCAGATCCTCATCGGGGAAAAACGCATGATCGACGATGCGCTCGCAGGAGCGTAAATCTGTCTGACAGCGGATGGCGCCGGACAAGGCGGCATTGCCACACAGACAGCGATGCGCATCCATTACATGTTCGCGATGCGCCAGGCCCGCCGCCAGCCCTTCGCTGGCTACCAGGCGCATGTTCTCGTTCTCGTCTAGGATACGCACGGTGGCGGCGCGGGATTGGGTCACCTGCTTCAAGGTATGCAGAAAGCGGGTGAGCAGATCGTCCAAATCGCGGAAGGCGTTGATGCTGGCGGCAACATCATACAGGATTTCCAGGGAGCGGGTCTTGCGTTCCAAATGCAGGGTTTGCCGATGCACTTCCGATTGCATGTCCTGCGACAGGGTTTCCAGGGTGGCGCTCAGCTCGTTGATGTCCCGCGCCAGGTTGCCGAACCACAGATGGCGCTTGACCGGCAGGCGGGCCGTGTATTGGCCGCGTTGCATCTGCATGGCCCAGCGGCGCAGCTCGGCGATAGGCATCACCAGTTCCCTGCGAATCGTGCGCAGCACGATAAAGAGGAGCAGGGCGCTGCTCAGTAAACCGCCGCCAAGCAGTAGCAGCCAGACCCTCTCGAGGGTGCTATCGAAAGCCATGGCCAACAGTAGCCCGCACATGCCGCACATCAGGAACAGCAGGGCCCATAGAGGGATGGCTAAAGGACTTTTCAACAAGCAAGGGCTGATCAATTGCCAGCCTTTGGCAGCAGAATTCATGCTGGATTCGGAGGCCTGGGCTGCCACGATACCGAGTTGGGCAAGCAACCGGTGAGCGGCGCGATAGGCTGCATGCGATGCAGTTCCCATGATGAGCCCTCTTAAGGCAATTAAGCAAACATCGATATACTAACAAAAGCGCAGGCGTGTGACGATTTGATTGCACACGGGCAGGGTGTTAAAGCAATGCCTGGCACGCTGAGCATTTGTCTAGCGTAACTATAGACCCTCGAGCCAAGGGTGTTGTTTGCGGTGGCTCAAGCGTACCGGCATTAACTGCTGAAGCGGCGTGACAGGCGGGCTGCAACGATGTCTTCGACCTGCGGATGCAGGCCATGATCGGCATGGCCGCGAGCTTTAAGGGGATGATGACGCGATCAGTCCTTGTTCGGCTAGATAATTAATGACGACCAGGGCTTTACTCCAGGCCAGCGTCCCGCCCATGCTGATGGCGACACTGCATGTTTCGAGTATCTCGCTGACCGTTGCGCCGAGCTCCAGCGAGCGTGAGGTCTGTGAAATCATGCAATCATGGCAGCCGGCTTGGACCGCGATAGCAAGCGACATCAGACGTTTGGTTTTTAAATCGAGCGCGCCTTCTTGGTAGACGGCATCACTGACTTCGCCGTAATAGGCTTGCGTCAACTCGGGCATTTGCTCCTTGCTCAATTGCAGTGACTGCCACATGGTGGCTTCGGACTGATTTGCGGTTGTGTTCATACTGGACTCGCGGGTGGTTGGCAAACTATTAGCTAAGCAGCGGCGGAACCTAACGCTAGCATGTTCACTGATTGAAGTCAGCCTGCTCGGGCGGATCAAGAACCGCAGCAAGGGGGTTGAGCGGCTGCACGAAGCGCAGGCGGCGTGCCAGTCGCATCAGAAGGCTGGCTAATCATTGTTTGTCTGTGCTGTGATGGCTTTGCTTGAGTTCGAGGGCAAGGCGGTAGAAAGCCCGCTGGGGCTTGGCTGTGGCATGGGCGGCCAGGCGGGCGGCCTGCTTGACCGGTAATTCTGTGAGCAGCGCACGCAACAGCTGCTGATCGCTGCCATTAAGCGCGCTGTCCGGTTCGGCGCCGCTGATCAGGATCACGAATTCGCCCCGTTGGCGGTCGCTGTCAGCCTGCAGCCAACCAGCCAATTCGCCCAATGCGGCCATATGGGTCTGCTCGAACCGCTTGGTGAGCTCGCGGGCGATGACCCCCGTGCGCTGTGCCCCGAGCACGGCGGCCATATCGGCCAGGCTGGCTAGCAGGCGATGACTGGATTCGAAAAAGATCAAGGTGGCCGGCAATGGGGTCAGTTCAGCAAGACGCGCGCGTCTGGCGCTGCTCTTGGCCGGCAGAAAGCCCGCAAAGAAAAATTGATCGCTTGGCAGGCCGCTGATCGACAAGGCGGCTATGGGGGCAGAGGGGCCAGGTATGCTGCGCACCGGCCGGCCTTGAACCTGCGCTTCACGGACCAGCCGGAAACCCGGATCGCTGATCAGCGGCGTACCGGCATCGCTGATCAGCGCTATGCTCTGGCCTTGCGCCAGTGCCGCGAGCAGATTCGGCACCTGGGCTGCCTCGTTATGCTCATGCAGGCTGGTGGGGCGGGTGACAACGCCGAGCTGGCGCAATAATGGTGTGCTGCGGCGGGTATCCTCGACGGCGATGCGGTCCGCTGCGGTCAGCACGGCGCGTGCGCGCGCACTGAGATCGCCGAGGTTACCCAATGGCGTGGCAACCACATAGAGCGTGCCGGCCTCGATTGACAGGGCTGCGGTGAGCCCAGATACTGAGTGCGTATGTTCGTCCATGGCCCCATCTTACAACAATCCTAAGTTCGAATTTATGTGGCGCACACTCCTTCAAGCCTGGCGGCCGCTGCTGCTTTTGGGTGTTTTGCTGCTGCCGGCTTGTGCCTGGTGGCCGGACGAACACCCACCGGCGGAAGATCGGGCAGCCGCAATCCCGGCCGATTTGCAGGCGGCTCTGGAAGCGGCGGCCGCGCAGGCCGATGCCGGCGAGCTGGCCGCCGCTGCGGCGCGCTTTCATGAGCTTGCGCCGCAATTGCCCAGGGGACGGCGCGCCCGGGCTCATATCCGGGCCGCCGAGCTGGCCTGGGCGGCCGGTGAAGTAGCCCAGACGCAGCGTTATCTCGAGCCCGTCAAAACACCGCCGCGCTCGCGGGATTTGCAAGCCCGCTATCATATAGTGCAAGCCCGGCTGCAATTACATGCGGGTGAGCCGGTGCCAACGCTGCCCGAGCCGGATGTGGCCCTGGACGAAGGCTTGCTTGCCGAGATTTATGCCCTGCGGGCGCGGGTCTTCGCCAGTCAAGGCCAGCGCCTGGAACAGTTGCGGGCACGCTTAAACCAGGCCCGGTATCTGCCCGGCGAGAGGGCGCAGAGCAAGGCCTACGAGCCCTTCTGGCGAACCTTGAGCGCGCTCGAGCGCGCTCAGCTCGATGCTTGGCAGCAGGCGCTAGCCCCCGCTGATCTACTTTGGCCGTGGCTGGCTTTGGCCGAGCTGACCTGGACCACGGGGCCGCAGCAAGCGGCTCTGGATGCAGCGCTGGCGCGCTGGCGGCAGCGTTTCCCGCAGCTGAGCCTGCCGGCGACGATCCGCGCGCAGCTTGCGGCGCGCTGGCGAAGCTATAACGACTATCCCAGTGACATTGGTGTCCTCCTGTCGCTGACCGGTGAATATGCCAATGTTACGCGTTCGCTAATGACTGGCCTGCTGGATGCTTATTACCGCATGCCCGAGGCGCAGCGGCCGCGCTTGCATGTATTCGATGTAGGCGCGGCTGGGGCGAATCCCAAGCAGGCCTATGCTGAGGCGGTTGCTGCCGGCGCCGAATTCGTGCTCGGGCCGTTTCGGAAAAATTTTGTCACGACCATGGCCGAGTCGGCTGCCTTGTCGGTACCCCTATTGGCCTTGAATTATACCGCTGCCGCTACCCGGGCTCGGGACAGGCTGTATCAAATCGGTTTGCTGCCCGAGGACGAAGTGGTCCAAGTCGCCGAGCGCCTGACGTTGGCCGGTTACCGGCAAGCCCTGGTTATGGTGCCCGAAGGGGATTGGGGGACACGCCTGTCACAGACTTTTGGACGCCGCTTCAGTGAGCTGGGCGGTACGGTGACCACCCAGGTGCGCCTGCCGCGCGATCATAGCGGCTATGGCGATTTGCTTCGCGAGGCGCTGCAGATTCGGGAAGTCGAAAGGCCCCAGGAACAACCGGCACCGGCCAAGCTCAACCCGGCAAACGCACCGGCCGACAGCGACCCAGCGCGGCTTGAACCTGCGCCGGCCGAGCAAGCGGAAATGGCCGCCGATGCCTCACCAGAGGCTGGTGAAACCGAAACCCAGGTGATCCATCGCGACGATGTCGACGTTATTTTTCTCGGTGCGCCGCCGGCGATCGCACGTGGCATCGTGCCCCAATTGCGTTTTCAGTATGCCGATGACTTACCGGTCTATGCGACCTCGCATGTGTTCTCGGGCCGGCTGCTGCCCGAGCAGGATCAGGATCTCAACGGGGTCGTGTTTTGTGATATGCCGTGGGTATTACCCGGCGACAATCCCCGCCGCGAAGCCCTGCAGGAAATCCTGGCGGACCAGCCCAAGCAGACCTTCCCCCGCCTGCTGGCTTTGGGGATCGATGCTTTTGAAGTGCTGCCGCGGCTGAATTACCTGGCCGAACGCCCCCAGATGCGGCTTCAGGCCAATACGGGCCGATTGCGCATGGATGACCGGCAACGCTTGCATCGGCAGCTGCTGTGGGCGCGGTTTGTTCGCGGTAAGCCCCGCTTTCTCAAGGACCTGATCAATGCCCCGCGCGAGAACGGCTCCTAAGCAGGCGCGCGGCGCTGCAGCGGAAGCCCAGGCATGTCGCTTTCTGCAGCAGCAGGGCCTGCAGCTCGCGGCCCGCAATTTTCGTTGTCGCCGGGGCGAGATCGACTTGGTCATGCAGGATAACCAGGAATGGGTGTTCGTCGAAGTGCGCTATCGGCGCCAGCAATGCTATGGCCGGGCCGACTACGGCGGTGCGGCGGCCAGTGTCAATCGGGCCAAACAGCAGCGCCTGGTGGCCGCGGCCCGGTTTTTCCTGGCCAATGCGGCCGGGGATTGGCCGGCGCGTTTCGACGTGGTGGCGATTAGCGGTGACAATAACCTGGAATGGATCAAGAATGCCTTTACGGTTGACAGCGGCTCATAACGCTCACCTTCGGTCGACGAGTCTCTTATGCTGACCAAGCCGCAACTCAAAGCCCTCAAAGACTGCGTAGCCGCGGCTGACCTGCTGGTCGATACCGCCGACTGCTGGGCCTACGGCTACGATAACTCGCGCCAGCAGGCCTGTCCGGATGCCGTAGTATTCGCGCGCGGTGCCGAGCAGCTGCAGGCAGTTGTGCAGTTTTGCAATCATTATCGCGTGCCGCTGATCCCGCGCGGCCTCGGCACCGGCACGACCGGCGCGACCGTGCCGGCAGAGGGCGGTCTTGTGGTGAGCTACGAGCGCATGAACCGCATTATCAGCATCGTCCCGGATGATCGCCTGGTCATCGTCGAGCCCGGTGTGACCAACCAGGCTTTGCAAACCGCGGTAGCCGAGCACGGCTTCTTTTGGCCCCCCGACCCCACCAGTGCGGCTTATTCCACGATCGGCGGCAATCTGGCCTATAACTCCGCCGGCCCGCGCGCGGTGAAATACGGCACGCCGCGGGAAAATACGCTGGGCCTGCAGGCCATTACCGGTGCCGGCGAGTCTATCCAGACCGGCGTGCGCACCACCAAGGGGGTGGTCGGCTATGATCTGACCCGGTTGCTGATCGGTTCGGAAGGGACCCTGGCCTTGTTCACCCAGGCAACCTTGAAATTGACTCCGTTGAGCGAGGGCCGCCGGACCCTGCGCGCCGTATATGCCGACATGAGCAGCGCAGCGCATGCGGTCGCGGCTATCATGGCCCAGCCGGTGATACCCCGCAGCCTGGAATTTATCGACGGCATGGCCATCGAGATGATTCGCGCCTATTCCGAGGCCAGCCTGCCGGAAGCCGCCGGGGCCATGCTGATGATCGAGGTGGATGGGGCACGAGACTGTCTGGAAACCGCGGCCCAGACCCTGCGGCGGGTGGCGGCGACGGCCGGCTGTCTGGAGGTCACTGTGGCGCGCAATGAGGCCGAGGTCAAAGCCCTGTGGGCGACCCGCAAAGCCCTGTCGCCGGCGCTGCGCAACGTCGCCCCGAAGAAGATCAACGAGGATATCGTGGTGCCGGTGTCGCGCATGCCGGAATTGATACGCGGCTTGCGTGAATTGAGCGAGCGCTATGGGGTGACCATTGTCAATTTCGGCCATGCGGGTAATGGCAATATCCACGTCAACATGCTGGTCGACCCGGACGACGAACAGCAAATGGCCGCCGCCGGCCCTTGCTTAGACGAGGTATTTGCCCTGGTATTACGGCTTGATGGCAGTCTATCCGGGGAACATGGTATCGGTTTGGTCAAACGGGATTTTATCGCTCGTGAGATTGCGCCGGCCACCTTGGCGTTGATGCGCCGGATCAAACGGCAATTCGACCCGAACGGTATTTTGAATCCTGGCAAGCTGTTCCCGCCGGCGTGATGGCAACGGCTGATACAGCGCCTGCCGCTGCGCCGCTCGCGCGAACTTATCTGGTCGACACCAGTATTTATTTGTTCCATGCCTGGCAGCGGCCAGCTCATGGCCAAATTGATCGGCAGGGGCGGGATTGCCGGGTGGTCAGCGGCTTTGTTGCGTTTTTGCAGAAATTGCTGAGTTATACCCAGGCCAGGCGCATTGCCTTTGCTTTCGATGTCAGTCAACGCGAGGCCTTTCGTAAACGGCTGTATCCGGCTTACAAAGCCAATCGACGGCAGGTGCCGGCTGATTTTAAGCGGCAATGCGGGTTATGCCGGGAACTCCTGACCCAGCTCGGTATGGCGGCTGTCAGCAGTGATTGTTATGAGGCCGATGATGTTCTGGCCACCCTGGCGCGGCGCGAGCGCGAGCAAGGCCGGGCAATCACCGTGGTTAGCGGTGACAAGGATTTGGTCCAATGCCTGCGCGGGCCCCAGGATATTTGGTGGGATTTTCTCGGCCAGCGGCGGCTCAATCCGCGCACGGCGGCCAAACGCTTCGGCGTGCCGCCAACTCTGCTGGCACAGGCCCAGGCATTGGCCGGGGATAAAGGCGATAATATCCCCGGTGTGCCCGGCATCGGTCTGGTGACGGCCGGTAAATTGCTCAAGCGCGCGGGCTCATTGGATGCCCTGTTGACGGAGCCGGCGCTCGCCGCGCAGGTCAACTCGCGTAATGCAAGGCATTTGGTGCCCTTGCTCGAAGCCCATCGCGAGCAAATTCGGCTAGCTTGCCAATTAACTCAGTTGGTCGAGTCGGTGCCGCTCACGCCTGTGCCATCGGTGCATTGTGAGTCGCCCGACTGGCGAGCGCTGACACGCTTCATGCAGGATATGGGGGTTGCCGCAGAGGCTGGATCGTTGGTTGGTGGGGGTTGAACAGTTGTAAGCTATTAATCCGCTATGAGGAATGCTCGTCATGTCTTTAATCGATAAATGGGCTTGGGCCGTATTGTTGGGGATCGGACTCATCGGGGTATCTGCTTCGGCTGCAGAGCCTTATTTGGGCATTGCCGTCGGTGCCAACAAATATCACGATAGTGACGTCGACTATGGATTCGGTTTTGCGGGCGCGGCGGCCGCCGGTTATGACTTCGGCGGTCTGCGTTTCGAGGGGGAATGGGATTATCGCCGCTCGGGGATTGATAATGCCTTCGCTTCGGACCTGACCATCAAGAGCTACATGTTAAATGCCATTTTTGAAATCAACGCCGGCTCGGCTCTGCAGCCCCTAGCTGGGCAACCGTTTGTGCGGGTGGGAGCCGGTGCGTTGGCAGGGGCGCTCGAGCCGGCAGTGCCGCTAAGGGATAACGATGACTGGGTGCCCGGTTACCAATTGGGTGTCGGCTTGTCGAATCAGCTCGATGAGTATATCAGTGTCAATATCGCTTACCGATTGCAAGGGGCCTTCACCGGCTTCGATATCGGCGGTGCTGAGTTTTCTTATTTGAGCAGCGCCGTGCTTGTCGGTTTCCAAATGAATTTTGCGGCTTGGTAAAGTGACTTAAGGCGTTCGTTCTGTGCCGCGTTTCCGCCAGGCTACGGCCGTTGTACCGGCGGCGGAAACGCAGTTGTAAGCTGGCGGCAGGCGTTAGCCTTTTCGCTGCAGCACCCAGATTTCCAGTAGCGACCATTCCTCACCTGGATAATTTTCCTGCTCGAATGCCGACAAGCGGCGATGGCGGGACGCCATGCTGCCGACAAACGCTAGGTGTTCGAGCAGCAGCCGCTTGGTGGCGTCGGCTTTCGCCAGCGCGAATGGATTCAGGAAGTTCACCAACATATAGCCCTCGCGCGGTGCCTGGGCGAATGCCTTGACCAGGCCGGTGATGGTAGCGGGTTCGAGATACACCAGCGCAGCAGTGGAAATGACCACATCGGCATGGGCCAGCGTTGTTTCCACCGTTTGTTGTGTGTCGGCCGGCGGGGCGTTCAGATCGGCGACGATGGTTGCGTCGAACAGACCGCAGGATTGGCCGTACGCCATCGCATTAGCGGAAATGTCGATGCCCGTGACCTTGGCGGGAAAGCGCCGGGGCGCCTCGATATGGCGGCAAGCCTGCGTATCCCGCCAATTATGCCGAATCGAGGGGAAATCCATGCCATTGACCGTAGCCATTGTGGTGTTGCCGAAGCAGGCGCATAAATCGACGAAATTGACAGGTGTGCCGTCTGCGGTTTTCTCCTCCACCCAGGGTAGAATCAGGCGGTCGAAGGTCTGCCGGTTGAAATCGTCCGAAACATAATCGAGGGCATCGAGAATGCGTTCCTTGAACGGGACGGGCGTTTCGGCGATGTAGATATCATCGAAATGTTGTTTCTTTTCGTCGGTTTTGACTTGCGTCTGACTCATACGAAATCCTTGTTGCTTGTTAGGCAATTGCAAATGAAGCTGCGACGCTACCACTAGCTGGCGCAGACGGCAAGCAGGGATAAGGTGCACGGGCCGATCAGTTTTGGCCCTAAATTTGCGGAAAAGCTTGCAATGTAGGGTATTGAAGCTGGCTTTTAACCGGCTACGCTTTGCATGTCGGTAATTTGGGTTGATTGAAATCGATCCTGCAGGCCGGGCCGATTTGAGCCGGCCTTTTGCTTGGGACGGCTCGGGACAGCATTTTGCATTCCCCGTGTAGATTCTGGTATTCCTAACATATGACTCATCTCAGCCTTTAAGGAGCCTGCCCATGTGTGGCATTTGCGGTGAACTGCGCTTCGATGGTGCAGCCGCTTCCCGTGACGCTGTCGCGCGGATGGCGGAAATTATGGCCCCACGCGGTCCCGATGCCAGCGGTCTGTTTGCGCAAGGGGCGCTGGCTTTGGGCCATCGCCGCTTGTCCATCATCGATTTGACGACCCACGGACAGCAGCCGATGGTCGATCCCGAGCTGGGCCTGGCCATTGTCTTCAACGGCTGCATCTATAACTACCCGGAGCTGCGCCGCGAGCTCGGCGAGGCGGGCTATCGCTTCTTTTCCACTAGCGATACTGAAGTCATTCTGAAAGCCTTCCACGCCTGGGGCGCCGGCTGTGTCGAACGTTTCCACGGCATGTTCGCGTTTGCCATCTGGGAACGGGATACGGGGCGAGTAACCCTAGGCCGGGACCGGCTGGGCATCAAGCCCCTATATCTGGTGGCAGACAATAAGCAGCTCCGCTTTGCCTCCAGTCTGCCGGCGCTGCTCGCCGCCGGTGGCGTCGATACGGAGATCGATCCGGTCGCTTTGCACCATTATATGACATTTCACTCGGTTGTCCCGGCGCCACGCACCATTTTGCGCGGGGTGCGTAAACTACCGCCGGCGACTGTGCTGACTATCGAAGCGGATGGCCGCCGTCAGGAGCGAGTTTACTGGCAGTTGACTATGGGATCACGCCCGGGTGATGAGCTACTCGATTTCGAGGCTTGGCAGGCGCACACCTTGGCGGCTTTGCGGACAGCGGTAGAGCGGCGTCTAGTCGCCGACGTGCCGGTCGGGGTGCTGCTGTCGGGCGGGCTGGATTCAAGCCTGATCACCGGCCTGTTGGCCGAAGCGGGGCAGCACGGTTTGCAAACCTTCTCGGTCGGCTTCGAAGCCGCCGGTGGCGAGCGCGGCGACGAGTTCGACTATTCGGATATTATTGCCCAGCATTACGGCACTGAGCATCATCGCATCTTCGTGCCCGCCAACGATCTGCTCGCCACCCTGCCTGAAGTGATCGCTGCCCAGTCCGAGCCCATGGTCAGCCATGACAATGTCGGCTTTTACCTGCTATCCAAAGCGGTTGCCCAGCATGTCAAAGTGGTGCAGTCGGGCCAGGGTGCCGACGAGGTTTTCGGCGGCTATCACTGGTATCCGCCCATGCAGGCCAGCCAGGACGCCGTTAACGATTACGCCCGCGGCTTCTTCGACCGCGATCAGGCCGGTTTTGCCGAGGCCGTGCAGGCACCCTGGGTTAGCGAAGACTTCAGTCGCGCCTTGGTCGCCGAGCGCTTTGCCGCTGCCGGCTCCGATCGCCCGGTGGATCAGGCCTTGTATCTGGATACCACCGTTATGCTGGTGGATGACCCGGTCAAGCGAGTGGATAATATGACCATGGCCTGGGGGCTGGAAGCGCGGGTCCCGTTTCTCGATCATGAGTTGGTCGAGCTGGCGGCCCGCATGCCGGCCGAACACAAGCTGGCGGATGATGGCAAGGGCGTGCTCAAGGCTATCGGCCGGCGTATCATACCCAATGAGGTGATTGATCGGCCTAAAGGGTATTTTCCAGTGCCGGCCTTGAAGTATATCGAAGGCCCTTATCTGGACTATGTCCAGGACGCCCTGCACAGTCAGCGGGCCCAACAGCGCGGTCTGTTCAAAAGCGACTATGTAGCGAAATTGCTGGCAAATCCCGAGGCCCATATCACACCGCTGGGCGGCTCAATGCTCTGGCAGGCCGCGCTGTTGGAGCTGTGGCTGCAGACCCAGCGACTCTAGAACCTTCAACGCTCGAGGGATGTGCGATGACCAGCGATGCAAAAGCAGTGGCAGACAGCGATACGGGGCAAGGCAGGCCACTGCCTCATCCCTTGCCGGATGTGCCCGTCGGGGTAACCGAAAATGCCATCGTCGATGTCGGCTGGGGCCGGCTGATTTTTGCGCAGACCTTTGCCGACAACGAGGCGCTGGCGAATTGCATCCGTGATGAGCAGCCCGGCCGCCGGGATGTGGCGTTATACCTGCGCGACCCGCATGTGGTGATTTCCCTGGCCCCGCAGGAATTGTTCCTCGATCCCTCTCATACCTATCGGCTCTGGCTGGAACGTTATCAGCCGCGGACGAGCTCCATCAAAGGCTTGGCAATCCGGGAATTGACCAGCCTGGAAGAAGCCGAGCAGGTCAACCGCATCTATGCGGCGCGCCACATGGTGCAGCCTTTGAATACGTTTTTTACCGGCGCCCAGGACTCGCAGGTCCTGGACGTGCTGATTGCCGTGGACAGCACCACCGATCGGGTCATCGGCGCTATTACCGGGGTCGATCACAAGGCCGCTTTCCAAGACCCTGAAAACGGCACCAGTCTATGGGCGTTGGCCGTGGACCCACAAACGCCGCTACCGGGGGTCGGTGAAGCTCTGGTGCGGGCACTGGCTGAGCGGTATAAACAATTGGGGCGGGTCTGCCTGGATTTGTCGGTGATGCATGACAACACCCAGGCGATCGCGTTGTACGAAAAGCTCGGTTTCGAGCGAGTGCCGGTATTCTGCGTCAAGAACAAAAACAGCATCAACGAACCGTTGTTTATTGGCCCGGAGCCGGAAACTTCGCTCAACCCTTACGCCAAGATCATCATCAAGGAGGCCCGCCGGCGCGGGATTCAGGTCGAAGTGCTAGACGAGGAGGCCGCGTATTTTGCCCTGACGTTCGGCGGCCGGACCATCGTCTGTCGGGAATCCTTGTCCGAAATGACCACGGCCATTGCCATGAGCCGCTGCGATGACAAGGCCGTGACCCGCCGGCTGCTCGCCCGGGCCGGGCTGTCGGTGCCGGCCCAGATGGCGGCCGGCGACAAGTACCGCGATGAAACCTTTCTAAGCGAACAGGACAGTGTCGTGGTCAAGCCCGCCCGCGGCGAGCAGGGGGTCGGTATCAGCGTCGACATCCGCACGCCGTATGAGCTCAGCCAAGCAGTGACGCATGCCCGCCAATTCTGCGAGACGGTCCTGTTGGAATCCTTTGTCAAAGGCGACGATCTGCGGCTTATCGTCATCGATTACAAACTGGTGGCCGCGGCCATCCGCAAGCCTGCCCAGATCACCGGTGATGGTCATCATTCGGTGCGCGAGTTGATCGACAAGCAAAGTCGCCGGCGGGCCGCCGCCACCGGCGGCGAGAGTCGCATCCCTTTCGATAGCGAGACCGAGCGCTGTGTGCAGGAGTCGGGCTATGCCTACACCGATGTGCCGCCGCTCGGGGAAGAAATCGCCGTGCGCAAGACCGCCAATCTGCATACCGGCGGCACGATTCACGATGTCACCGATTATGTCTCTTATACCCTCGTCGACGCGGCCATTCGCGCTGCGCAGGCCATCGATATCCCGGTTGTGGGACTGGATTTCATCGTCCCCTCGATCCGTGGCAAAGCTTATTGGATCATTGAGGCCAACGAGCGGCCCGGGCTGGCGAATCATGAGCCGCAACCGACAGCCGAGCGCTTCGTCGACCTCTTGTTCCCGCAAACCAAGACCGGCTTACCGGTAGAAGGATCCATTGATGACCCAGCCTTTGGCTATCGATCGTAATTATCTGCGTGATGTCCTGGAACGCCTGCTGGCCGTGCCCAGCCCGGCCGGTTTCACTGACAATATCGTGCACACGGCCTGTGAGGAACTGACGGCTCTCGGTATTCGCTACGAGCTCACCCGCCGCGGTGCGATCCGGGCCAATATCCCGGGGCGGCGGTATAGCCCGGATCGCGCGATCGTCGGCCATCTCGATACCCTTGGAGCCATGGTCAAGGGCTTAAAGCCCAATGGGCGTCTCAAGATCGTACCCATCGGCTTCTGGTCCGCACGTTTTGCCGAGGGGGCGCGCGTGACTGTATTTACCGACACCGAGGCCTTCCGTGGAACCATCCTACCGCTCAAGGCATCGGGCCATGTCTACAACGAGGAAATCGATAGCCAACCTAGCACCTGGGACAATTTGGAAGTGCGGGTCGATGCCCAATGCCATTCGTTGGGGGATTTGATTCAGCTCGGTTTTCATGTCGGCGATTATGTCGCCGTCGATCCGCAGCCAGAGTTCACCGAAGGCGGCTTTGTCAATGCCCGCCACCTGGACGACAAAGCCGGCGTCGCCTCGATCCTGGCCGCCGCCAAAGCCGTGGTGGAAAGCGGCATGGAGATCCCCCTGGATTGCCATTTGCTGCTAACCATCTCCGAGGAAGTCGGCGTCGGCGCTTCGCATATCTTGCATGGCGATGTCGCCGAGATGGTGTCGATCGATAACGGCACGGTTGCCGAAGGCCAGAACACCAGCGAATACGGTGTGACCATTACCATGATGGACTCCAGCGGGCCGTTCGATTACCACTTGACCCGCAACCTGCTGGCGCTGTGCAAGGAGCGTGGCATCGTCCACAGCCGCGATGTCTTCAAATATTATCGCAGTGATTCGGCCGCTGCCCTGGAAGCGGGCAACGACATTCGTACCGCCTTGGTCTGCTTTGCCGTGGATGCCTCGCACGGCTGGGAGCGTACTCACATGGATTCTCTGGAGGGGGTAGCGAACCTGCTGGCGGCCTATATGCAGAGTCCGGCGGCTTTCCAGCGCGATCGGGCAGCCCTGGGGCCATTGGCGGACTTTCCCACGGTGTATGTCCCCGAGCACGACGACGACATGTAATGCCTGCATGCGGCTTGCCACACATGGCGGCTTACCGGCGCTGCAAAGCGCCGATCTGAGCTGGGATTACGCCGAACTCGCCGGGCGCGTCGCCGAGCGCGCCCGGCAATTACAGCAAACAGGTTTGCAGCCGGGACAAGTCGTTATGGTGCCGACCCGGCCGGCAGTCCAATTGGAGCTGATGCGCCATGCCCTTGAGCGGTGCGGAGCCGCTCTGCTCCCCGTTGCGGCGAAGCTCGAGCCGGCGCGTCAGCAGCGCTTGCTCGAGCTCGCTAGCGTGGAATGGCGCTGGCAAGTTGATGCGGCGGGTGACGGCCATCTGCAAGCCACGAGTTTGCAGCCCCCGGTTCATTCCGAACAGCTGCCCCGCTTGACGGCCTTGGTAACCACCAGCGGCAGCGGCGGTCAACCCAAGCTCGTCATGTTGTCGCCTGCCAATATCCAGGCCTCCGCTGCTTGGACGAATCGAGTCCTGGAGCTCGAGCCGGGGGATACCTGGCTGTGCTGCCTGCCGCGCGAGCATATCGGCGGCTTGATTATCGGCTATCGCTGCGCGCTGGCCGGGGCGCGTCTTCTTAGTCACGACGGCTTCGCTGTTGACGCCGTACGGCAAGCCCTGGACGCGCAAGCGGTGACCCATCTGTCGCTGGTCCCGCCCATGCTCGCGCGTCTGCTGACCGACCAGGTCATGCCGCCGCCGAGTCTGCGCGCGGTGCTGATAGGCGGGCAGGCCCTTGATGCTGCGCTCGCCGCCCGCGCCATTGAAGCCGGCTGGCCGCTGCGGGTGACTTACGGCATGACCGAAACGACTTCCCATATCGCTATGTCCGGGCGCTTGACTGCGCCGCCACCTGCCGGGATGATTGGCGCGCTCGGCCCGGGCGTGACCGTGGCTTGCCCAACTTGCGGCCATGGTGATGAGGTCATCGAAGTGCGCGGCGCCCCGGTGATGGCCGGATATGCCAACCCAAACCGCGCATTAGGCCAGGGCCTGACGGCCGACGGCTGGCTCACCACCAACGATCGGGGCTGTCTGACGGCGTCCGGCGATCTACAGATCGCCGGACGCGCGGACGAGGCCTTGATCATCGGCGGGCATACCGTCTGGCCAAGTGAAATCGAGCGCCGGCTGGCCGACTGTGCCGAGATTGGTGAGTGCGCGGTCGTGGGGTTGGCGGAACCGACTTGGGGCTATTGCTTGGGCTTGGCCTATACGGGTGAGGCTGAACCTGCCGCTATCGAGGCCTGGTGCCGGGCGCACTTGCCGAGTCAGCACCGACCACGCCGCTTTTGTCAGGTAAATACCCTGCCGATGCTGAGTTCAGGCAAGATCGATCGCCCGGGCGTGCAGGCCCTGTTGTGTCATGGCCCTTATAACGTGTAGCCGTAATCTCGGCCATTATGGCAAGGGCGATCTCCGCCGGCCGCCGACCGCCGAGGGGCAGGCCGACCGGGCCGTGCAAGCGATCGATAGCCCTTTGCTCGAGAGCGAGCTCCGCCAGTCGTTGCCGGCGTTTGGCCTGGGTTCGCGCGGAACCCAGGGCGCCGACATATAAAGCTGGCGAGGGTAGCGCCTCAAGCAAAGCCATATCGTCTAATTTGGGGTCATGGGTCAAGGTAACCACGGCGCTGGCGGCGTCCTGTATCCAGGCTCGGACCGCGTCATCGGGCATACGCCGCTCGAGATGGGCCGCGGTCAGTCGCCACTGGCCGGCATACTGGACCCGCGGCTCGACCACGATCACTTCATAATCCAAATCCAAGGCGAACTTGGCGGTATAGTGACCGATATCGCCGCCGCCAACCAACAGTAAGCGAAATCCCGGGCCGAAATACTTGCTGATATGGGTCGAGGTGATGTGCAGACGGGTCTGTGGCGGCTGCTGGACGGGCAGCAGCCGCGTGCTACCGGTCGCTAGCTCGACTTCTCGCCAGCAGCCTTGGCGGGCCTGCAAGGCTTGCCGCAGATGACGCAAGGCCTCGGGCTCGGTCAAAGACTCCAGCAAAATCTCCAACTGTCCCCCGCAAGGCAGTCCGAAGCGGGCGGTTTCTTCGGCCGTTGCCCCATAGACGAGCCGGATCGGATGCGGCACAGTAACAGTCCCGTAACGTGCCAGAAGGTCATCCTCTATGCAGCCTCCCGAGATGGAACCGACAATGGCGCCTTGCGGCCCGATCGCCATGAGCGAGCCAGGTGGCCGGGGCGATGAGCCCCAAGTGGCAATAACGGTCGCCAGGTGAATCACCTGGCCTGCTGCCAGCCAAGCATTGGCGCTGCTAATCACATCTTGATCGAGACTTGCAGTCTGCATCATGGTGCTAAATCTTCGTTAAGCCGGACCTAGACAGCGGCGCTGGCTGGCACCCGCACCGCGTTGATTAGTGATATGGGATCAAAGGGTGATCGTATAGTTATTGTAAGATAGTTCGCATTATCACGGATGGCGCCAAACGGGAACAAGGTGGATGCCGTGGCCAAGCAAAAGGCTGCATGCTTGATCATAAAATCTGCTCGACTTGATTGAACGCTTTGAGGTAGTAACACATAGTGGCCAGCGCAACTGAATTGCAGCACGATTATGAGCCGATATTTATCGGCCGCCAGCCTATTTTCGACCGGCACAATGCAGTCTGGGGCTACGAGCTCTTGTTCCGCCACAGTGGTTCGGCCGGCAATGCCGCTATTACTGATCCCGACTTGGCGACGAGCAAGGTCGTGGCGGACGGCATTTCCCTGGCACGCTCGGGACTCGGGGAGCACAAGCAATTCCTGATCAACTTTCCGGCTAAGCTGCTGCGTGGCGAGGCCCCGTATGTGATGCCTAAAGACAGCTGTATCGTCGAGATTCTCGAGACAGTCCTCCCGGATCCCGAGATATTGCAGGCACTGCAGGCGATTAAAGCGGCAGGTTATCGCCTGGCGCTGGATGACTATATCGGCACCCCGGGGTTCGAGCCTTTTTTACAGCTCGCAGATATTATCAAGGTTGAAGTGTTGGGCATGCCGGTCGCTAAACTTAAAGCGACCGTCAATGACCTTGCGTCGTATGGCGGCGTCCTGCTGGCGGAAAAAATCGAGGATGCAGCCACCCTGGAGCTGACCAAGTCCCTCGGTTTCAAGCTTTTTCAGGGGTTTTATTTCAGTAAGCCGGAAATCATCCCGGGACGGAAAATATCATCGTCGACCAGCACCAAGATGCAGCTCATGCAGACCCTCAGCCAGCCGGAACTGGATTTCGACGCCCTAGCCGCGATCATTTCCCGCGATACCTCGATCAGTTATCGGCTCCTGCGCTATATCAATTCGGCAGGATTCGGGGTGCAGCATAAAATCCAGTCGATCAATCAAGCCATTGTCCAGCTCGGTGCCAAGCGCATTCGACAATGGCTGATGGTGGTGATTCTCGCCGATATCGATCCCAGCCCCAAGGCCGAGGAACTCTGTCGCAGCAGTGTTCATCGGGCCCGCTTCCTGGAGCAGTTAACCCAGGTCGCAAGCCCCTTGTCCATGACTTTGTCGCCCGACTCGATGTTCATGCTGGGGTTGTTTTCCAGGCTGGATGCGCTGCTCGGGATGACTATGACCGAGATTCTGGCGGATATGCCCGTCGATGAGCGCCTGCGGGCGGCGTTGCTCGGCGAGGCCGATCCGGTGCATCAGTGGTTGGAATTATGCCGTGTTTTAGAGGCCGGTCACTGGGCGTTGGCCAAAAACTACCTGAAGCGACTGCATGTGCCGGAGGAATCCGCGGCAGTCAGCTTCGCTAAGGCCAGTGTTTGGGCGAACGCCGTGATGACCGGGTCGACTTCGACTTGAGGTCAATCTGCTTGTAAGGATTGCGACAAGGCGTTGGGGTTATGCTGTTTTTATACCAATAACGCGCGGCGGTTGGCTAATCATTATTTTGATGTAAAACAGAGACTAAGCCGTTAGATCTCGATTCGGCATCCCCTTTGCAATGCATGTGAAAACACATTGCAATCAGCCCGGCCGCTGAGGCCGAGGCGAAGGGGAGATCGAACGATGGCGTCAAACGTGGCCCACCCGACACAACAACCACAAGCGATAGCAGCTTGCGGTACTCAATCTTGCGGTAGTCAGCAAACGGATCAGTGGGCGGATTTGCCAGAGTCGATCCAGGCAAAAATCGCTGATCATCCCTGCTATTCCCAGCAGGCGCATCATCAGTATGCCCGCATGCATGTGGCCGTGGCGCCGGCCTGTAATATCCAATGCAATTATTGCAATCGTAAATTCGATTGTGCCAACGAGTCTCGTCCTGGCGTGGTCTCTGAATTGCTGTCGCCCGAGCAAGCGAGTGCCAAAGTCCTGGCCGTGGCAGAAAAGATTCCGCAGCTGTCTGTCCTGGGGATTGCCGGACCCGGTGATCCTTTAGCCAATCCCGGACGCACTCTCGAGACCTTCCGGCGCGTCGCCGCCCAGCTTCCCGAGATTAAGTTATGTGTGTCAACCAATGGCTTGATGCTGCCTGATTGGGTCGATGATCTGTGTGTGTATAACGTCGAGCATGTCACGATCACGATGAACTGTCTTGACCCTGAAATCGGCGCCAAGATTTATTCCCGGGTGAACTGGCGAGGGCAGCGTCTCACGGGCCTTACCGCCGCTGAGGTATTGATCGAGCAGCAGCTCAAAGGCCTGGCTATGCTGGTCGAGCGGGGGGTTCTAGTCAAGATCAACTCGGTCATGATCCCCGGCATCAATGACGCGCATTTGGTCGAGGTCAGTCGTGCCGTCAAGGCGAAAGGGGCGTTTCTCCACAATATCATGCCGCTGATCGCCGAGCCCGAACACGGTACGCATTTCGGCAAGATGGGTCAGCGCGGGCCCACGCCTGAAGAAGTCGAGGCGTTGCAGGATCAATGCGCGACTGACATGCGGATGATGCGCCATTGCCGCCAATGCCGCGCCGATGCCATCGGAATGTTAGGCGAGGATCGCAGCGCTGAGTTCACCATGGACAAGATCGCTGCGCAGCCGATCAAATTTCTGCAGAGCCAACAGCCCGGCCCCTCGGCTGCAGTGAGCGAGCCTTATCGTGAAGCCCTCGAGGCCTAGTTGAGCGATGCCCCATCGCTTGTTTTTTGAAGTTTACCCGTCAATCTAGCATTTTGGAGTGTATTGAATAATGGCTTTAGTGACCTTTACCAGTCCTGAGTATAAAGATAAAACAGTTTATGCAGTTGCCGGCAGTCACACCGATACTGTTCTCAAACTCGCCAAGGAACATAAAATTCCCATCCAATTCGATTGCCAGGATGGTGAATGTGGGCATTGTTTGATCCGCGTGACCAGTGTCGACGGTAAAGAGCGCATGGGCGGGCCGCTGACCGATAAGGAAAAGAATGTCCTGGTGACCCTAGGTAAGCTGACCCGAGACGAGATCGAGCGCATGCATCTCGATGATATTCCCAGCGAGTGGCGCCTGGCCTGTCAGATGATCGTGCGCGATGAAGATATACTCGTTGAATATTGAGTCGCTGATGCTGGGCGGTTGTCAAGCCGCCTTGCCTCGGCTCCCTGCATCGGTACTCGGGACGGATTGGTTTAAACCGGCCCTGGGGGAATGTCTTTATATCGGCCGTATTGCAATCAATGTCATGTCGTCGCGGCGAGGCTCGTCGCCGCGATAATCAGCCAGTGCTGCCTCGATATGGGCCACCTGTTCGGCAAGCGGGCGGTCGGCATACTGGCTCAGTAACTCCGTTAGTCGCCGCCGGCCCATCAGGCGCTTGGGCTGGCCGCCGACATGATCGGTGATGCCGTCGGTAAACAGGTAATAGGCGGTGCCGGGCGTGACTTCGAGTTGATGTTCGGTGAATTCTGTGGGGGCGGGCAGGCTGCTGTAACCGAGATGGGCGCGGGTGCCGCGAATGGTGCTGGCTTGCCCGGTGCTATCGATGCACAGCAACGGCACCCCTGCACCGGCATATTGCAATAGGCATTGTTGCGGATACCAGACCAGCACGGCGGCTTCCAGACCGTCATCGGCTTCGGTATCGGGGTGATCCTGGCGCAGGCGGGTGCGGACCTCGTCATCCAGGGCCAGGAGAATGTCATTGGGTTGCCGTAATTGCCGCTCGTGCAGAATGCGGTCCATGGCCGAGGCGACCACCAACGTGATGAAGGCGCCGGGAACACCATGGCCCGTGCAGTCGGCGATGAATACGAGCTGGGCCTCAGCGAAGGACTCCAGCCAGAACCAATCGCCGCCGACCACATGCAGCGGCTCCCAGCACACCGCGATCTCCTGCACGGTGTAATCCAGGGCTTGTTTGTCCGGCAGCATGGCGCGCTGGATGCGGCGGGCATAACGGATGCTTTCCATGACCTGCTGATTGGCTTTGGCCAGGGAATGATTGGCTTGTTCCAGCTCATCATGTTGTTGCTGGATTTCTTCCAGGGCGTGTTGAAGTTCTTGCGTGCGTGTTTGAACCCGTTGTTCGAGCTCGGCGGTCAGGGCCTTTAGGGCCT
Source organism: uncultured Ectothiorhodospiraceae bacterium (assembly GCA_964345605.1). GTDB lineage: Bacteria > Pseudomonadota > Gammaproteobacteria > CAYFSA01 > CAYFSA01 > CAYFSA01. The sequence continues at coordinate 34,395 of CAYFSA010000008.1, forward strand.
GCTCGGCTTCATCGCGCTGGTCCAGGCCGGTCTGAAAGGCTTGCCGAAGGTGATCGAAATTGGCGAGTAATAAACCGAGTTCGTCGCGGCGATGGTGAGGCAGAGCAGGGGGCTGCCAGTTGCCGGGCTGAGTGGGTTCGACGCGGGCTATGGCGTTTGACAGGCGCACCAGCGGGCGCGTGATCCAGACGCTGAAAATCAGGACCACCAAAGCCGCGATCAAAATAGCGCGCGCCAGACCGAACAAGCCATCGCGACTAGCTTGCGCTAGAAAACGCTCGGCCAACACAGCGGGTGCCAGCTCGATGCGTAACTCGCCGACCGGGGTCGGTTCGCCGCTGCCGGTGGGGTAATGGAGCGGCTGGCGATAGTTGGTAATGTCGCTGAACAAACGCTGAACGAGTGCCGATGGCTTGGGCGAGGCAGGCGGGCGGCCGCGTTTGGCCAAGCGATTGTCGAAATTATCCCGGAGCTCGGCGAACGCCACGGCCTCGAAGACGAACAGCCCATCGACGAGTTGGTGGGCTAAATCGGGATGCATTTGATAAGCGGCTTCGGCGGCCGAGCCTTCCACTAATGTCAGGGTTTGTTGAAAATGCCGCTGGGTTTCGGCCCGCAGCTCGCGCCAATCCAGGATCAGCTCCCCGGCGCCGACCAAAATTCCCAGGCACATGGCGATCAGGAGGGTGGCGAGGGCCTGTTTGAAGGTCAGGCCGCGCCAGCAAGGGACGCGCTGCGGCACGCTGGGGTGCATAAGGTTTGAGGTCACTCGCCGGTGAGCGGCAAAGGCGCGTCGACGGCCACGGCCTGCAGACCATGGCGGCGTTTGAGGGCCGTGACGGTTTCAGCCCGGTCGCTTAGCCATTGGTCAAAGGTAGCGAGCAGCTCCGGCTGGTTCAACGTCGCTAAATGATAGCTGCCTTTGCTGTAGGGCAAGCTGGGATCGAAGACGACCGTCTTAGCTGGCGTCGGCATTTGCTGCAGGTGATACCGGGCCACGGCGACATTGGCATAGGCCGCATCCACGCGGCCTGCCAGTAATTGCCGCATGAGTGCGGCGACATCGGCGTTCTGGCGCAAGCGGACCTGCTCGGTAGCGATGGCCTGCTGCCAGGCCCAGGGGGTAAAGCCGACGACTGTGCCCAAAGTGTCGATGGCATCGATTCGGCCGGGTTGCTGATGGGCCAAAACGAGCGTGCCATCGACATAGCGCAGCACTGGCCGGCTGTAGTGAATGGTTTTGTCGAGCCGCTGCGCCTGGCGCCACTTGGGGTTGTCCGGAAACTTGAAGTCGATATGGCCCTGCCAGAAGCTTGCATACAGGCGCGGCACGGGCAGTGGCTGATAGCTGAATTCGATGCCCTGCGCAGCGGCAAAGGCATCCAATAATTCCCGCATGGCACCGCTAAACCGGCCAGCCAAGTCCGCGTAAACAGGGCGGTAATCAATGGCTTCAACACCCACGCGATAACGCTCGGCGGCGGCCAGTGGAACCAGGCTCAGCAGGCTGAGTAATAGACCGATCCCGACCGGCTTGATCATGAGCTGACTCGCTGCGGGGGAGCGTTGGTGACGATGCGGTTGCGGCCGGTATCCTTGGCTTGGTACAAGGCGCGGTCAGCGCGGGCAAGGGCTTTATTGAGCGGCTCGTCGGGAATGCACTCGGTCACGCCGATGCTGACAGTAACCTGCAGAGTTTGGCCAGCATGGTCACAGGTTGCGGCCTCCAGGGCAGTGCGGATACGCTCGGCTACTTCCAGCGCCGTCGCCAGATCGGTTTCCGGGAAAATCGCCACGAATTCTTCGCCGCCGAAGCGCCCGGCGATGTCACCGGCCCGCACATTGGTGCGGAAAATCTCGGCAAATCGCTGCAGGACATGATCGCCAGCGGCATGGCCGTGACTGTCATTGATTTTCTTGAAATGATCCAAATCGGCCAGCAGCAGCGATATGGTCAGATGGCTGCGCGCTTGCCGGCGGATCTCGTGTTCGCCGAGCTCGAGCAAATGCCGGCGGTTGCCAAGGCCGGTCAAATCATCCACCAGGGCGAGGCGGCGTAATTCTTGTTCAAGATGTTTACGCTGCTCGATTTCGGCCTGCAGGGTCGAATTCAACGCCTGTAATTCGTGGGCCTGCTCGGACAGGGCCTGGTTGGCTTGTTGCAGATCCGCTTGCAGGCGGTCGCTGATGCGTACCAGGCGCTGGGATTCCCGATAGCTGGTTCGATAGGCCTCGACGAGCTCGCGCAGGCCGGTCGAAACCAAATCGAGATTGTGGATCATGTCATAGGAGCGCTGCAGTACTCCCTCTTCATGATCGAAGAGATTGTAGGAGTCGCGCTGCTGCTTCTGACGGGCCGGTTCACTCATGCGTTGAGTCCGCTACTGGCGTGCATTCGTGCAAATGGAAACGGGCATGGCGGAAATCCTCGGCAAAATCTTCGCCGAATTCCAGCATGGTGTCATCGTCGGCGTAGTAATACCAATTGATTTCGACCGCAACCCCGCGTTCGGCGGCGGCTTCCAAGAGCTGGAACATGTTCATCAAGGCCTTGGCGCTGCTGCTGTTGAAATAGACCATTTGCAGGTCGAACACGACCGCCGCCGTGTCGGGCCGGAACAAATAACTATCCAGGGCTTTGATGATCGGGCCGAAAAAAGCCGCCGTGTCCTCCGGATAGGATTCGCCCGCCAGGCGCAGATGCTGGTTGGGAAAGTCGAAGTCCAGCAAAGGGGTACGCTCACTCGGGTCGCGGTAAAGTCGATCCATACCAGTCTCAGATAAAGGCCTTCAGGCAAAAAAAAGTGCAGTCGTCACTGAGGTCGAGAAAGCCGAACTCGATCGGCTTACTGGAGCGCCGGGCAATTTCGATCAGGCCGATGCTCGCGCCCCGGCTCGCCTCGTCGACCGGCTCACGCAGCTTCTCCCGGTAATAGCTTTTGATCGAATCCTTGTCCATGTTGGCGAGCATGGCCAGTTTGTCTTGCAGTTCGGTGCTCTCGGCGCGCGCCAGGGTATTACCGCAGACGACAAAGAACGTATCGTTTTCACGTCCCACCGAGACCATACCGGAACTCAGCTCGACCGGTTTGCCGAGTTCGCCGGTGGTACGTTCGGCGGAATAGCGAATGATGTTCTGGACCTGCTCGACGAAGACCGAGAACACGCGCTTGGTGACGTTGGCATCAGTCGCATCCAGGGTCATCTTCTGTTTGAGGGCCTCGCCCAGAGAAAACAGGATGTCCTCGGAGAGAAAGCCGACGAACGAGAAGATGATGCCTTGCTGATTGAGCTGCTGCCGGAAACCGAAGTACTCCTCAGCCAGTTGCATGATGGCAAGCCTATGTGAAATGGGGGAGGGCAATTCGTAAGAATAAAAGATGCACTGTCCGAAATCAATGACACCATTAATAGAGCCTGGGACCGCTCAAACCCCCTGAGTTCTGTGCGGCGGGCTACAAGGTCGCTATACCGACATCATACACCCCGCCGATGACGACGAACTCGTCTTCGCCTTTGAGCATGCCTGGTAGCAGTTGATTGTAAAAGAAAGTCTTTGGCAAGGGTACCACGACCTCCAGGATGTAGTCGCCGAATTCGTCGGCACGCTCGCGACTGGCGGTAAAGCTCGACAGATTGTTCAGCAACACCCGATAGCGGTGGCGTGAATGTTTAACCAGGACTTCGTGATCGTCGATGCGATTGATGCCACGATACAGCGTTATTGTTCGACTATGCGGATGTTGACGCGCCAATTCATACTGACAATAGGTGTACAACAGATCGAGCTGAGCCTCGATAGCATTGGTGGCATAGATGCCAGCGGCGGCTTGCGCCATAAAGGCATGCCGCGCCTCGCTGTCGCGATCCCCCAGGGGACCGGCATGATTGCGCGCTAATAAGCCGAACCGCGTTTCTACCCAGTTTTTTAATACCGCACCCTCACGGCCATCCGCATCGAATGACCAGCCCCGGACCAGTCGCAGGTAATTCGCATTGACCCGCTTTTTTTTGTGCTGGCCCGGCTGCCAGCCCGCGTCCTCGAGCTGGTCGAGGCGGAAATGCGCCGTCATGTAAGCCCGGAAATGCTGGGCACGTTCGCTGTGATCAGGGAGTTTATCCAGTACTTGAAACAACCGGGTATGCAAGGGATGAATCCCGTCAAGCTCCAGGGTGATCGGATGTTGTTGATAGGTCGGGCTGCCAAGTATCACCGCAGGTAAATTACAGCGATTGAGCGCCAAGCGTGCGGTTGGCGGCAGCGAGGCGGGCTGGGGGGGTGCCGTTAGCTCAGGAAAGGGCGGCTGAGTGCTTGGTGATGATAACGATACAGTCGACTGTGCCAGTGTGTTTTTTTTCATACAGCCAATCCGGCTTTGTGAGGTATGCCACGCATGATAATGCTCAAAAGCAAAAATATTTTTGCATATTAAACAGTAGCATATGGCTTGGTTTAGGTGCTGGCACACAGGTTGCTGCATACCCCGTGAACACCTAATCGTTCAATCCCGTAAACCTTTACGGGCTCATTTTAAGGAGCAAGCACCATGAAATTACGTCAATGCGCTATCTACGGTAAAGGCGGCATCGGTAAGTCTACCACAACCCAGAATCTGGTGGCCGGTCTCGCTGAGCTGGGCCAGAAGGTCATGATCGTCGGCTGCGATCCAAAAGCTGATTCCACGCGTCTGATTCTGCATTCTAAAGCGCAGGACACCATTATGCATCTGGCCGCCGAGGCCGGTTCGGTTGAAGATCTGGAACTCGAAGACGTCCTGCGGGCTGGTTTTGCCGATATTCAATGTGTGGAATCCGGGGGGCCAGAACCGGGTGTCGGCTGTGCCGGTCGCGGCGTTATCACGGCCATCAATTTCCTGGAGGAAGAGGGCGCCTATGAGGAAGACCTGAATTTCGTTTTCTACGATGTCTTGGGTGACGTAGTTTGTGGTGGTTTCGCCATGCCCATCCGCGAAAACAAAGCCCAGGAAATATACATCGTGGTTTCCGGGGAAATGATGGCCATGTATGCCGCCAACAATATCGCCAAGGGCATCGTGAAATATTCCAGCTCTGGTGGTGTGCGCTTGGGCGGCCTGATCTGCAACAGCCGCAATACCGATCGGGAAGACGAGCTGATTGAGGCCCTGGCAGAAAAATTGGGCACGCAGATGATCCATTTCGTGCCCCGCGACAATGCGGTGCAGCGTGCTGAAATTCGCCGCATGACCGTCATTGAATATGATCCGACTCACAAGCAGGCTGATGAATACCGCGCCTTGGCGCAAAAGATCGTTGACAACAAAAACCTGGTCGTGCCGACCCCCTGCACCATGGATGAGCTGGAAGAGCTGTTGATGGAATTCGGCATTCTGGATGAGGAAGACGAGGCGATCGTCGGCAAGACCGCGGCCGAGGAAGCGGTGGCAGCATAAGTGCGAAGCGGTTTTCGCCAGCTATGTTTGTAGTGTTGACCTTTCCAAGGCACGTATCGTCGGCGGATTAGCCGCGGCGTTGACAATTGGGAGAAGCCGAGATGGCACAGATGAAAAACGAAGAAACCCAGACTCTGATTCAAGAGGTCCTGGAAGTCTACCCGGAAAAAGCCAAGAAAGACCGGGCCAAACACCTGGCCAGCAACGATCCTCAGGTCGAGCAGGCTAATCAATGCATTACCTCCAACCGGAAGTCTCAGCCGGGCGTGATGACCGTTCGCGGCTGTTCCTATGCGGGCTCCAGAGGGGTGGTCTGGGGCCCGGTCAAGGATATGGTGCACATATCCCACGGCCCGGTGGGCTGCGGCCAATATTCCCGCGCCGGCCGCCGCAATTACTATACCGGCATGGCTGGGGTGAATACCTTCGGTACCATGAATTTTACCTCAGACTTCCAGGAAAAGGACATCGTCTTCGGCGGTGATAAAAAGCTGGACAAGCTGGTAGACGAAATCGAGAGCTTGTTCCCGCTGGCCAAGGGGATCTCGGTGCAGTCAGAATGCCCGATTGGGCTAATCGGCGACGACATCGAATCGGTCGCCAAAAAGAAAACCAAGGATCTGAGTAAACCGGTCGTGCCGGTACGCTGCGAGGGGTTCCGTGGGGTTTCGCAATCACTCGGCCACCATATCGCCAACGATGCCCTGCGCGACTGGGTGCTGCATAACCGCGATGGCGACAACACATTTGCTACGACGCCCTACGATGTCGCCATTATCGGCGATTACAACATCGGCGGTGACGCCTGGGCCTCGCGGATTTTGCTCGAAGAGATGGGCCTGCGGGTGGTCGCTCAATGGTCGGGCGATGGTACCTTAGCGGAAATGGAACTCACTCCCAAGGTCAGGCTTAATCTGGTGCATTGTTATCGCTCCATGAACTACCTCACCCGCCACATGGAAGAGCGCTATGGTATTCCCTGGATGGAATTCAATTTCTTCGGCCCGACCAAGATCGCCAAAAGCCTGCGCCAAATCGCCGCACAATTCGACGAGACCATCCAGGCCAATGCCGAGAAGGTGATCGAGAAATACACCGCCCAATGCGATGCCGTGATCGCCAAATATCGGCCGCGTCTGGAAGGCAAAAAAGTCATGCTGTATGTCGGTGGCCTGCGCCCGCGGCATGTGATCGGTGCCTATGAAGACCTGGGCATGGAAGTGGTCGGCACCGGCTACGAATTCGCCCATAACGACGATTATGACCGGACCATCAAGGAAATGGGTGAGGCGACCTTGTTATTCGATGACGTCACGGGCTATGAATTCGAGCAATTCGTCAAGCGCGTCAAACCCGATCTAGTCGGTTCCGGGATCAAGGAAAAATATATTTTCCAGAAAATGGGCGTGCCGTTCCGGCAGATGCATTCCTGGGATTATTCGGGGCCGTATCACGGCTATGACGGTTTCGCGATTTTCGCTCGGGATATGGACATGACCATTAACAATCCTTGCTGGCAGAACATGCAGCCGCCCTGGAAGCGTGCTTCTGCTGGTGCCGCTTAAATCTGTCGGGTAGGGCTGGCTTCAGCCAGCCCTTACCAAAGGGTCGTTTGAAAGCCACCCTTAAAGCCGTCAATTACCTTACACCTATTGCCACCCGTTCGCGGATTAGCGGCGGTGGCAGGAGCAAGCAGCCATGAGCCAAAATGTTGCCGAGATCAAACCGAGTTATCCCCTGTTCTGTGAGCAGGATTACCAAGAGAACCTGCAAGCCAAGCGGGAAACGGTTGAAGAGGTTGTGGATAAAGGCAAATTGGAAGAAATTTTCCAGTGGACCACCACGCCCGAATATCAGGCGCTGAATTTTCAGCGCGAGGCCCTGACGATCAATCCCGCCAAGGCCTGCCAGCCCCTGGGTGCAATACTTTGCGGCTTGGGTTTTGAAAAGACCTTGCCGTATGTGCATGGCTCGCAGGGTTGCGTGGCCTATTTCCGGACTTATTTCAACCGACATTTCAAGGAGCCGATTGCCTGCGTGTCCGACTCCATGACCGAAGATGCCGCGGTCTTCGGCGGTCATAAAAATATGTATGACGGTCTAGAAAATGCCAAAGCGCTGTACCAGCCGGAAGCCATGGCGATTTCCACGACCTGCATGGCCGAGGTTATCGGTGACGACTTGAATGCCTTTGTCGGTAATGCCAAGAAAAACGGTAATATTCCCGAGGATTTTCCGACACCGTTTGCCCATACCCCGAGCTTTGTCGGCAGTCATACCACGGGCTGGGACAATATGTTCGAAGGCTTTCAGCGCTATTTCACGCTGAACGAGATGGACGACAAGACTGTCGGCAGTAACGGCAAGATTAATATTGTGCCGGGCTTTGAAACCTATCTCGGTAATTATCGGGTCATGCGCCGCATGCTCGAGGAAATGGGGGTGGCGTATTCCTTACTGTGTGATCCCAGTGATGTACTTGATACCCCGGCCGATGGCGAGTACCGCATGTACGATGGTGGCACGCCGCTCGCCGAGATAAAGGATGCGCCGAATGCCATCGATACCCTTTTACTGCAGCCCTGGCAATTGACCAAGACCAAGAAAATCGTCGAGACGGTTTGGAATCAGCCGGCCAATCCCATCAATATTCCCATGGGCCTGGAATGGACCGATGAATTTCTGCTGAAGGTGTCCGAGCTGTCTGGCAAGCCCATTCCAGACTCCCTGGCCAAAGAACGCGGGCGGTTGGTCGACATGATCACCGATAGCCATGCCTGGCTGCATGGCAAGAAATTCGCTTTGTACGGCGATGCGGATTTCGTCATGGGGCTAACCAAATTCCTGCTCGAGCTCGGTGCCGAGCCCAGCCATATCCTCTGCCATCATGCCAACAAGCGCTGGAAAAAGGCCATGGAAAAAATGCTGGCGGCCTCCCCCTATGGTCAGGAGTCCCAGGTGCATTTGAGCCGCGATCTCTGGCATCTGCGCTCGCTGATGTTTACCGATAAACCGGATTTCCTGATTGGCAACAGCTACGGCAAATTCATCCAGCGCGACACCCTGCATAAAGGCAAGGCGTTCGAGGTGCCGCTGATTCGCATCGGCTTTCCGCTGTTCGACCGGCACCATCTGCATCGGCAAACGACTTTGGGCTATGAAGGGGCCATGACGATCCTGACTACCCTGGTCAATGCCGTGCTGGAGCGTCTGGACGAGGAGACCAGTGACATGGGCGCGACGGATTTCAATTACGACTTGATCCGTTAAGGAATTGAGCCAAGCGAACCAGTGAGAATGACCATGCCCAATGTCATGATTCGCCAGAACGATTCCGGCGGTTTGTTGTTTTATATTGCCAAAAAGGATTTGGAGGAAAGCATCGCTTCGGTAGAAACCGATACCGCGGAGAGTTGGGGCGGCGAGGTCGCCCTGGCCGACGGCTCACGTTGGTATGTCGAGCCCATCAGTCCGCGGCCGCGCTTTCCAACCACCCTGCGCTTTCAACGTGTGACCGCTTAACCGATTATTGGAGTTTGACCATGGCGCTTAAAATTGTCAGAGAACTATGCACGGCCTGCGGGGATTGCGAGCCCGTTTGCCCGACCAGTTCGATCAAACCACATAAAGGGGTATATGCCATCGACCCGGCTACTTGCAACGAATGCGAGGGTGAATTTGACGATCCCCAGTGTGCAGACGTTTGCATGGAAGAGGATTGTATCGTCCCTGCTTAAATGGCGCCCCCTTAAGGGTGGCGAAGCAGCAGCCCAGATTGGCGGTGCCGGGGCCTGGCCTTGGCACCGCATAAGTATGAGAGAAAATATTGATGACACAAACAAAGCTAAGCCAGGCGATTGCTTTACGGATTGGTCTCGCTGCCCGCGCGTTACCGGATACCCAACCTGCCCGCTTGATCGAGATTCTGGCGGAAACGATTGGTTTACCGCCGACGGACGATAAATTGAGCCATCTGAAAATCAAGGATTTGAAACAAGCCGCCCGCGGCGAATTGGCGGAAGTCGACACGCCTTCGCTGAAACACGCTTTGGCGCTACTGAAAGGCGAGGTCAACCTGGATGTTGCGCCGCCGCCTGACATTGAGCCTTATCGTGAAGGCGACTTGCCCGATTCCATTCGAGTTGCTTGTGCGTCCAATAGTGGCGAATTATTGGATGGCCATTTCGGCAGCTGCCGCCGCTTTTTGATTTACCAGGTCGCCGCCGCGGGCTGCCGGTTGATCGCTTGCCGCGAAGTTGACGACAGCGAGGTCACTGGCGAAAAAAATCACTATCGTGCCCAGCTCATCAGTGATTGCCATTTATTGTATGTCGTTTCCATCGGTGGGCCGGCAGCGGCTAAGGTGGTTCGTTCGGGTGTGCACCCGGTCAAATTCCCTGCCGGGGGCACTGCCCGCGAGCATATTGCCAACTTACAAGAAATACTTGCCGAACGGGTGTCGCCCTGGTTGGCCAAGGCCATGGGCCAGCCGGAAGCCGAGCATGTAACCATGACCATGGCCAGTGAGGCAGTGTCATGATAGCCGCCATGCTCAGCCGTAACCTAATAATTCGGCGGCGAGTAACCGCTTATATCTTTGGAGATGACTGCAATGACTGAAAGCCAGCGTATTGATGAAAACGATCCGGTGCTCGGCACTGATTTCGGCCTCGAAATGGTGCGCCAGATGCGTGCCCTGGACGCCTATGGCACCTATGACCAATTGTCAGCAGCGAAAATTCTGGAGCCGTTTGTACTGACCAAGGAGCAAAAGCGGGAAATCCCGGTGGTCGGTGAACCGAATCGAGCTATCCTGGCGCGAATCAATGCCTTTTACAACGCCATTGCCGTGTTGATCGAGAAGGAATGCGGTCTTTTGGCAACCCCACTGGTCAATCTATCTCAGGAAGGCTTCGGGCGTGTGCTGATCACTGTCGGCAAACTGGTCGTCGTGGATCGGCCGCTGCGTGATGCCCATCGTTTCAGTTTCGCCAGTCTATCCAAAATGAAAGATGACGGCGACACCATCCTGGCCATCGCTTTGGATATTATCGGCCAGCATCCCAAGGTTGCGGGCATGTGATTGCGTCTGTCCTAATCAGCATTGCTATGAGTCGACCGCCACTGCATCGCATGGCGGTCGTTCATTCTCATTAATCTCAGGAGTTCTAGCCATGTCCACCATCACTGGCATTACCCGAGGCGGTACGGAATGGACCCCTGCCTTCATTACGTATCTCGATCAAGCCCTGTGCATCGGCTGCGGCCGCTGTTACAAAGTTTGCTCACGTGACGTTTTCGAGTTGGTCGACAAAAGCGACCTGGACCTTGATAGCGATGATGATGAAGACGATGACGACGGCAGCATGGTGATGTCGCTCAAGGATCAGCTGGACTGTATCGGCTGCCAAGCCTGTGCCAAGGTCTGTACGAAAAAATGCCTGACTCACGAGGCTGTTGTAGCAGCAGCCTGAGTTCAAATCGATACAGTTTGGAGTTGTCAGCGAATCTTACTCAATGTAATAAAGTATTCAGGTCCATCCTGCGTCGCCTCACGCGGCGCGGATAACGTTCTATGCTTTTATATTGGCCATGGTCTACAGGCCGAGGGCAAGAGCTATCTCGTGCCGGTCGATGGCAAGCTAAGTTCCTCAGCCGCTCTGGATTTCGAGGTAATGGTCCTCGAGACTGTGCTGCGGTAGCTCGAGCGGGAATTGCCGAAAGCATCTCGGGACGTGTCATCCTGTCGGCTTTGCAGGGCGGCCTTAAGCCGGGCGATTTCTGCTTCCGCGCCGCCCGATCGGCCTGCCAGGCCGG
>CAYFSA010000009.1:0-16282 GCA_964345605.1 uncultured Ectothiorhodospiraceae bacterium
GTGGACGTACCTCTGGTGTTCCGGTTGTCACGCCAGTGGCACAGCCGGGTAGCTATGTACGGAAGGAATAACCGCTGAAAGCATCTAAGCGGGAAGTCCACCCAAAGATGAGGTCTCCCTGGATCCTTGAGATCCCTAAAGAGCCCTTGAAGACGACGAGGTTGATAGGCCGGGTGTGGAAGTTCAGTAATGAATGAAGCTAACCGGTACTAATTGCTCGTGAGGCTTGACCATATAACACCCAAGCGGTTTCGGTCTGATAGTGATCGCCTGATATTGCCTAATGCTTGAGTTCTGTTTGTCTTGACAGAACTCCACCAGTTTGCCTGGTGGCTATAGCATCTAGGAACCACCCGAATCCGTTCCGAACTCGGAAGTGAAACTAGATAGCGCCGATGATAGTGTGGGGTTTCCCCATGTGAAAGTAGGTCACTGCCAGGCATCTATGCCAAACCCTGATAGTCCGTGGCTATCAGGGTTTTTTTTTGGAGGGGGCGGGCAATGGTTGGCGATACTGGAACGGATTTAACGATGTAGTTCCAGTATTAACGGGCCTGCATAGGCAGCCATTACTTTGCTTACATAATCTTGGGTTGCCTGGATTGGCGGTACATGTTGATAGCGTTCAACAGTGGCCGCACCGGCATGATAAGCCGCTAAAGCGAGTCGAATATCTCCAGAGAAACGCGTGAGCATGCGGGCCAGGTATTCGAAGCCCCCACGCAGATTTTGGCTGACATCGAACGGCTCCGTCACGCCTAATTCCCGTGCAGTGCCCGGCATAAGCTGCATCAATCCCATTGCCCCGGCACTTGAGACTGCCTGAGCATCAAAGCAGGATTCAACGGCAATGACTGCTTGGGCCAATTTCAGGGGGATATGGTAAGTAGCCGAAAGCCGATCGTATAACGGTTTATGATTGAAATAATGTTGGTTAATGGCCTGCTCGCTAAGGCCCTTGCAGGGGGAAGACCGCACAGGTCGGGTTGAGCCTTTGATGAGTGTTAGCCGAGTTTTTTCCGGTGGTTGGTCGGTGAATAGTATCGTTCCGTTGGATTGGCGGTATGAATAGATTTCGGCGGCGTAGCCCGGGGCTGTCATGGCGAACATCACAGTCCAGAGCACCAAGCAGGGCAAGCCATGCCTGCCACACATGCGCCTGGCGACCCTTTTTGCTCTATGCTTTATGAAATCTTGAACACTCTGGTGCAACGATCCGGTCATCCATTGGTCAATTGATACATACGCCAGAAGGTGCGTTATCTGACCCGCTGGCATAGGTTGTAAGTATGCAGGCCAAGCTCACCCAATGGTCCCTCCGACAACATCTTGATGGCGCTGCGTTAAGAGCATGCAGCCGGTTCGAGCTATTCGATACATTGGCATCGACCAATACCTACCTCAAGCAGTTTTCGCCTGAATCCTCTGGCGTTTGTCAAGTGGTGCTTGCCGAAGCCCAAACAGGGGGGCGGGGACGGCGGGGGAATACCTGGTTTTCGCCGCCGCAGGCCAGTCTATATATGTCACTGCGAACGCGTCTGGCCCATGATGAATCAGTGCTGGGATTATTGCCACTGGGGATTGGTGCGGTTGTGGCCGAAAGTTTGCAGACGCTCGGTTTGACCGGGCATGGGCTGAAGTGGCCGAATGATCTGCTCAAGGCGGGTCGCAAATTCGGCGGGATTCTCGTCGAGTCCGACAGGGTTCGCTCGCACGATATGGCTGTAACCATCGGTATTGGCCTGAACGTGGATTTTCATGGCATCACCCCAGGCGAGGTGACTCAGCCATGGACCGATCTGGCCTCGATAATGATTGGTGGGGTGCCGGATCGCGCCGAGCTTGCCGGCCAAATCCTAAATGGTTTGCTGGCTTTGCTGACGGCACTGGCCGAGTCGCGGGATGCCGCAATATTGCCAAGATGGCGGCATTACGACTTGACCTGCGGCCAGCCCGTCGCGATCACAGCTGGTGACGGCACGTGCCATGGCGGCCGAGCCATGGGCATTGACCGGCGTGGTCGCCTGATTGTCGACACTGACCAGGGGATCCGCTCGTTCGATGGGGGAGAAGTCAGTCTGCGGTTGCCACTATGAAGCTGTTATTGGACGTCGGCAATACACGGATTAAATGGGCTTTGGCCGATGCCCAGGGCATTTGGGCGCATAGTGTCATCAACGATGACTCGGATCACAGCTTGGCGGCGCTGATTCGAACCGCCAACGAGCATCAAATCACCAGCACCTGGGTCAGCAATGTCAAAGGTGCAGCATTTGCGGATCGGCTTCTGGCGGCTATGCATGCGGCGGCGTTGGTGCGGCCGTATTTTTGTCAAGTCAAGTCGCCATTGGCAGGAGTGTGGCCGGCTTATGCGGGGCTGGGCATCGATCGTTTGCTGGCCTTGATCGGGGCCCGGGTATTAACCTCTTCGCCTTGTATCGTTGTCGATGCCGGCACAGCCATTACTATCGATGCCTTGACTGGCCAGGGCAAGCATTTGGGCGGTGTGATCTGCCCCGGCCAGCGCAGTATGCGCAATGCATTGTTCACCGACACCGCTGGCGTACGGCCAAGCGCTGGGCAGGCGCATGCCGTGTTCGCTCAGTCTACCGCGGCGGGTGTCAATGCCGGCCTTCACTGGTTGGTGGTTGGGGGCATCGATGCCATACTGACCCGTATGCGCGAGCAATTCGAACCGGCGCACCTATTTTTGACCGGCGGCGATAGCCAAGCCCTGTTGGCGCATTGGCCCAATGAGCCGGCTTTGCCCATGCAGATTCAGCCGACCTTAGTATTGCAAGGTCTGTTGCAGGTGGCCGAGACAGATAGCAGTGACCACCCAGCCGCCTGAAGATTGTCGTCAGGGCCACAGTGCTTGATTTCTTGGCACATGATAAGTTAATTTTGATTCACTGCTGGTGTAGCTCAGTTGGTAGAGCGGCTGCCTTGTAAGCAGCGGGTCGCAGGTTCGAGTCCTGTCGCCAGCTCCATTTCGATCGTTTGCGCTGCTTGATGTCTGGCGCTGATGCTGCACTTTATGAGAGAACTTCTGGGTGTAGCGCCTCATCGTGTTAAGGCCCTACTAATCCATGGCTGTCCAGTCAAATCCATGTCCAGTCAAATCCATGAGCACTATGATATGGCCATTACCGTGCGGTTTTTCGCTAGTCTGCGTGAGCGCATCGGCCAAGCACACATACAAGTCAGCCTGCCGGCTCAGGCCTCAGTGGCTGAGGTATGGGCCAAGGCTACCGGCGAAACCAGGCCCAGCGACATTTTGGCTGCGGTCAACATGAGCTATGCGGATTTCGAGCAGATCGTTGCAGATGGCGATGAGGTTGCCTTCTTTCCGCAGGTGACTGGCGGTTGAGCCTATGGTGCGGTTATTTCCGGAGGATTTCGAGCCTTATCAGACCTTGGCGGCGCTGCAGCCTGAAGTGTTCGATGAAGCGGCCGAGGTTGGGGCGCAAGGGGTATTCATTGGGACGATGCGCGCTCACAACGCCGGTGATAGGGTTCGTCAAATGTTCCTGGAGCATTATCCAGAGATGACGGCGAAGGAACTGTCGCGAATCCTTGCCGAGGCCGATGCGCACTGGTCGCTGCAGGCATCCCTGGTGGCGCATCGGGTCGGCATGATTCGACCGGGGCAGACCATTGTCCTGGTGGCTACTTGGTCGACTCATCGGGCTGCGGCCTTCGAGGCCTGCCGGTTTATCACCGAAGGCTTAAAACATCGGGCGCCATTTTGGAAACAGGAGCAATTGCCGGACGGCACCTGGCGCTGGGTGAGCATGAATACGCCTGCTACGACACTCTAGTTTGAACGCTTGCAGACTGAACAGTCGTGTTTAAAGACCGCCCTGACTGAGCTGTGACGTCAGCTTGATTTGCGGATGGATCTGGAGTAAAGACAATTTAGCCTGTGGTAGAATATGGGTATAAACTGCGCCCGTATCGATATAAAAGAGATTGCCGAAATGGCAGACGTCCGTGAGCGGCGTATGACCGAATATGGCCGTGTCAATGCCTTCAACCGAGTCGCCCACCCCAGCACGCTGGGCCTTGAACAAGCGGTCGCGGGACCATAAAGCATGCATCACGACTTGGTCGTCATATGCCAACGCCCTGCCAAAGGCCTGCCAGGTTAAGGTTTTAGGGATATCGGCATGGACCACCCCGACTCGCCCGCCGGCTGTGACAATTTCGATTGCGATCGGCAGCTGCGGCAGTATTTCCAGAAAGC
Organism: uncultured Ectothiorhodospiraceae bacterium; assembly: GCA_964345605.1. Taxonomy (GTDB): domain Bacteria; phylum Pseudomonadota; class Gammaproteobacteria; order CAYFSA01; family CAYFSA01; genus CAYFSA01. The sequence continues at coordinate 4,247 of CAYFSA010000009.1, forward strand.
GGCATTGTTGATCCGGCGTGATTTGTCGCCACCAACCGCCGCCATTACGAAGCTGCCAGTCTTCGCGCTCCAGGGCATCTTGCTGAGCATCCAGCAGCATTCGTTCATGATTGCCCATGATGCTGGCAAACCAGGGCTGTTCCAGATAATCGAGGGCCCGCACGGATTCGCGGCCCCGGTCTACGAGATCGCCGACGGCGATGAGCCGGTCGCAGGTGGTATTGAAATCGACCCGTCGCAACACGGCAGCCAGCTCGCGAAACATGCCGTGAATGTCGCCGACCACGAAGTCGCGGCCATGGGCATTGTAGGGTAAGTGCCGCAAAACGGATGAGGAATGCGATGAAGTCAAAGCGAACCTGCCTGTGATTTTGCCGGAATGATGCGCAATGGGTAAGATAGTGTAGCAACAAGCTTAGCTTAAGACTGCGGCCAGTAACCAACCTTTGACCGATGACCTCATCAATCAGCCCCTTGGCCCTGTTATGCTGGATGTTCGGGGTTATACATTGGGTGCCGAGGAACGCGAATTGTTGCAGCACCCCAATGTGGGGGGCGTTATATTGTTTGCGCGTAATTACTTTGATTATGCGCAATTACAGGCGTTGGTGTCAGCCATGCGCCAAGCCAGGGCGGGGCTGCTGATTGGCGTTGACCATGAAGGCGGGCGAGTGCAGCGGCTGCAAAGTGGTTTCACGCACTTGCCAGCGGCGCGCTCGTTGGGTCAACTGGCTGAGCGGCAGCCGGCGAAGGCCAGAGGCCTGGCCTGGCAGTATGGTTGGCTGATGGCTGCAGAGCTGCGCGCGGCGGCCATCGACCTGAGTTTTGCCCCAGTGCTGGACCTCGATGCGGGGGTAAGCGATGTAATCGGTAGCCGGGCCCTGCATGCTGAGCCTGCCTGGGTAGCCGAGCTGGCCCGGCAGATTATTAATGGCATGGCTGCTGCCGGTATGGCGGCGGTGGGAAAGCATTTCCCCGGCCATGGCAGTGTGGCATGCGATTCGCACACGCACTTGCCGGTTGACGGCCGGACCTATGCCGAAATCGCGGCCCGTGATCTCGTGCCGTTTGTGCGTTCAGTCCAGGCAGGCATTGCCGCGATCATGCCCGCGCATGTCCACTATTCGGCGGTCACAGCGCAGCCGGCGGGATTTTCTCGATATTGGCTGCAAACCGTGCTGCGCGACAGGTTGGGCTTTACCGGCGCGATTGTCTCGGATGATCTGAGCATGGCAGGTGCGGCTTCGGCTGGCAGTTTGCTGCAGCGCACCGAAGCCGCGTTAGCGGCCGGTTGCGATATGGTACTGCTCTGCAATCAACCGCAAGCGACTGCCTGCGTCATCGAGCAATTGGACGTTGTCGCTACGGGCAGGACGCGGCAACGCCGCCATGGCCTGCGGGGTACTGAGTTGTCGGCGGCTGCCCAGGCCTCTCGTCACGCTGGGCGGGAGGCGGCAATCGCGGCCTTGCAGGTGCTCAATAATGAATAACTTAGGGGTGGATGATGGCTGTCGTCAGCGAAGAAATTCTACAAGTTCAACGTGAAGCGGATTGCTTGTATACAGCCGAGCAGGTTGCGGCGGCACTGACTGCCATGGCCGCGGCTGTTAACCGGCAATTAGCGGGTACCAATCCTTTGTGTTTGGCCTTGATGACCGGCGGCATCGTTACGGCAGGGCAGTTATTGACGCGCCTGGACTTGCCCTTGCAATTGGACTACATCCATGCCACGCGCTATCAAGAACAAACCCAGGGCGGTGCGTTGCAATGGCGCGCTTTGCCGAATATTGGCGTAGCTGGCCGCAGTGTCTTGTTGATCGACGATATTCTGGACGAAGGCCATACCCTCGAGGCCGTGCATTCATGGTGCCGTGAGCAGGGGGCCGAGTCGGTCTGGTCGGCGGTACTGATCGACAAGCCGAGCAACCGCCGCAAAGCGGGGATCCGTGCCGACATCGTCGGCCTGCAAGTGCCCGACCGCTATGTGTTCGGCTGCGGTATGGATTATAAGGGTTACTGCCGCAACCTGCCGGGCATTTATGCCGTCAAGGGGGGTTGACCGCGGTAAATTTTAAAAATCGCTGCAGCCCTTGTGCAGCTGCTTGCCTGAGCAGGCCGCCTGGTATGTAATTGGCGTGAGTGCGCCTGAATTACAGCCAGTGGCGGTAGCCGGGCATTCTCATTTCACTCAAGCAAAGGCCTTCTTGGCATGCCGGATTTAGCAATTATCGGGGGTACCGGGCTGGACAAATTACCGGGCCTGGAACTGGAACGCAGAGAAGTCGTGCATACGCCCTATGGCGAACCTTCCGGCTGGCTGACGCATGGCCGGCTCGAGAACCGGCAGGTCGTGTTTTTAGCGCGGCATGGTTATAGTCACAAGATTCCGCCGCATGGCATCAATTACCGCGCCAATCTTTGGGCCTTGCAGCATATCGGGGTCAAGCGCGTCGTCGCCGTGGCCGCAGTGGGCGGCATAACACCGCACATGGCGCCGGGAAAATTGGCACTGCCAGACCAAATCATCGACTATACCAGCGGACGTGCGCATACCTTCTATGACCAGGACCTGGAAGAAGTCGTGCACGTCGATTTTACCGAGCCGTATTGCGAGGATTTGCGGCGCTTGCTGCAACAGGCCGGCCAAGCGGCGAGCCTTGAGGTCGTGGCGCATGGCACTTACGGCGCGACCCAGGGGCCGCGCTTGGAAGCCCGCGCGGAAATCGATCGTCTGCACCGAGACGGTTGCGATCTGGTGGGCATGACCGGTATGCCGGAAGCCGCCTTAGCGCGGGAGCTGGGGCTTTGTTACGCCACTTGCGCCGTGGTGGCCAACTGGGCCGCCGGCCGTGGAGAAGGCGAGATCAGCATGGCGGAGATTCAAGCCAATCTGACCGATGGTATGGCCAAGGTGAAACAGCTATTGATTGCATTGGTCGGTCAATTACAGCCGATGTCGGGCTGAGTTGATTGGCTATGACGTAGCGCATAAGTGCAGGACAGATTGAACGCCAAGCACTGCTGCAACTATCAACATTCCCTTGACTTAAGTTCAATGAGGTAGGCTAAGCGTGACCGCCGATCAGCAGAGTGCCATCAATGCCCAACGCTGTCCACGTTGTGAGACGTTACCCCCGCAGCCGCAGGGCGGGCGGGTTATGCTCTGGCCGCCGTTGGGGCATACTGGCGTCAAGCTGCAGCGTATTTGTGCGCAGGCCGGCTTTGCCAGCACGGCTGAGGCGCAGTCGGATCGGCTAGAAATCACGGTTCCGGCCAGTGACGTTGATCGTTTTGCCCAGGAATTAATGGCCGCCCTGTCCCGCCAGGAATGCCTGGATACTCGTGCGCTGCTGCTCGATGACGCCAGTGAGCCCGACCTGGGCGCTTGTCGGCATGTCCGCTCCCTGTTCGAATTGCTGGGCTATTTTCGCAGTGGGCTGGTGATTGCCATCCTGAACGAGCAGCGGCTGACCAGTCATTTCCAGCCCATTGTCGCCTTGGATGCGGCGCGCAGCGTCCACGGTTATGAAATGCTTCTGCGGGCTGCCGACAGCCAGGGCAATGCCGTCTCCCCGGGTGCCTTGATCGAAACCGCCCGCAATGCCAACCTCTTGTTCCAGTTGGATGTGGCCGCCCGCAGCAGCGCCCTTAGAGCGGCGGCGGCCCAGCAGGTCGAGGCCAAGGTTTTCATCAATTTTATCCCGACCGCGATTTACGATCCCGTGTTCTGTTTGCAGAAAACCATGGCGACGCTGCGTGAGGTGGGCCTGAGCCCCGCGCAATTGGTGTTTGAGGTGGTCGAGTCAGAGATGATCAATGATATGCCGACCTTGCTGAAAATCCTTAAGACCTATCGCGCGGCAGGTTGCCAGGTGGCGCTCGATGATCTGGGCTCCGGCTATGCCTCACTCAATTTGCTGCATCAATTGCAGCCGGATTATGTCAAGCTGGATATGGAGCTGGTACGGGATGTCGAGACGACCCCGTACAAAGCGGCGCTAACCGCCAAGATTCTTGAAATCGCCAATTCCCTGGGTTGTCGTTCGATCGTGGAAGGCGTTGAAACCCGGGCCGAGCTGAGCTGGCTCCAGGCTCATGGGGCCCAGCTGGCGCAGGGTTTTCTGTTGGCCCGGCCGGCGGCCCAGCCGCCCCGGCCGGTGGCCTTTTGATGTTCGCGAGGTAATAAGCCTATGCAAGCGGTTCAGCGTCTCCTGCAGCGCATTGAGCGTTTGAATGCTATCGGTTCGGCGTTGTCGGCCGAGCGCAATACGGATCGGTTGGTCGAGCGTATTTTACAGGGCGCCAAAGAGCTCACCCATGCCGACGGAGGAACGCTGTATACCCGGCAGGGCGAGCAGCATTTAGCGTTTTCGGTGGTGCTCAACGACACCCTTGGGATTGTGCTCGGCGGCAGCGAGGCAGAGGCGGTGCCCTTCGAACCCCTGCCGTTGTATGACCCGCAAGGTCGGCCCAATCATCGCAATGTCGCCGCCTATGCAGCCCTGGAAGGCGTGACCGTGAATATCCCGGACGCCTATGAGGCGCATGGATTCGACTTTTCCGGAACCCGCGAGATGGATACTCGCACCGGTTATCGTTCGCAATCCTTTCTGACTGTGCCCATGCGCAACCACGAGGGCGAGTTGCTCGGCGTGCTGCAGCTTATCAATGCCTTAAACGAGCACGGCCAGCCGGCCCCCTTCAGTTTCGAGGATCAGAGCCTGGCCGAATCGCTGGCCTCGCAAGCAGCGGTTACATTAGCCCAGCAACAGCTCATCGATGCCCAGCGCGAGCTGTTCGAGTCTTTCGTGAAGCTCATCGCCAAGGCGATCGACGAAAAGTCCCCGCATACCAGCGGCCATTGCCAGCGGGTCCCCGAGCTGACCATGGCCTTTGCCCAGGCCGTCAATGCCAGTCGACAAGGACGCTATGCCGATTTCGCCTTTTCCCCCGAACAATTGTACGAGCTGCATATCGCGGCGTGGCTGCATGATTGCGGCAAGATCACGACCCCGAACGAAATCATGGAAAAGGCCACCAAACTGCAGACGATCATGGATCGTATTGACCTGGTGGACCTACGTTTTGAGGTGATTCGCCGGGATTTTGAGATTGCGCGGCTGCGTGAGCGCCTGGCCGAACACGAGCAGCCTGAGGCGCCAGCCGAGGCCGCACCCGCCGAGCAGCAGCTCGAGGCCGATCGGCAGTTTCTGCGGCATTGCAATATTGGCGGCGAGTTCATGCCGCCACCAGAGCAGGCCCGGGTCGCCCAGATCGCCCAGGCTTATCGCTGGCGCGGCGCGGACGGTGCAGAGCAGCCGCTATTGACCGATGATGAGCTGCAGAATTTGACCATCCCCAAAGGGACGCTGACCGATGCCGAGCGCCAGATTATCAACGACCATATCGTGGTGACCATCGATATGCTCGAAAAGCTGCGCTACCCTCGCTATCTGGCACAGGTGCCGGCGCTGGCTGGCGGTCATCATGAGCGCATGGACGGCCGCGGTTATCCAAAGGGTTTGCGCGGCGAGGAAAATCCGCTGGGGGCACGGGTGATGGCCATTGCCGATATTTTCGAGGCGCTGACCGCGGCCGACCGGCCATACAAGCAAGCCAAGACGCTCAGTGAAACCATGGGGATCCTGCTGCGTATGCGGCAAAACGGCCATATCGATCCTGATCTTTTCGAGGTTTTCGTGCGGGAGCGGGTGTATCTGACTTACGCCGAGCAATTTCTCCAACCCGAGCAGATCGACACGGTCGATGATGCTGCCCTGCTGGCGCAGGCCGCTGCCTAAACCAGTGATGTACGATGGCTGACCGGTGCACCCGGCGCTCGCATTTGGAACGAAGCCATGATTCCTCTGCACGATGATAACCCAACCACTCGCTTCCCGTGGGTGACGCTGGCCGTCATTGTGCTGTGCAGTCTGGTTTTTCTTTGGCAGATCAGTTTGCCGACCACCCTGCAAAGTGCCGTAGTGTATGGGCTTGGTTTTATCCCGGCGGTGGTGTTTACCGATGCCCAGCTGGCTCCGGAACTCTACATGGTGCCGGGTACATTGAGTGTCTTCACCTCGATGTTTTTGCATGGTGGCTTCATGCATCTGCTGGGCAATATGCTGTTCTTGTGGGTCTTCGGCAATAATGTGGAAGATGCCATGGGGCCACTGCGGTTCCTGTTGTTTTTCCTGCTTTGCGGCTTGGCCGCGGCAGCGGCCCAGGCATTGCCCAATCCGGGCTCGGAAATTCCCATGATCGGAGCGAGTGGTGCCTTGTCGGGGGTGCTGGGTGCCTATTTTCTGTTGTACCCACGTGCCGAAATCCTGGTGCTGATTCCCTTGGGATTGCAGGTTATCCGCATTCCAGCCGCCCTGATGCTGGGGCTATGGTTGCTGATCCAGGTCCTCAGTGCCCTGGGGGGGGCGGCTGATGCAGCCGGCGTCGCCTGGCTGGCCCATATCGGCGGTTTCCTTGCCGGTCTGGCGCTGGTGCCGCTGTTCAAACGGGCCCGGGTTTCATTGTGGAATTGAGGCGGCCAGCACGGCTGATCTTGGCCGGCGGCAGGTGAGGGGATGGCTGATCGGCGTTTACAAGTGTTCGCCACCGTGGCGCGGTTGCTGAGTTTTACCAAAGCCGCTGAAGCCCTGCACATGACCCAGCCTGCGGTCACCTTCCAAGTCCGGCAATTGGAGGAGGAATTCAACACTCGCTTGTTCGATCGTGCCCGTAACAAGGTGACATTGACCGCCGCCGGCGAGCTCGTGTATCTGTATGCTGAGCGGATTTTCGATCTGTATACCGACATGGGCCAGGCGGTTCGCGAGCTGACCGGGGAAATCGGCGGCGCGGTGACCCTGGGCGCGAGCACCACGATCGCCGAATACATGCTGCCGACCCTGTTGGGTGCGTTCAAGAATCATTATCCGGAGGTCAATCTGCGCCTGAAGGTGTCCAATAGCGAAGGGGTCGTGGCGATGGTGGAAAACAATGCCATTGACCTGGGTGTGGTGGAATCGTTCATCGGCAATCGTCAGTTAGTGGTGGAGGTCTGCCTGATCGACCAGCTCGTGGCAGTGGTGCCGCCCGGCCATGCCCTGGCTGGTAATGCGGCTGTCAACGCTGCCATCCTGACCCAATATCCCTTTATCTGCCGCGAGGAGGGATCCGGTACGCGGGAAGTCGTGCTCGAGCACATGCGCAGTCAAGGCGTGGACATCCAGCGGCTCAATGTCTGTGTCGAACTCGGCAGCTCGGAATCGATCAAGGGCGCTATTCAAGCGGGCTTAGGGGTTTCGGTACTGTCCCGGGCAGCAATCAGCAAAGAGCTGCGCTTGGGGCTATTGGTTGAAGTGCCGCTCGATCCTCCCCTGGAACGGCCTTTTTCGTTCGTGCGCCAACGCCAGAAATTTCGCGCTTGGGCCACGGAAGAGCTGTTGGCGTTTGCTCGTGATTATTGTAAAACGGTGCCGGCCTGAAGCCATGCTCGAAGTATTCTTTGGTCGGTTCTTGCCAAGCGATGTGCGGCTAGCCCATGATTCCCATGAATGAACTGTTTCGGCAGCATGCCGGTGAGTCACAATCCGAGTCTCTGGCCGATGACAAGCAAATCCTACTCGAATGTGTTGAGATGCTCAGTGCAGCGGATCGACGCAGCTTGCTGGATTTTGCGCAGTATCTGCGTACGCGAGCTGGCCAGGATGAAGTGGTCAAGACGAAACCGCTTCCCCTTGCCGAGCCAGAGCCGATTCCACGACCGAGCGAGGAAAGCGTCGTCAAGGCCATTCAACGCTTAACCAAGACGTATCCCATGCTCGAAAAGAATAAGCTGCTCAACGAGACCTCGACCTATATGGCTCAGCACATGCTGCAAGGCCGGCCAGCAAGCGAGGTGATCGATGATTTGGAGGCGATGTTTGCCGCACATTATCAGCGCCTGCGTGATGGCGAATAGGGCTGGCAAGGGAAACACTGGATGGCACGGGAAACGCAAAAGATCGATGTTATGCGGCTTTTCATTTTAGAGTAGGCTTAAATACCATTAACAAGCAACTGGAAGTTTTGTGGGTATGATCCGTTTCCTGCGCCTGTGGTACGAGCGGCATTTCACCGACCCACAGGTGGTCATACTGGCGCTGCTACTTATTTTCGGCTTTACCATCGTTATCGTTGCCGGCAAGATTCTGGCGCCGGTGCTGGCGGGGTTGGTGATTGCGTATTTGCTGGATGCAGCGGTCGAATGGCTGCAGAGATTGCGTCTGCCGCGCATGCTAGCGGTAATCGTGGTGTTTATGTTTTCATTCGCGACGGTCGTGGTCGGTTTCGTCAGTTTGATTCCCTTGTTATCGCAGCAGATCACCCGCTTTTTTCGGGAGTTGCCGAATATGCTAACCAAGGGCCAGGAGTTGCTGATGGCCCTGCCCGAGCATTACCCGCAATTCATCTCCGAACAGCAAATCCAGGATCTGATGGCGCAATTGCGGGTCGAGTTCGCGGCTTTGGGGCAGAAATTCGTCAGCCTCTCGCTGGCCTCGGTGCCGGGCATGATCAGCCTGGTGGTCTACGCCATCCTGGTGCCCTTGATGGTGTTTTTCTTCCTCAAGGACAAACATGTCATCCTGCACTGGTTCGAGCAATTTTTGCCCAAAGAGCGGGCTCTGGCTGCGGTGGTATGGCGCGAGGTGAACGTCAAGATCGGCAGTTACGTCCGCGGCAAGTTCATCGAAATCCTGATCGTTTGGGCGCTCGCCTATGCCACTTTCATGTTCTTCGGCTTAGAATATGCGGCCTTGTTGTCAGTGATAACCGGCCTATCCGTGATTATTCCCTTTGTTGGCGCCATTGTCGCCAGTCTGCCAGTTATCATGGTGGCGTATTTCCAGTGGGGGGTCAGCGAAGAGTTGATCTATATCACGCTGGCCTATGCCATGCTGCAATTTCTGGATGGCAATATGCTGGTGCCATTGCTCTTTTCGGAAGTTGTCAATCTCCATCCGGTGGCCATAATCCTGGCCGTGCTGTTGTTCGGCAGCATTTGGGGGCTGTGGGGTGTGTTTTTCGCCATTCCGTTGGCCACCCTAGTGCATGCCGTGATTCGTGCCTGGCCGGTACGCCCGCAAACTGAGGATAATGCCGCCTGATGACTTGGACTCACAGTACCTGCGAGGCATGATCGGCCAGGCGGGACCGCTCGCCGCGGCGCAGGGTGACATGGCCACTGTGTTCCCAGTCGCGGAACCGGTCGACGACAAATGTGAGCCCGGAAGTCGTCTCGGTGAGATAAGGCGTGTCGATCTGCGCGATATTGCCCAGCGCCACTACCTTGCTGCCGGGACCGGCGCGGGTGATGAGGGTTTTCATTTGTTTGGAGGTCAGATTCTGCGCCTCGTCCAGGATGATGAAGCGATGCACAAAAGTGCGCCCACGCATGAAATTCAGCGACCGGATCTTGATTCGGTTTTGTAGGAGATCGTTGGTCGCCGCGCGGCCCCAATCGCCGCCAATATCCGTTTTGGTCAGCACTTCCAGATTATCCATCAGTGCGCCCATCCAAGGCGTCATCTTTTCTTCCTCGGTACCCGGCAAAAAGCCAATATCCTCGCCTACCGGCACGGTCACCCGCGTCATGATGATCTCCTTGTAGCGATTATCCTCCAGCATCTGCTTGAGGCCGGCGGCCAGCGTCAGCAAGGTTTTGCCGGTACCGGCCGCGCCCACCAAAGTGACGAAATCGATGTCGGGGTCCATGAGAATGTTGAGCGCGGCATTCTGCTCGATATTGCGGGCATTGATGCCCCAAACGCTATAGCGAGGGTTGGTGTAATCGGTAGCCAGCTCGATGGTCGCGGTTTGGGCGTTGCGGGAACGGACCAGTACCTGGAAATGCGGCTCATCGAGTTTGTGCAAGAATTGATTGGCATGCCAATCACCGACCAACGGCCCTTGCACCCGGTAAAAGGTCCGGCCGGCCTCGCTCCAGGATTCCATGTTATGGCTATGGGTGTCCCAGAAATCCGCCGGTAGGCTCTGGGTGCCGCCATACAACAGGTTGACATCATCGAGGACTTGATCGTTGTAATAATCCTCGGCGTGAATGCCAACGATCGCCGCCTTGATCCGCAGATTGATATCCTTGGAAACCAGGGTGACGGCGACCCGATCGAACGCTTGCTGCAGGGCGAGGGCGGTCGCCAGGATGGTATTGTCTGCGCTGTTGCCCGGCAGGGTAGTCGGCAGGTCGGCGCTGAGTGCCTCGGTTTGAAAGAAAATTTTGCCCGACGGTGCCAGTTCCTGGTTCTCCTCGGGACTCACATGGGGCAATACCAGGCCCTGATTGATTTGTGCATGGGTCGCTTCGCTGATGATCTCGTCGATAAACCGGCTTACCTGGCGGACATTGCGGGCGACTTCGGAAACGCCTTTTTTGCTGTTGTCCAGCTCTTCGAGCACGACCATGGGCAGGAACAAGTCGTGCTCCTGGAAACGAAACAGGCAGGCCGGGTCGTGCATCAAAACATTGGTGTCGAGGACGAACAGGCGTTGGCTGTTCAGGTCGGCCTGCGCAATCAGCGGGCAGCCTTCGGTGTTAGGCATGCAGTTTCACCTTGTTGGATTGAGCCGTGCTCCGCGGCGAGGCCGCGTCCGCTGTCACCTCCCTGACGACCACGGACGGCGACCCAGAAGTTACAAAAACAGGTCAGCGATGTTGATTTAGAGTGCCCGCAAGGCATCGAGTACTGCTTGGGCATGGCCCTCCACTTTGACCTTCCGCCATTCCTGCCGTAAGACGCCGGCTTTGTCGATTAAAAAGGTGCTGCGTTCGACGCCCAGCGATTCTTTGCCATACATGACTTTCGGCTTAATGACATCGAATAGCTGACAGACCGTCTCGTCCTTATCCGAAAGCAGCTCGAACGGCAGCTCGAGCTTGGCCTTGAAATTCTCATGAGATTTGATGCCGTCGCGGGAAATCCCCAGGATCACGGCGTCCTGAGCGGCAAAGTCAGCGTTTAGCTCACGAAAATCCTCGGCCTCGCTGGTACAGCCCGAAGTGTTGTCTTTGGGGTAAAAATAGAGCACGACATGCTTGGAATCGCGAAATTGACTCAAGCTGATGGCCTGCTCGCCGGTGGCAGGTAAAGTAAAATCCGGCACGGCTTGGCCGACGGCTATTTCACTCATAAGCGAAACTCCTTTGACAACGTTGAACGATGCATAACGTTTGGCAACGCGGTAACCGAAGCGTTTGCCCACGATCGTGCTGGCTGGGCGGACAACTGGAGCAGCGTGTAACGGGCTGCAACACCGCGGTAGGCGCAAAGGCTCAGCGTTTCGCGGGCTCGATGACCCCATCGAGATTTAGGCGGTCGCACAGTTCCATGAAATCCTCGCGCAGTGTTGCGATTGACTGTTGGCCGGGAACGCCGATGGTGATATGGACGGCATAAATCGGGGTGCCGGTATGTGCGGCGGGTTGGTTGGTGGTGGTCAGGTCCTCGATATTGATGCCCCGACTCGCTAGGAAACTGGCTAATTCATGCACGATGCCCGGATGATCAAGGCCGACGACTTCAACGATATAGGGCAGGAAATCACCCTTGACATGACGGCCATGGGTGCGTTTGGTCAGCACCGACAAACCATGCTCGCGTTGTAATCCCGACAGGGCGGTTTCCAGCTTGCTGATGGTATTCCATTGGCCGCTGACCAATTGAATAATGGCGAAGCTGCCACCTAAGACCGACATCCGGCTGTCCTCGATATTGCAGCCGGTTTCGAGCACGACGCGGGAAATTTCCTCGACGAGACCGGCCCGGTCATCGCCGATTATTGAAACGACTAGGAATTCACTCATGAGCAGCGCTTTCCGTGGTGTGGTGAAAAGCTAAGACACAGCAACGCTGTGCAATCGGGCAAAGCCAGCCGGCGGGTGTGCTGGCTTGGTAACTTTAAGTATAAGCCTAACAGGTTCGATAGGCGTTATAGAAGCACTCGGCCGGCCATGTAGGGCGGGTTTCAACCCGCCTGGCTTCC
>CAYFSA010000009.1:16382-42114 GCA_964345605.1 uncultured Ectothiorhodospiraceae bacterium
GTTATAGAAGCACTCGGCCGGCCATGTAGGGCGGGTTTCAACCCGCCTGGCTTCCTCGGCCGGCCATGTAGGGCGGGTTTCAACCCGCCTGGCTTCCCGGCTGGGCAATGCAGGACGGGTTTCAACCCACCCCGCCTCGGTCAACTCCGGCATGCGGCGGCTGCAACTGGCCTTGCCGAGTCAATAACAGTGCTTGTCCTGGGGTTGGGTTAGCAAGTACCATCAAACCTTATTTGCGGGGTAGCAGAGTATAGGTTCATGTTCCAAGGTAGCTTAGTTGCATTGGTCACGCCCATGACCGAGGCCGGCGCGGTTGATGACGCGGCATTGGCGAATTTGGTCGAATTCCATATCGAGCAGGGTACCCAAGGTATTATCGTGATGGGGACCACCGGGGAATCCGCCACATTCGCGCCGGTCGAGCATATCCACGTCGTGCGGCGGGTGGTGGAACTGGTGGCGGATCGCCTGCCGGTGATCGCCGGGACCGGTTCGAATTCCACCCGCGAAGCCATCGATTTGACCCGCGCAGCCAAGGAGGCCGGAGTGGCCGGTTGTCTGCTGGTGGTGCCGTACTACAACAAGCCGAGTCAGGAAGGGCTGTTCTTGCATTACCAAGCCATTGCTGCCGAGGTGGCGATTCCGCAGATCCTGTATAACGTCCCCGGCCGCACTGCCTGTGATTTGCTGCCGGCAACCGTGGCGCGGCTGGCGCGGATACCCAATATCGTCGCCATCAAGGAGGCCAACAGCGATCCCACCCGCGTACCTGCTTTGTGTGAGGCCTGCGAGGATCGTTTGGTCGTGCTTAGCGGCGAGGACCCGAGCGCTTGTCAGGCCATGCTCGACGGGGCGCGCGGCGTGATTTCGGTGACGGCCAATATCGTGCCGGCGGCCATGCGCAAACTCGTGGAGGCCGCTACGCAACCGGATCGGGCGGCAGCCGAAGCCCTTGATGCCGGCTTGGCTGAGCTGCACCGGGCCATGTTCCTGGAAGCCAATCCCATTCCGGTCAAATGGGCCTTGCATGAAATGGGCATGATCCCGCCCGGTATCCGGCTGCCTCTGACCCCGCTGGCCGAGCCGCATTGGCCTGCCTTGCGGGCTGCCCTCCAAGCCGCGGGCGTCAGTCGGGTTGGTGGTCAATAACCCGGTCATGGCATACCTGCAGATGGGCTGCTGGGCAGCCATGGCGGCGCTGTTGCTGAGCCTCCTGTGGGGCTGCGCGACCTCCGGTGAGGGTCCGCCGGAATATGCGGACGCACCCCAGGGGCCTGGCCTGGAGGTGCCGCCCGATCTGAGCCGGCCGCGCGCCGATGATCGGTATGCCGTGCCCGATGCCGGGCGGGTCAGCGTCAAGGCCAGTACTGCGGCGGGCGGTGTCGGTACCGCGAGCAGTGCACCGACGGCTGCGAATGTTTTACCGCAGGCGCAGGATATCCGGGTCAAACGGCATGGCCAAACCCGCTGGTTGCAGGTCGAGGCGCCACCGGGAAAGCTATGGCCCAAACTCAAAGCTTTCTGGCAGCAGCAGGGTCTGGCTATTGCACAAGCGGATCCCGCGGCCGGTGTCATGGAAACTGCCTGGGCCGAAGATCTCAGTGAGCTGCCGCACTTTAATGGCAATGAATGGGTGCAAGCTTTGGATCGGCTGTTGCGTGATAGCGGCCTGCGTGACAAATTTCGCCTGCGCTTGGAACCCCGGCCCGCAGAGCAGGGCACTGAGGTGTTTATCGCCCATCTGGGCGGTGAGCGGGTTCTGGTGGATGATGAATTCAGTCAATGGCAGCGTCGCCCCAGTGAGCCGGAGCTGGAGGCCTGGATGCTGCAGCGTTTAATGGTATTTTTAGGGGCCGTCCCGGATGCGGCTGCAACTCAAGTGGCTGAGGCGCCCGACCAAGCGGTTGAGGGCGAACTGAAACTGGATGACGACGGCGGCATTATGACCCTGGCTGAGCCGTTCGCCGCTGCCTGGCGCCGGGTAGGCGTGGCCCTGGAGCGGGCCGGGCTAAAAGTGGATGATCGCAATCGCAGCAACGGTGTGTACTTCGTGACCTATCATGGCCGCGACGCAAAAGGCTTCTGGTCGCGGCTGTTCGGCAAGCCGGACGGGCTGCAAAAAGGCGAACAATACCAAGTTCAGCTACAGGGCCGTCAGGGTAACACCGAGATCAGCGTTTTCGATGCGCGCGGGGCAGACTTGTCGAATGCGGTCACGGCAGCATTGCTCAAGCGCATCCAGCAAGCCTTACGCTGAATCGACCCTGTAATGGTATTGAATCGATCTGCTCAAACCCCTCACAGGGGTTTATCCTGCTCGATATAGGCATACGCTGAATGGTTGTGGATTGACTCGAAATTCTCCGAGGCCACGGAGTAGGAGCCGATCCGCATGTCGGCGTTGAGCCTCACCGCGATATCGCGCACAATGTCCTCGACAAATTTGGGGTTGTCATAGGCCTTTTCGGTGACGTATTTCTCGTCCGGGCGTTTGAGCAGGCCGTACAGCTCGCAAGAGCCTTCCTGCTCGACCAGCTCGATCAATTCTTCGAGCCAAACATGATCCCGCAATTCTGCTTGCAGGGTGACATGTGAGCGCTGATTATGGGCGCCGTATTGGGAAATCTCCTTGGAGCAGGGGCATAGGCTGGTCACCGGCACGACTACCCGCAGGCGCGTGGTCGGCTGCCGGTTGTTGATTTCGCCGATGAAGCTGACCTCATAGTCCACCAGGCTTTCGACCCCGCTGATCGGCGCGGCCTTATTGATGAAATAAGGAAAGCACATCTCAATGTGCCCGGCCTCGGCATTCAGGCGCTCGGCCATTTCATGCAGCATTTGCTGAAAGGAGTCCACCGTGATTTCGCGCTCGTGCTGATTCAAAATCGCCACGAAACGCGACATGTGGGTACCCTTGAAATCATGTGGCAGGCTGACGTACATACTGAAATTGGCGACGGTATGCTGTTCGCCGCCGGCGCGTTCGCCCACCCGCACCGGATGGCGTATATCCTTGATCCCGACTTTATTGATAGGAATCCGCCGGGCGTCCCGGGTACCCTGAACATCAGGCATTTCAGTGAGCCGCTCGGCAACTGGAACATTCATCATGGTTTACTCCTGCTCGCTGTATCTGACACACGCCCGATCGGTTTCCCAGAGGGTCACGGCCGCAACTTCACAGCTCGCATCATTCAACTGGGCGGCCAAGGCCCGGAAGATATAGGCAGCGAGATTTTCCGCAGTCGGGTTGATTGCGGTGAACGGCGGCAGGTCATTGAGGTAGCGATGATCGAGCCGCTCGGTCACTTCACGAACCTGGTTTTTGATGGCCTTGAAATCGATCGCCATGCCGACGGCGTCCAGTTCACGGGCGCGGATTTCGGTCTCGACTTTCCAGTTATGCCCATGCAGCTGCTGACAAGGGCCATCATAGCCGCGCAGCGTATGGGCGGCGGCGAATTCATTGATGACGCGTAACGTATAGACTCCAGGCATCGCTTCCTCCCTTGGCGCTGGCCTCATGGCCAGCGCGTCGGACCCCTTGCTTCAATGCGTTAGTATGGTTTGCGTAGTCTGGCATTGGCACAGTCAGTCTGTCAGGGCTGCCAATTTGGCCGCGGCTGTTTGATAAATGCTCTCGGCATCTAAGCCGGCTTCCGCCAACAGCTCCGTGCGTTTGCCATGATCCAAAAACCGGTCGGGCAAACCCAAATTGATAATAACCGGTATTTCTGACCTTTGCACTAGGTATTCGTTCACGCCGCTGCCGGCCCCGCCGCGTGCGGCATTGTCCTCCAGGGTGACAAGCAAGCGATGGTTGCTGGCCAGCTCATCCAAAAGGTCGGTATCCAAAGGCTTGACAAAGCGCATGTTGACGACCGTGGCGTTCAGCCGTTCGGCGGCTGCCTGGGCCGGGGGCAGCAGACTGCCGAAGACTAACAGGGCGATTTGCTCGCCCTGGCGCAGGACTTCGCCTTTACCGAGCGGTAGGCTGGTCATGGCGGCTTGAATGGCTGTGCCGGGGCCAGTATCGCGCGGATAGCGAACCGCTACCGGACCGGGATGCTGGTAGGCGGTGTAGAGCATTTGGCGGCATTCGTCCTCGGTAGCTGGGGCCATGATCACAAGCTCCGGGATGCAGCGCAGATAGCTCAGATCGAAGCTGCCGGCGTGGGTGGCGCCATCGGGGCCGACAATCCCGGCGCGATCGATAGCCAGGGTCACCGCCAGCTTTTGGATGGCGATGTCGTGGATCAACTGGTCGTAGGCGCGTTGCAGAAAGGTGGAATAGATCGCCACCACCGGGCGCAGGCCTTCACAGGCCATGCCGGCGGCGAGTGTCAGGGCATGCTGCTCGGCAATGCCGACATCGAAGAAGCGATCGGGAAAGCGTTCGGCGAAACTGACCAGGCCCGAGCCTTCGCGCATGGCCGGGGTGATAGCGACCAGGGAGGGATCCTGTTCGGCCATGTCGCACAGCCAGTCGCCGAAAATCTGGGTGTAATTGGGACTGCTGCCCTGCTTTTTGGTCAGGCCATGCTGGGGGTCGAATTTACTGACCCCGTGATAGGTGCAGGGATCTTCCTCGGCCGGCGCATAGCCCTTGCCTTTTTTGGTAATAATATGCAGAACGCGCGGCCCTTCCATGCGTTCCAGGTTTTCCAGGGTGTGCACCAGGCCGGGCAAATCGTGGCCATCAATCGGCCCGTAGTAGTTGAACCCCATCTCCTCGAACAGCGAACTGGGCGTGACCATGCCTTTCATATGGGATTCGGCGCGCCGGGCGAATTCCATCATGGGTGGCAAATTGCGCAGGACCTGCTTGCTGCCGTCGCGCATGCCGGTGTACAGCCTTCCCGAGAACAGTCGCGTCAAGTGTTTGTTGAGGGCGCCGACGTTCGGGGAAATCGACATTTCGTTATCGTTAAGGACGACCAGGACATCGGCCTTGACATCGCCGGCGTGATTCAGCGCCTCGAAAGCCATGCCGGCGGTCATGGCGCCGTCGCCGATAACAGCGATGGCCCGGTGGATCTCGCGCTGTAAATGACCGGCGATGGCCATGCCCGTGGCCGCCCCAATTGAAGTGCTGGAATGGCCGACGCCGAAGGTATCATAGGGGCTTTCACTGCGTTTGGGAAAACCCGATAGGCCGTCCTTTTGGCGCAGGCTGGGCATGCCCTGGCGACGGCCGGTCAGGATTTTATGGGCATAGGCTTGATGGCCGACGTCCCAGACAATGCGATCGTCCGGGGTGTCGAAGACATAATGCAGGGCGACAGTGAGCTCGATAGCACCGAGACTGGCAGCGAAATGTCCGCCAGTCGTCGATATCGAATGCACGATAAACTCGCGCAGTTCCTCGGCCAGAGTGGGCAGGCGGCTTTCCGGCAGGCCGCGCAGGTCGGCCGGAGACTCAATCAAATCAAGCAGGGGGTAATCGGCACGCATAGCGGCTCTCAAAAGCTAGGGGTTTGGCGTCGGCCTCGGGCGACGCGCTTACTGCAACCGGTTAACGACAAAGTCGGCCAAGCCGCGTAGCAACGTTAGGTCTCCGGGAAGCTCGGTCAGGGCGTCAAGTGCTTCCTGGTGGAATTGCTTGGCAGCATCCTTGGCGGCGGTCAGGCCGATGATGGCTGGATAGGTGGGCTTGCCGCGGGCTTGGTCGGCGCCTTGGGTCTTACCCAGGGTGGCCGTGTCGCCTTCGACATCGAGGATATCATCCTGGATTTGAAACGCCAGGCCCAGGCACTTGGCATAATGGTCAAGCCCCGCGCGCGCGGTTTCACTGAGTTCGCGGGTGCTGCCGGCACCGAGCAGGACACTGGCGCGAATCAGCGCGCCCGTTTTGTGGACATGCATGTCCTCAAGCTCAGCGATATTCAGGCCCCTGCCGACTGCGGCCAGATCGATGGCCTGACCGCCGGCCATGCCTCGCGAGCCGGCCGCGGCGGCGAGCTGCTCGACCATGCGCAGCCGCAAATCGGCTGCGGCGACCATGCTCGAATCATGGGCGAGGATATGGAAGGCCAGTGATTGCAAGGCATCGCCCACCAACAGGGCGGTGGCTTCATCGAACGCCCGATGGCAAGTCGGTTGCCCGCGCCGCAGGTCGTCATCGTCCATGCTCGGCAGATCGTCATGCACGAGCGAATAGGCATGGATCATTTCCACCGCGGCGGCGGGCCCGTCCAGTTGCGCCTCCACGACGCCTACGGCCTGGCCGGCAGCATACACCAGGATGGGGCGAAAGCGTTTGCCGCCGCCAAGCACGGCATAGCGCATGGCCTCGTGCAGACGGGCGGGATGAATAGGCGCGGCGGGCAGGCGTTGCTCCAACGCGGCCTCGGCTCGATCTCTCAGGCGTTGCATGTCCTGTTGAATATCAACCACCGTTGCTGACCTCTTCGGCTGGTGAGAATTCGGTCTGGGTATCGTCCTCAGTGAGGATGCGGATCCGTTGTTCGGCCTGTTCCAAGGCGGCTTGGCAGGCGCGGGTCAAGGCAATGCCGTGCTCGAAATCGTTCAACGCCGCCTCCAATGAGCCACTGCCTTCCTCCAGGCGGGCCACCAGGGCTTCAAGCTCGGCCATACCCTGTTCGAAGTCGAATGCTGCGGGCTGCTCTGCCGCCATTATGTGTCTCCTGAAAAAACCTAGCAATCTACTGCAAGCCAGGTGTGGCGTCAATTTGACTGGCTTCAGGCCGTTCTCTGCTCGGGGCGAAAGCGGCTCAGCCGGGGGCGAATGCGCACGGTGCGGACAACATTGTTCTTGGTGTGGACGATTTCGATGGGATAGCCGGCGATTAAGACGGTAGCTTTGGCGTCGGGGATTTCTTCTAAATGCTCGAGGATCAGGCCATTAATAGTGCGCGGCCCGTCAGTCGGCAGGGCGATCCCCAGAGCACGGTTGACCTCGCGCACATGGAGGCTGGCATCGAGTATGGTGCTGCCGTCCGGCTGCGGATGGTAATCGCTGGACAGGGCATAGGGATCGGTCGTAAATTCCCCGACGATCTCCTCGAGAATATCTTCCAGGGTCACCAAACCCTGGATGTCGCCGTATTCATCCACCACCATGCCGATACGCTGACGCTCGCGCTGGAAATTCAGGAGCTGGCGATTCAGCGAGGTGCCCTCGGGCACGAAATAGGGTTCGCGCAAGACCGCTTCCAGCCCGCTGCGGGACAATTCCGCTGGTTTTTGCAGGGCGATGAGATGCCGCAAATTCAAAATGCCGAGGACATTGTCGATCGAGCCGCGGAACACCGGCATGCGGCTATAGGCGGCATTGCTGATCTGGCCGAGGATGACTTCCCAGTCGTCAGCGAGATCGATACCGAAAATCTCGTTACGCGGCACCATGATGTCTTCGACCGTTACCCGCTCGAGATCCAGCACGCTGGTCAGCATGGTCTGGTGCTCCGGGGGGATGAGCACGCCTGCCTGACTGACCACGCTGCGCAGCTCCTCGCGGCTGAGGTCGTGACCACTGGCCGTGTCATTGCTGGCGCCGAACAGTTTCAGCAAGCCGTTGGCAATCGAGTTGACCACCCAGACCAGCGGAAACGTCAGCCGGAGCAGCGGGCGATAAACCAAAGCGGCGGGAAATGCGATCCGCTCGGCATTCAGGGCCGCCAGGGTTTTCGGCGCCAGCTCGGCAAAGATCAGCAGCACGAGGGTGAGCAGTCCCGTGGTAATGGCGATGCCGGCATCACCGAAGGCGCGATAGCCGATATACGTAGCGAGCTGGGTGATCAGGATGTTGATGAAATTGTTGCCGAGCAGGATTAGGCCGATGAGCCGATCGGGACGCTCCAGCAATTGCTGGGCGCGCAATGCCCCGCGATGGCCTTGGTCGGCGCGATGTCGCAACCGGTACCGATTGACTGCCATCAGGGCCGTTTCGGAGCCCGAGAAAAAGGCGGAAAAGCCTAGCAATAAGAAGAGGAGCGCCAGTAGTGCCTCCAGGGGTATGGCGTCCACCGTAAGCAATGACCTCCGTTGCAAGTCGTATGGCGATTACATTAGCTGAGCTTAGCCCCTGTCAAGCGGGCGGCGCCGCTGACCGCCCTTAGGCCAGGATGATCTCGATCACCAGCTTGCTGCCGAAATAGGCGAGCAGCAAGGCGGAAAAACCA
The DNA here is from genome assembly GCA_964345605.1 of uncultured Ectothiorhodospiraceae bacterium. Lineage (GTDB taxonomy): Bacteria > Pseudomonadota > Gammaproteobacteria > CAYFSA01 > CAYFSA01 > CAYFSA01. The sequence continues at coordinate 24,527 of CAYFSA010000009.1, forward strand.
CCCAGGGTCCAGGCTACGGCGCGCCGGCCGCGCCAGCCATAGCGCACGCGGCCGAACAGCAAGATAGCAAAACCGCCCCAGGCAGTGATGGAAAGGAGGGTTTTATGCACCAGGCGCTGGGCGAAAATGTCCTCGAGAAACACAAAGCCACTCGCCAGCGCCAGGGTCAGCAAAATGAAGCCTAGCCACAGCAGCCGGAACAGGAAGCTGTCCATGTCGCTAAGAGGCGGCAGGGCCTTGATGATGCCGCCCGGATTGTGATTGTGCAGGTGGCGATTCTGGATAGCCAGGATGATGGCCTGGAGGGCGGCCATAGTCAGGACACTATAAGCCAGCAAAGAGATAAAGATGTGTGCCCGCAAACCGCCCGCTTCCGGCTCCGGATGAAACGGCACTTCCGGGAAGATCACGCCCATGAGCACCCCGAAGGCCGACAGTGGCAGGAGCACGATGCCCAGGTTTTCCATCGGCCGGGTGAGGGTGACCAGCAACAGCAGGGTCGCGATCAGCCAGCTGATGGTCGACAAAGCGTGGAAAAACCCCAAATCCAGGCCATTGTCGGTGAACAGCGTAGGGGCTAGCAGCAGGACGTGAAGCACCACGGCCGCGGTCCAGGTGCCCAGCCACACGGTGCGGCCGAACGAGCGTTGGGCAATATCGGCCAGGCGGCGCAGACGCTGCAGGATCATGCCGGCGGTTGCCAGATACAACAGGATCACAATCAGGTTGAGTGCGGTATCCATAAGCGGTCACATGAAAAGACAAGGATTGGTCGCATGATCGCATATTCCTGGACGGCTGACGAGTCTTGCCGCGGCTGAAATCACTGGTCCTGATGCTTGCCGCCCAGTCAGCCAAGAGCGCCGCAAAGGCTCGAGTCCGGCGGCGACAGAAAGGCGCCCCGGCAATGACCCTGTAATATATTTACCTACAAAATAGGGCAGTAATGACTTGAATCTACCATGTGCCGGCGCGCTTGACCATCGCGCCCTGCACTACCTCAAGGAGTTGTCTGCCATGTCCGAAGCAACCGATGATCGTCGCTCACAACTGGTCGACCGCCTGTGGCGCTTGAAGCAATTATTGGCGAATCAAAGCGGGCGCTATGTCCATTTCAATATGCTGTTGAACGACCCGCATTATCGCCGCGAAACCATTGATTTCGCCCTGTCCAGCAACAACCAGGACATCCTCGATCTGGCCCGGCGCGCCCATAAGCTCGATATGGATGGGCAGCTGCTCAGTCCACCGCAAGGGCCCAAACAGCCGACACGCTCGCCAACCGACCCTGCCGCTCTGTCTCCGGCCGAGAACGCGGCAGGGCAGCGCCGACCCTTCCCGGTTGGCTGGGCCCTGCTGCTGGTTATACTTGTCGTGCTGCTGGGCTCTGGCGTGGGGCTGTTGCAACAGGACTTGCTGGCCCCGCTGGCTACTTCCCAAACCGTTACGGGATCGATCGCCGAGGATACGGCCTGGCACGCAGACACTACCTACTATTTGGAGGGCAAAGTCTTTGTTGAGCGCGGGGTCCGGTTGATCATCGAGCCCGGCACCCGCATCTTGGGCAACCGCGGCGCTGCCCTGATCGTGACGCGGGAGGCTGTTCTCTACGCCCGCGGCACCCAGCAACAGCCCATCGTTTTCACCAGTGCGCAGCCGCCGGGTGAGCGGCGCCGCGGTGACTGGGGCGGGTTGGTGCTGCTCGGCAATGCACCGGTCAATCGTGGCACTGCGCATATCGAAGGCATCGCTAAGGACGAAGTGAGAGGCAACTTTGGCGGTGACGATCCGCATAATAATTGTGGCTTGCTAAATTATGTTCGCCTGGAATTCGCCGGCTATGAGATCGGCGCCAACAATGAACTCAATGGGCTGACCTTGGGCGGCTGCGGCGATCAGACGATTGTGCGAAATGTCCAGGTCCATCGGGGGTTGGACGATGGCGTGGAAGTATTTGGTGGGACCGTGGATTTGCGCAATATCGTGGTGACCGGTGCCGGCGACGACGCCTTCGATTGGGACATGGGTTGGCGTGGTCGGGTGCAATTCCTGGTTATCCAGCAATATGCGGATGATGGCGACAACGGCTTCGAAGGGGACAACTGGAAGTCACAACCGCATGCCCAGCCTCGCTCCAGGCCGACATTCTATAATGTCACCATGATCGGCTCCGGTGCGGAAGGGGCCGACCAGCGGGCCATGACACTGCGGCGGGGCACGGGCGGCATTTTCCGCAATTTCATCATCATGGGATTTCCCCTCGAGGCTATCGATATCGTGGGTGAAGCAACCGCCGGGTTGATCGAGACCGGCGAGCTCGATTTTCAAAGTCTCTTGATGTTCGATATCGGGCCGAATGGCCGGCAATTCTTCAGCGACGAAGCGGACGATGATGGTGGTCTGGCCGAAGCCAAGGTGTTTGCCGAACCCAGCCGCAATATCCGCATGGGCGTGAATCCCGGCTTGTCCATGGACGTGTTCAGCCCGGACAGCCCGAGCTTTAAGCCAGCGGCCAGCTCCAATGCCCAGCGTGAGGCCGCGTCCTTGCCGCTGGCCGGTCAGAGTGGGAGGGCTGACTTCGAGTTCTGGAACGAAGCGGCAACTTACCTCGGTGCGGTTCGGCCCGGTGCCATGCGCACCTGGATGGATCGCTGGACTGCTTTCCCGGTCGATTGAAATGCGCCAGGCGCATGCGGGGGACATGGTTCAGACTTGACCATCCCGGTTGCGGGACGGGGCAGGAATCCACCAGGCTAGGCCGGCACTGAGGACCGAGGCCGCGAGCAAGATCAGATGGACATTGACCGCCGCGCTGACCACGGCCTGGGCAGCTAGGCCGTGGGGCAGCAGCACGGCGGCCGCGCCGGCCTCATAGGTGCCAAAGCCCCCGGGTGCGTGGATGGGCAGCACGGCGGTTAGCTCGCCGGCCACGGCCGCCAGCCACGCGGTGCTCATGGCCAATGGCTGGAACTGCCGGAACAGCCAGGCCAAGACAGCGAGCTTGACCAGCCAATTGGCCCAGGTCAGCAGCCAGCTGCGCTGCAGCTCGGCCGGATTGGCCGGCAGTCCCGTTAAACCCTGCTGCAGGCGGGCAGCCCAAGCCTGCGGGCGGGCTGCGCACCATGTTTGCAGCCGGTGCCGCAGCGCGAACACTAATACGGGCAAGGCCAGCCAGGGCGGCATCATCAGCACCAGCAACAACCATTGCCCGGTCAGGCTGGCCAGGGCCAGTCCGCCCAGGGTCAGCACAGTATGCAGGTCCAATAGCCGAAACCAAATTAGGGCTGCCAAGGCCCGCGGCAGCGGGACCTGGAAATAATGGCCGAGCAGGACGGGGAAGCTGATTTCGCCGCTGCGTGCCGGCAGCAGGTTATTGAGCACATTGTGGTAGAGCATGAGCTTGCTGCAGAGCAAGGGCCGGCCCTGCATGGCATCGTGAAAGTAGTCGTACAGGCGCCAGGCGCGCAGCGTATAGCTCACACCGAGTAACAGGATCGCCGCCACCGCGTTGACCGGCGGCAAATCCGCCAGCGGCGCCAACAGCGCCTGCCAGCCCCACAGCCATTGCAGGCCCAGCACATAGATCAGGAAAATACCTATACCCAGCCACCAGCGCCGCCGCGCCGAACTGCTCGTCGTGGTCGTCACGGCCGCGGTTGCCTCACCGCGGCCCATGCTCCTGCGCGCCGGGTCAGGTATAGTAACGGCTTAGCTGCTTCGTTCATTGAATTGATAGGAATAATCCGTAAGCCATGAGTCCCACGCTCGCCTCCCATCGTTTGTCTTTGGTCATCCCGGTGTATAACGAACAGGAGAATGTCAGTGCCCTGCTTGCGCAGGTGCATACCGCCCTGGCCGATTATACCCAGCCCTGGGAGCTAATTCTGGTCGATGATGGCAGTACCGATGCCACCTACCGCCTGTTGCAAACTGAAGCGGAACGCTACGGACCGCATGTGCGGGTGTTCGAGCTCAGTCGTAATTTCGGCCAAACGGCAGCCCTGCAGGCGGGCCTGGATCAGGTGCGCGGTGATATTGTGGCGACTTTAGATGGTGATATGCAAAACGATCCCCACGATATCCCCCGGATGGTGGTGCATTTATTGGAGCACGATCTGGATATGGTCGCTGGCTGGCGCAAACAACGGCAGGATGCGGCGTTGCGGCGCAAGCTGCCCTCGCGCATCGCGAATTGGTTGATCGGCCGGCTGACCGGCGTGCGATTGCATGATTACGGTTGCTCCTTGAAAGTCTACCGCGCCGCGGTGCTGCGTGAGGTGTCGCTGTACGGCCAGATGCACCGCTTTATCCCTGCCTGGGTAGCGGCATTGACGCGGCCATCGCGCATCACGGAACTGGTGGTGGCCCATCATCCGCGCACCAAAGGCGCTTCCAAGTATGGCCTCGGGCGCATCCTGCCGGTTTTGATCGACCTGTTCTCGGTGTTGTTCTTCCTGCGCTACAAGGCGCGGCCAGGCCATTTTTTCGGCAGTATCGGCGTGTGGTTGGGAGCGCTCGGCGGACTGATCCTCACCTATTTGGCCGGGGTCAAGTTTGTGCTGGGTGAGGACATCGGCACGCGGCCCTTGTTGCTGGTTGGGGTGGTCCTGGTGATCGCTTCGCTGCAGTTTTTGACCACCGGCGTGCTGGCAGAATTATTGGCGCGGGTCTATTTTGAGTCGGGTCAGCAAAAATCCTACGCGATCCGGGCGCAAGTGCCGGCCCGGCCGAGCGAAACCGATTGGCGAACGCTGGAGTGAGGCAATGACTCAGGCTGTGCGTTATGTGTTGCTACTGATCGGCGGGCTGGCTCTGGCGTTCTTCCTGGGCCTGGGCGGCGTGCCGCTGTTCGATCTCGATGAAGGGGCCTTCAGTGCGGCCACCTGGGAAATGCTGCAGCGGGGTGATTTCATCACGACCTATCTGAACGGCGAGCCGCGCTTCGACAAGCCTATTCTGATCTATTGGCTGCAGGCCTTGAGCGTAACGCTGGTCGGGGTCAATGAATGGGGGTTTCGGCTGCCCTCAGCCTTGGCGGCGACCTGCTGGGCCTTGAGCCTGTACGCCTTCGCGCGGCCGCGGCTGGGTAGGGAAGCGGCCTTGAGCGCGGCCTTGATGCTGGCGTTTGCTGCCGTCAGTTGGGTCATTGGCCGGGCCGCGACCGCCGATGCGCTGCTGAACCTGTTGATCACTTTGACGTTGTTGGATGTATACCGTGTTTGGGAGCGGGTCGCAGCCATGCCGACAACCGCGGCTGAAGCCGTGCGACTGCAGCGCGGGTTGATCGTGCGGGTGTTTTTCTGGATGGGGCTCGGTTTCCTGACCAAGGGCCCGGTGGCAATTGCCATTGTGCTTGTGGTCAGCGGTTTGTTTTTCCTCTCCACGGGCACCTGGCGCGCCTGGCTGCGCGCAGTGCTGCACCCTTGGGGCTGGCTCGTGTTCCTCGGCGTGGCCCTGCCTTGGTACATCCTGGAATATCAAGCCCAAGGGCAAGCCTTCATCGACGGCTTCTTTCTCGAGCACAACATCGGCCGCTTCACCGACACCATGGAAAAGCACGGCGGTTCGTTGCTGTATTACTTCCCTGTGATTCTGGTTATCCTGCTGCCGTTCACCAGTCTTTTCCTGCGTATTCTGCCGCGTCTGCCTGCCCTGCGGGACGAGCCGCTGGACCGGTTCCTGTGGCTGTGGTTCGGCTTTGTGTTCGTGTTCTTTTCTTTTTCCAGCACCCAGTTGCCGCATTATCTATTATACGGCGGCAGCGCCTTGCTGCTGCTTATGGCCCGCTATCGACAGGATTTACAAACGCGCTGGCTGGCCTACCTGCCGGCCTTCCTGGTGTTTGCTCTCCTGCTGGGTCTGCCGGACCTCGCCGCCTGGCTAGGGACATTGACCGATGATACCTATGTGTCGGCCATGCTGGCCCGCTCGCCGGCCATTACGGATTGGCGTTATTATGCCTGGGTGACGAGCGGCTTTTGCGGCCTGCTGGTCCTGGCACTGTGGCCAAGGCTGTCGCCCTGGCGCGGGCTGCTGGCAGCCGGTGCGCTGCAAGCGCTGGTACTAAGCCAGGCCGTGGTGCCCTGGGCCGCCGCGGTCCAGCAACAACCCGTGGTCGAGGCGGCCCAGCGGGCGACGACCCTCGACAAACCGGTCGTGATGGCGGGCGTCAACATGCCGAGCTTTACGGTCTATCGTGGGGCCGTGACGCCGCGCCGTTCCCCCGAGCCGGGCGAAGTGGTCTTCACGCGGGTGCATAAGCTGGATCGCTGGCCCGCGGCCCAATTGCTTTATCGGGCCGGGGGGGTTGCCTTGCTTGCATTGCCCGAGGACATTGAGTCCCCTGAGTGATACCAAGCGTTTCATGGTTTGCCGCCCTGCCACGACGTCCCCCGCTGGCAAAGCGGCTGGCTCATTTAGCTCTGCGAACTGCTGCAACCATTCATTGATTGAGGACTTTGGGGCCCCGTGTCTTCTGCAGAATCAGTCACACCTTGCCATAGTGATGCTGCGCTGGAGGGCGAGCGTTGTCATCGGGTGTTGATCGTCGATGACGATCGGGTGCAGCGCCTGATGCTCAGCAAAGCCCTGAGTCAGGCCGGTTACCAAACCCTTATGGCCAGCGATGGCGTTCAAGCCCTGGCAGCTTATGCCGAAAGCTCACCGGACATGGTCCTGCTCGATGTGGTGATGCCGCACATGGACGGTTTTGAATGCTGCCGCCGGCTGCGCCAGCAGCCTAGCATCGAGCGCGTGCCAATCTTCATGCTGACCGGCCTGGATGATACCGAAGCCGTAGCGCGGGCCTTCGAGGCCGGGGCCACGGACTTTATCGCCAAGCCGATCAATTTGACCATGCTGGGCCAGCGTGTGCGCTATGCCTTGCGGGCCTTTGATAACGCCCATGCCTTGCGAGTCAGCCAGCAACGCCTGATGCATGCTCAGCAGCTTGCCCGTTTGAGTTATTGGGAATGGGAGCTGGCCAGCGATCGCTTGGTTTGGTCGGATAACGCCCCAGATTTGTTCAATATTTTGACTGAGGCCTTGCCGTCGACTTTTACCGAGCTAGCTCGACAGATCCACAGCGAAGATCGGGCGCGGCTGACTGCAGCCCTGTATCGCTTGCGCCGTGACGGTGGCCAGGTAGAGGAAGGTTTTCGGCTGATCAACGCCGCGGGGGAAACTCGCCATATTCGCTGTGTGGCCGAAGTCGCGCGCGATGGCATGGGGCGGATCACCCAAGTGACCGGCTCCCTGCAGGACATTACGCGGTTGCAATTGGCGGAGGCCTTAATTGACTATCAGAAATATCATGATGGCCTGACCGAGCTGCCTAACCGGCGCTTTTTGCTCGAGCGTCTGGCGACTCTGATTGCACAACGTGATGGTGACGAGCAACTGGGTATCATTGTGCTCGGTGTGGATCGGTTCAAGATGATCAACGCAAGCCTGGGGGCAGCCAATGGCGACCGGGTTCTGCACATGCTGGCGCAGCGCCTGCGGGCAGTGGATATTGAAGGGCGGCTCGCCCGGCTCGGCGGGGGTGAATTCGCCTTTTTGCTGGAGAGCCAGGGGTGTATCGTCCGCCTCGTTTCCCTGGCCGAACAGATTCAACAGGTGGTTGCCGAGCCCTTTGTGCTTGATGATATGTCAGTGGTGCTCACGGCCAGCCTGGGAGCGGCGCTCTGCCCAACTGATGCCGACCAGGCCCATGCCCTGCTCGGCTGTGCCGAGGCCGCGCGGGCCCGCTCGAAAGCGGCCGGGGGAAATCAGTTCCAATGCTTTACCCGGGAGCTGACGGCGCAGGCGGCGCGCCGCCTGCGCTTGGAGAACGAACTGCGCCAGGCCCTGGCGAAAGACCAGTTAAGCGTTTATTACCAGCCCCAGGTCGCCAGTACCGATTTATGGATCACCGGTGCCGAGGTCCTGGTACGCTGGGAACATCCGCAGCTCGGGCGGATCTCCCCGGCCGAGTTCATTCCGATTGCCGAAGAAACCGGCCTGATTATCGACATTGGCGAATGGGTACTGGCGACCGCCTGTGAGCAGGCGGCGGCCTGGACCCGGGCGGGCCTAGGCGAGCTGCATATCGGCGTGAACCTGTCCACCCGGCAATTGACCTGGGTGCATCTGGTCGAGCGGGTCCAGCACATCCTGAACGAAACCGGCCTGTCGCCGGCCCAGCTCGATTTGGAAATCACCGAAACCCTGGCCATGCAGAACCCCGAGGCCAATATCCGGCTGCTGGAGCAGTTGGCCGAGCTCGGTATCACTTTGGCGATCGATGATTTCGGTACCGGTCATTCCTCGCTGAATTATCTGCACAAGTTTCCCGTGGCCATCCTCAAAATCGATCGCTCGTTCGTGACTCAACTGGAATCCCAGCAATCCGGCAAGGGTATCGTGACCACCATTATCGGCCTGGCGCGAGTACTGGGGCTACGGGTTATCGCCGAAGGCGTGGAAACACTGGCACAGTTGCAATTTCTGCGCGAGCATGGCTGCGATTACCTGCAGGGCTATTATTTTGGCCGGCCCATGAGCGCGGCGGCGTTTGCCGAACAAATTACCGCACAGCATCGACATCCGCCGCCGCCCTCGCTGATCGGCACATTCCCCTGACCCGTCCAGCCGTGTGACTGAGAGCGGGTCGCCAATGCATCCCAAGTCGTTGAGCGGCGATGTTGTGAACAATGGCGGGAGCAAACCGATGTTATCCAGCTAGCGGACGGCTACCAGGCGCAATTCGTGCTTTGAGGCTGAGCCGACACTTTGTGTGAGCTGGCACTGAATGTGACACTTTCTGAATCAATAGAAGGCTGCAACCGATGAATCAATATCCTGACAATGTATCAGCTGCCTCTGAATTGGATGTGGCTACGCTGGCCGAGCTGCAGACGCTCATGGCGGAGGATTTGGCCGAACTTGTCGCGGCCTATATCGAAGACGGGCAAGCGCATGTCGCTGCCATTAGCGCCGGTCTTGATGTCGATAATGCCGAACAGGTAGCCACTGCCGCCCATAGTCTGAAATCCAGCAGCGCGAACATTAGTGCGCTCGGTATTGCCGAGCTTGCCTGCCAGATTGAGGCAACCGCCAAGACCGGCGATAGGCGGGCCACAAAAGAACTGGCGCAGACCTTGCCTGAGCGATTTGCACAGGCGGTAACGGAGCTCCGTCCTTGGCTTGATGCGCCATCCGGTTTTAAGACTTAGCTCGTTCTGGGCGGGAAAACGTGGTAATGAACTTACGCCTCAATATTTTCAACAAACTGCTGCTCATCGTCATCCTGACCACGGTGATCCCGCTGGCGGTGATCGGCTGGGTCGGCTATCGCAGCACCACCCGGATCAGCGATATCGCCTCGGAAACCAACCGCGAGGTAGCCGAGCTGGCCATGACCGACAGCAGTGTGGCCCTGTCGACCGAGCTCAAGTCCCGCCTGCGTGCCCTGACCGCCCGGCATGCCGGGGATGTCAACGAGATTTTGAAGCGGGTCGAAGCCGATACCCTCAAGCTCGCCGATTTCGCCGAGTATCTCTATCGCCATGGCGACACGCTAGGGCGCTACGCCCGGCCGAGCACCTATGAGCCGGCACCGGAATATAATTCCTTCGGTAGCCGGCAGCCGAATCAGAGTTCTTGGCTGGCGGTTTTCGGCGAATCGGTGGATGAGCAGGGCCAGGTGAGCGCGGCGCTGCTGGGTGAAATCAAGACCACCGAATACATGGACATTATGTTCAAAAGCATTGCCGCGACCAACCCGTATGCCGTGCAGCTTTATATCAACACCGCCAGCCAGCTGTCGCGGGGGATGCCGTTCATCGACGGCGACTTCGAATGGGTCGATGGCCCTAAGCAGTTTTCCGAAAGCGAGGATGTCACCGTTTACGACTTTTATTATCTGGCCGATGCCGAGCACAATCCCGACCGCGGCCCGGAGTGGACCGAGCTTTACTGGGATCCGGCCGGCCTCGGCTGGATGGTCTCCAGTATCGCGCCGGTCTATGTCGGCGATACGCTTAAAGCAGTAACCGGCATCGATATTACCCTGAGCCGGATCATCGACAGCATCATCAATCTGCAAATCGAACAGACTGGCTTTGCTTTTTTGATGTCCGACCGCGGCCAGGCCATTGCCTTTCCTGAGCGGGCGGCCGAATTCCTGGCCTTTGCCGGGAGCTTGCAAGGCGAGTTCAAGCGCAACGAGGCCTTTGCCCATATGCTCACCCAGGTCCGCGGCGCGCGCTTTCAAACGATTATCCAGGCAATGCTCGCCGGCGAGCGGGGCCTGACCCGGTATTCCAAGCCGCGCAACGGCGACGATTATTTCGTGGCCTATCATCCCATTCCGATTACCGGCTGGAGTGTCGGTATCGTCGTCCCTGAGCAAGAAGTGATCGCCCCGGCCATTGCCACCCAACAAAAGATCGAGGCCAATCGTGAGCTGACAGCCGCGGAGCTGCATCAGCGCTCGACCAATCTGGTGCAGACCCATGTCTGGTTTACTGTCATCACCACGGCCCTGCTGATCCCGCTGGCCTTCTTCTTCGCCCGCAGTATCTCCCGGCCCATTCAGACCCTGGCCGAGGGTACCCGGCGTCTGGGGGCCGGCGAGTTCGATCATCGCATGCGGGTTCGCTCTGGCGATGAAATCGAGGACTTTGCCGTGACCTTCAACCAGATGGCCAGCGATCTGCAGACCAAGATCGATGAAATCGAAACCGCCAACCGCGAGCTGACCCAGCTCGATCAGCTCAAATCGCGATTTATTTCCATGGCCTCGCATGAGCTGCGCACCCCCTTGATCGCCATTCAGGGTTATGTCGATCTGATCCGCGAAGGCCGGGCCGGGGAGGTCTCCCCCGCTCAGCGGCATATGCTCGAAACCGTGGCGCGCAATACCACCCGCCTGGCCCGCATTGTCACTGAATTGCTGGATGTCTCGCGAATCGAGGAAAACAAACTGGTGCTCGAACGTCAGGCCGTCTCACTGCCGGCGGTTGTCCGGGAAATCGTCGAGGAGCAGCAGCCTTATCTCGACATCCGCGGCCATAGCCTGAGTCTGGACCTGCCCGCAGACCTGCCGATGGTGGACGCCGATCCCGATCGCCTGGCGCAAGTGGTGATCAATCTGTTCGGCAACGCCATCAAATACACCCCCGACAACGGGCACATTCAAATCCGCGCGACCGCCGAGGTCGAGCAGGTCCACCTGAGCGTCGCCGACAACGGCATCGGCATAAAAGACGAAGACAAGAACAAGCTGTTCAAGCGTTTTTCGACCCTCGGCGACATCACCAAGCATCGCACTGGCAAGAACGAGTTTCTGGCCAGCGGCACCGGCCTGGGCCTGGCCATTGTGGCAGGCATCGTCAAGGCACATGGGGGCGAAATTTGGGTCGACAGCATCTACAAACAGGGCAGCACCTTTCATGTAACCCTGCCAACAGCGACGGCTGCCCAGCTCGCGGCTGCCGAGACGGCAGCGTCAGCGCCGACCGCCGCGGTGCCCGCCGCCACAGACCGTGAGATGGCGACTGACACGGCTGGGCTGTACAAGGTGATTCCCTTCAAGCAGCCGCAAGCGGCGCACATCCGGGCCAAGGGTGACCAGACCGTGCAGATTTTGGTCATCGATGATGAGCCCGATGCGATCACCTTTACCCGCGATCTGCTCGCCGATCGCTACGAGATCCATGGCGCCCAGACCAGCGCCACGGGCCTGCGCGAAGCCCTGCAGCACAAGCCTAATCTGGTCCTGCTCGATGCCTGGATTCCGGGGATTTCCGGCTACGATGTCTGCCGGACCCTCAAGCGCAACAGCAACACCCAGGATATTCCAGTGATTATTTTCACGGCAGCGACCCAGGCCGTCGACCAGGAGCGCGCCCGCGAGGCCGGTGCCGATGGCTTTGTCACCAAGCCGTTTCGACGCGAGCAGATTATCGAGCTGATCGAAAGCTTCAAGGAGTCGGCCTGATGACGGCCGCCGCCAAGGTGCTGGTGGTCGACGACGAAGCCAGCATCCGCGAATTCATCCGCCTGAGCCTGGAGGCGCAGTACACGATTCTGACCGCCGCCGACGGTGCGGATGCCCTGGTGGTCATGGAGAGCGAGCCCGCCATCGAGGTCGTGCTACTGGATATCATGATGCCCGGCCTGGACGGCTTCGAGGTCCTGAATATCGTCAAGGCCAATCCGGCGACCGCCGAGCTGCGCATTATCATGCTCAGCGCCAAGGTGGATGTCGACAGCAAGGTCAAGGCCTTTCGCGAAGGCGCCGTGGATTTTATCTCCAAGCCGTTCGATACCAACGAATTGGCCGTGCGCATCGACACCCAGGTGAGCCTGGGGCGAGCCCAGACCGAGCTCAAGCAGGCCAGGGACAGTGCCGACCAGGCCCGCCAGACGGCCGAGGCCTCGAATCGGGCCAAGAGCGAGTTTCTGGCCAATATGAGCCATGAGATCCGCACGCCCATCAATGCCATCATCGGCATGAGCGAGCTGCTCGCCGCCACCGAGCTTGACGCGACGCAGCACGATTATGTCCAGACCATCGGCAACAGCAGTGATGCCTTGCTGGCCATCGTCAACGATATACTGGATTATTCCAAGATCGAGGCCGGCATGGTGGAGCTGGAAGCCAAGCCGTTCAGCCTGCAGCAATGCCTGCAGGCTACGGTGTCGGTAGTGGCTGCGGCAGCCAATGCCAAACAGGTGCCGATCAATTTGGCCATGGTCTCAGAGCTGCCGGATCGCCTGGTCGGCGATGCCCATCGGCTGCGGCAAATCCTGCTGAACCTGCTCAACAATGCCGTCAAGTTCACCGAGGCCGGGCAGATCGATGTCAGTGTTGGCGGGCAGCCGGCAGCATCGGCGCATGAGCCTGACGAGGCCGCGCCGGCAGCAGGCCAACAGCAGTATTTACTGCAGTTCACCGTGCGCGATACCGGCATCGGTATTCCGCCGGACAAGATCCCGCAGCTATTCGATAAATTCAGTCAAGTCGACACCTCGACCACCCGCCAATATGGCGGCACCGGCCTGGGACTGGCGATTTGCCGACGCTTGGCCGAGCTGCTGGGCGGCGGGATCAGCGCTGAGAGCGAGGGGATTCCAGGTCAGGGCAGCACCTTCCGGTTTTCGGTTTGCATGGCGATCGCCCCGGCCGAGCCACCGGAGGCTACTACCGCCGCCGCGCCGGCGTCGCCAACCCCGCCGGGCAGCCCACTGCGCATCCTGCTGGCTGAGGACAATCCCGTCAATCAAAAAGTGACCCTGAGCCTGCTCAAACGGCTCGGTTACCAGGCCGATGTTGCCAATGACGGTGAACAAGCCATCGCCGCATTTGCGCGGCAAACTTACGATGTGATTTTGATGGATGTGCAAATGCCGCACATGGACGGCCATAGCGCGACCCGCCACATCCGCGCCCAGGGGGACTCGGTCGAACAGCCCTGGATTGTCGCCCTGACCGCCAATGCCATGGAAGACGATCAGCAGGCTTGTCTGGCCGCCGGCATGAACGATTTCGCCAGCAAGCCGATCCGGCTCAAGCAGCTCGGCGAGCTGCTTGAGCGGTCCAGACAAGCCCGCCAGGCGCAACTACATGGCGGCGATCGCCACAATGATAGCAGCGCCGGGGGCGATAGCAATTGCGTACGAGCTATCGCAACCGGCCCGCTTGCCGGCCGCGTCCTGCTCGCCGCCGACAATGAATCTATCCAGGCCCACCTGGCCAGCATGATTGATTCGACGGGGGCCGAACTGCACTGTGTGGGGGATGGCGCGCAAGCGGTGGAAGCGGCTTTGGCGGAACCGTTCGAATTGGTGTTGATAGATCTGCAGATGGGCGGTTTGGAAGCGCTCCAATTATTGCGCCGCGCTCTTTACAATGGCCCTATTGTAGTGTTGACCGCTCATGCATTGATCAAGGAGCGGGACACTGCCTTGCAGGCCGGCGCGGACGGCTTTCTGACCAAGCCGATCGACACCGGCCAGCTTGATCGGCTGCTGCAAAGGTATCTAGCCGCAGTGACCGCCTCTGGCCCGTCGGCTGCTGCCGACGGGCTCGAAATCGAACCATTGCGGCAGCGTTTTCTCGCTGGCTTGGCTGACGAATTGATGCAAATGGAGAGCGCCTGCGCCAATGCCGATTGGCCCCAGGTCAGGCGGCTGGCCCATCAGCTCAAGGGCGTTGCCAGCAGCTTTGGTATGGCAAGGCTTGCCCAGGCAGCGAGCGAGCTGGAAACCTATGCCCATGAGCCACAGCCCGAAGTGGCGCCACCCCTGGCCGGACTGCGTCAAGCCATAGCGTCACTGAGTCAGTCCCTGGCAGCAGGCCGGCCGGATAACACCGAGTAGCGCTCGGTTCTTTGCAGGAGACATCCATGAAACGCATCAAGCCCGGCATGATCCAACTCGGTCAGCCATTGCCCATGGATATTTTCACCCACAATGGCCGACTGCTGCGCCGCGCCGGCAGTACCATTCACGATGGCTCGCTCTATCAGGACATCATCAACCAGGGATATGTCGATGCCGAGGCCCCCGGTGCTGATGCCGAACCGCTCACGCAGCGCGCTCGCAACACCCTGCGCACATTGATCGTGGACGATTCGGCCATCTTTATCGAGATGCTGGAGAAAAATTTAAGGCATCTTGGCCTTCAGGATATCCAATATGCCCATAATGGCTATGAGGCCATCAAATTGGCCCGACAGCAGCCGCTTGACCTGGTTTTTCTCGACATCGATATGCCGAAGATCAATGGCTTGGATACCCTGAAGGTCTTGCTAAGCGAACATCCCCACTTGTTCATTTGCATCTTGAGCGCTTCCAGCTCAATCACCAATGTCCGCAGCGCGCTCGCCCAAGGTGCGGCGGGCTTTGTCGTCAAGCCCTATCAACTAGCGCGCTTGCGCTATATCGTGGAACAATGCTCATACAGTCAGAAAGACTGACCGAATGAGGCGGCATCCTTAACGTGGTGATGCTCTGAACCTGGATATTTGATATTATCAATTAATATTTCGTGAGTAATAATTTTTCGGGGTGGGTACTCAATGGCTTTTGTCTCTGTTCAATGTCCACATTGCGGGCAACATGACGTCGTGAAACGTGGAAAGACAAGTGAAGGCAAGCAACGCTATTTATGTGCGAATACTCACTTTACCGGGGTAATCTATAAGGGTTACTCTTCGTAACGGCTTGAGCCGTATGCGATGAAAGTCGCACGTACGGTTCTTAGGGGGGAGAGGAGGTTAATAGCCTCCCTCCTACCCGGCCTGCGCCAAAAACTATCGCGATTATCACTGGGCCTTCAAGCACCCGATTGTCAATCCGCTTTTAGCGCCCATCTGAGGCTAAAGTAACCGTCGTCAAAAGACGCTCTGAAGTCCGCATATTTGATTTCTTTCAACTCATCTGGAAGCTCGGAATCGTCTATCAAAACGGGCAGAATCCGCTTATTCAGGTTTATGGCTTTGCTGATTGCAGCCCTGGACTCTTCCGAGGACAAACTGTGTTTGGAGATCACAACGACAATATCGTCACTTTCTTTGAAGAGTTGATTGCGCTTTGCTTCAATGTGATCACCAACCTGAATGGCCTTTTGGTCCCAGATGATTCGGTAGGGTGCAATTTTTAATGCTTTATACAATTCTGCGACAAAAGACAGGTCTTCCTGGGCATACAAAAGGTACACTTTACGAACTTTATTGTTGCGCCCAGAAACAACGAAAGTCAAAATCATTATTACCAAGATAATGATAACGGCACTGCCAAACGCTAAGTTGACCCCTGCAATATAGCTTTGCTCGGTTAATAGAACGATGGCCAGATACAAGAGTGCGACTAGGATCAAAAAGATCGTCGTCACATTGAGCGTTAATGTCTGCTTGGGCTTACTCATCGGGCTCCTGGGTGATTGAAAGGATTGTCCTACGCTGCCGCTGGTTGGCTATTACCTCTACCCCGCGCGACATAACTCCCTAGACGATCACAGCGCACGGCAGATCAAGGAAGGAGCGCGCGTCAGTGTTGCCGGCTCATTACCAAGGCGTTCATGGCCACTCGGCACTTGATGGCCCCATCGGCGGCTATCCTGAGAGATTGATTGTACGCGTTGATTGTACGCGAAGACTCAATGGCCGCAACGGATCGAGTCAAGCCACCTTTTTATTCAATACGTTAAATTTGTGACCTGCTCTAAGTATAATATTGAACCGAAATGTTAATGTCGCTGGTCCCATTAAATGACCCGCAGGACAATTATCCTGGTGAGCCGTTTACTTTATCCCTCGAATTCGAAGCACCAGCGGTTTGTCAGGGTCTGCAGGCTATGCTTTATGCTATCGAGGCCAATGGCCAGGCATGTGGCACCGAGCTTGTGCCCATCCGGCAAGTCGGGCATCGCCATTACTTGCGCCAGACTGTTTGCCTGCAGCAGGTTGGCTGGGCCAAATGCTATGCCTTGATTGTTTGTGAGGGCACTGCGGTCGCCACGCCTTGGCAGTTCATTCAAGTTAAGCCGCTTGGCGGCGAGATCTGGCAAAGCCGGGCCGTAGCCCGCCAGGTTGCCCCTTGGTTGTGGGTAGGCAATGCCCGTGCGGCGTTTGAGGCAGATCATTGGGGCTTTGATGCCATCCTGAGCTTGACCGAGCGGGTCGATTTCGCGACCGACAGACAGCGAGCGACTCAACATTTACCCTTACAGGATTGGGGGAGTCATCGTATCCCCGATGAGAAAATTGTCGAAGCCGTCGAATGGTTGGATGACCAGATCAATCAAGGACGACACGTCATTGTTAATTGTCGCGCCGGCATTGGTCGCTCAGGCTCGATAGCGGTCGCCTATCTTTACCAACACAATCCCGTACTCAATTATCACCAGGTTGTCGAGCGCGCCCGGCAAGGCGACCCCACCCAAGGCATTGAAGGCAAGGCGGACATCTATCCGCATATCGGCTTGCAGGAATCCCTGGAACGCCTCTATCCGGCACCGCAGCGACCAGCGGAGCCATCATTGGCCGTCATGACCATGCAATTGCGCGATCTGGTGGTCGGCGATACCGTACGGATCAGGGCCGGTGACACCCTGGAGCTGGTGGTTTACCTCGAGCATCGCAATGAGCGCGCGCCGGTGGTGGTCATCCGGACCAATATCGATCACCACGGCGCTTATGCCGGCGATTGGCAGGAAATCACCATGCAATCCCAGGATGCTAATCCGCGTGACTACCGTGCCGCCGTTAGCGCGCATTATCCCGGCCATTATTGGCTGACCGTGCGCGCCCAACAGTATGGCTTTCTGCCCTGGTATGAGGAACAGGATCCCAGGCTAGCGCATTGGCTCGGCGGCGATGTTCATGTCGAGGTACTGGCGCGATAGCGGTGTTTTGCGGTCGCCCTTGAAAGAGCAGCGCTGGCTATTAACATTTGAAAGGCCGCATCTCGCGGCGCTCCGCGGCACGGGAACAGCCTGCCCTGGCCTCGCGGATGAACGATTTAGCTCGGCTTCCCTCTACTCTGGTATGCTTAACCCAGCGTGACTTGGAACACTGGCACCGATGCAATTTCCCTAC
>CAYFSA010000010.1:0-6815 GCA_964345605.1 uncultured Ectothiorhodospiraceae bacterium
GTTTATTCACCACCCATAAACCCCCGCTGCCGCCAGGCCTCGTACACCGCCACAGCGACCGCGTTGGCTAGGTTGAGGCTGCGCACCTCGGGGCACATGGGAATGCGCAGGCGGTGCGGCGCAGGAATCTGCGCCATGACTTCGGGCGGTAAACCACGGGTTTCCGAGCCGAACAGCAAGGCATCACCGGTTTGATAATGATAATCCGTGTAGCGGCGCGTGCCTTTGGTGGTAATGGCGAACAGCCGGGTGGGCTGTACACTCATAAGGAACGCTGCTAAGCCGGCATGCACGTGAACGACTGCGAGATCGCGGTAATCGAGGCCAGCACGACGCATCTTGGTATTATCCAGCGTAAAACCTAGCGGTTGCAAAAGATGCAGCCGGCAACCGGTGTTCGCACACAGGCGAATGATATTGCCGGTATTGGGCGGGATTTCCGGGCTATGCAGGGCGACATCCAGATCTAAGCCGATGGTCACACCGTTTCCGCCTTAAGCGACCGCCCCAACAGCTCAGCGACCGCACTCCCTGGCGCCAACCCAGCGAACAAGATGTCGTGCACGGCTTGACAGATCGGCATATCCACGCCAGCCCGAGCCGCGGCTTGCAGGACGACCCGTGCGGTCTCAGCACCTTCGACGGCCTGGCCCACCTGTGCCTTGGCTTCAGCAAGCGAAGACCCGCGGCCGATCGCCAAACCGAGCCGACGATTGCGGGATTGATCGTCAGTGCAGGTCAGCACCAGATCGCCAAGCCCCGACAGGCCCACCAAGGTCTCGCGCTGGGCGCCGACCGCCTCGCCAAAGCGCATCAGTTCGGCCAAACCGCGGGTGATCAAACCAGCCCGGGCATTGGCACCGAAGCCCAGGCCATCGGCGATACCCGCGGCGATGGCGAGGACATTTTTCACGGCCCCACCAAGCTGGACTCCGACCATGTCACTGCTGGTATAAACCCGAAAATCCTTGCCGCTGAACACCGCGGCGAGGTCTTCGGCAAAGCCGGCTTCGCTGGCCGCCACGGTCACCGCGGTGGGCAGCCCGCGCGCTACTTCGCCGGCGAACGAAGGGCCGGACAGCACGGCATGCGGGGTGTCATGGCCGATCAGTTCGCCGCATACCTCGCTCAACAAACGGCCTGTACCGGGCTCCAGGCCTTTGGTCGCCCAGCCGAGCCGATGGCCTGACAGCAAGGGCGCCAGCTGAGTCAGCAAGGTTTTGAAATGCGCGCTCGGCACGGCAATGACGAGGTCGGGATAGCGTGCGACCACATTCGCCAGATCGTCATGAATCGCCAGGCCTGCCGGTAGGGGCAAATTCGGGAAATAGCGCGCGTGCACGCGCTCACGCTGGATACGCGCGGCACTGCCGACATCGCGGACCCACAGGCCAACCGGCTGACCGTTGCGGGCACACAGCATGCCGAGCGCCGTGCCCCAGGAACCGGAGCCGAGCACGGCAACGGGCCGCCGGACGGTCATTACTTACTGCAAACGGCTTTGGGTCTGGGCGGCCGCGGCCGCATCCTCACCCTGGCGCGCCCGCTCCTGATGCTGTTGATAAACCATGTTGAAATCAATGGGATTCAACAACAATTGCGGGAAGCCGCCTTTGGTCACCAGGTTGGCAATCGCCTCGCGCGCATAGGGGAATAAAATGGTCGGGCAATGCACATTGAGGATGCTGCCAAAATGCTCCTGGGAGATACCACGCAGCACGAAGATCCCACCCTGCTTGACCTCGACCAGATAATTGGTCTGCTCGCCCGCCTTGCAGGTCACCGTCAGCGTCAGAACAACCTCGAAGCGCCCTTCCTCGAGCTGTCTGACTTCGTTGTTGAGCTGCAGGTTGACTTCCTGCGCCGCTTTTTCGCCAAAAACCTCGGGCGAACGCGGCGACTCGAAAGAGGCATCCTTGAGATACAAATACTGAATGCCGAATTCTTGCGGGTGCTGATCGGCACCGGCCTGAGCATTACCCTCAGTTGTTGTGGAATCGCTCATAAGGTCCTCATAGTTGACTTTGCACCCAATCGAAGATAGCCCGTGCGTCTAAGGCTCCCGATTGGCGTTGACGCTCCCGGCCCATGTGAAACAGGATCATGGTGGGAATGCCGCGGATGTGATAGGCACCAGTAGCGCCTGGATTATCCTGGGTATTGAGTTTGGCCACCCGCACTCGTGGCTCCAGTTTGGCCGCTGCCTGGGCGTAGGCAGGGGCCATACTGCGACAGGGCGCACACCATGGGGCCCAGAAATCGACCAGCACGGGAATATCATTGCGCCTTACATGCCGTGATAATGCGTCATTGCTGAAATCCACCGGCTGGCCGGTAAACAGTGGGTTATGGCAGGCACCGCAATTGGGGCCATAAGCGAGCTTGTCGCCCGATACACGGTTCACCCCATTACAATGGGGACAGACGATGTGCAGCTGTTCGGTCATCGACTGCAAACCTCATGCATTCATTGTTCGATCGGGGAACCCTCGTGGTGAGCCAGCAGCGGTCTCGCATAGGCTCAGCGACGCACGACGGGGAGGTTGTCGTTACGCCAGGCGATAAAGCCGCCCTTGAGGTTATTAACCTGGGTGAAACCATGCTTGACCAACGTATTGCTGGCATTGACCGAGCGATTGCCGCTGCGGCAGTACACCAGCACCGGCCGTTCCTTGGCCTTACTGATCTCGTCGAGCCGCTTGGGCAATACGCCGACCGGGATATGTTTGGCCCCTTGGAGCATGCCCTCACGGGTCTCCTTGTCCTCGCGGACATCCAATACCAGGGCATTGTTGTCATTGATCAAGCGTACCGCCTCCCCCGGCGAGAGATCGTTGAACTTGCGGGTGAACTGCTGCACCTCGGTCACCACGATCATGACCAAGATGAGGCCGAGCGCGATGAATAAAAAGGCGTGGTTCGCGATAAATTCCGGTAGACGTTCCATGCAAGCGAGCCTGGTTCGGTTAAAAACCGCGATTGTTAACACAGCTGGCGGTTAATGCCAAGTCACTACCGCCACGCCGCACTGCCCGCCAACCTTTGGCCGCGGCTATTAGTGATGACAGAACACTTCCTGCATCATTTCGATCAGGCGCAGGGTCCGGGCATCCCCGACCCGATAATAGACCCGATTGGCATCTTTGCGGGAAGCGAGGATACCCTTGTCGCGCAGAATCGCCAGGTGCTGGGAGATATTGCTTTGCGAGGTACCCACGCTATCTACAATCTCCTGAACGCTGACCTCGCGATTGCCGAGCACGCAGAGTATCTTCAAACGCAAAGGATGGGACATGGCTTTCAACGAGCGCGATGCACGTTCCAAGTCTTCTTCACGCGTCAGCAACTGGGCAGTGCCATTCATAACGAAAACCTCATCGGCCAAGCATTTAGTTCCATACGGTATTATGGTATATAAGCATTCAAGCATACACCGATAATGACCC
Organism: uncultured Ectothiorhodospiraceae bacterium; assembly: GCA_964345605.1. Taxonomy (GTDB): domain Bacteria; phylum Pseudomonadota; class Gammaproteobacteria; order CAYFSA01; family CAYFSA01; genus CAYFSA01. The sequence goes on from CAYFSA010000010.1 coordinate 3,447, forward strand.
GACTGTCGCGCCCCCTGTTGCCCCGACCGTTAGGCCAGCTCATCCTGCCCCCCTGGGGGCCCGGCCTGCTCGCTCTGCTGCTGACCGGCGGCGCAATCTGGCCGACGCTGGCAAGCGATAGCGCCGGTGTCCGCGAAAGATTGCAGGCCGTGCAAGCCGATATCCACGACCTGCAACGCTCACGGGAAGCCGCTGCGGGTCGGCGGGGAGAACTCCAAGCCCGTTTGCGCAAGACAGAGCTGCAAATAGCCGCGCTTGATCAGGCTAGCCGGGCCAAACGCGAGGCGATCACGGCCCATGCTGAGCGTCTCGAAACTTTGCAAACCGTGCTCGCAACCGAGCAGTCTCGCCTCGAATCCCAACGCGCCGAGCTGGCCGAGCAGATTCAAAGCAGGTATCTGGCCGGTCGTCAAGCCGGCCTGCAGTTGCTGCTGTCTCAGGACCGAGCAGCACCGCTCGGCCGCCTTTTGGGCTACTTGCGCTACTGGCTCGATCATCGTATCGACAGCGTTGTGGCAGTGCGCGAGAGTTTACAAGCCGTTCGTCAAACCCGCCAATCGCTCCAGCGAACACGCGCCAAACTGGCCGGCGAACGCGCCGATTTGCTCGCCAAACGGCAAGCTCTGGCGGACCAGCGCCAGCAACGTGCTGCCACCCTGGCGGAGCTGGAACAAACCATGCGCACCAAGGATACCCGCTTGAGCGAGCTGCGGGCCAACGAAACCCGCCTGCAAGAGTTACTGGCATCGCTGCGTCGGCAGTTAGCCGACGTGCCTGCCGATATGGGCGAGCGCTCGCTGGCGTCGGCACGCGGCGCCCTGCCCTGGCCAGTACAAGGGCGACTAACGCAGCATTATGGGGATTCACGCAGCGGGGCCCGTCACTGGCAGGGCATTTTTATCGCCGCGCCGCGCGGACAACCTGTGCAGGCCGTTGCCCGCGGCCGCGTAGCCTATGCGGACTGGGTGCGGCGCTTCGGGCTGCTGCTGATCCTGGATCATGGTCAAGGTTTCATGTCCTTGTATGCCCATAATCAATCGGTGCACCGGACGCTCGGCGAATGGGTCGAAGCGGGCGAAGTCATCGCCACCAGCGGCGACTCCGGCGGTTTACGCAACAGTGGGGTATATTTCGAACTGCGCCGCAATGGCCAGCCGTTCGACCCCCTGCCTTGGCTGGCAGATCGCGGCGCATAGGGTCGAATTCATGCGACCCGCTAACCGCTTATAAGCGGCCCAATAGAGCCACCTACATCCCCTATCCCAGCCGAGGGGCAATCGGTGTTAGTATTCGGTTTAGTATTCGGTCATTAGGCAATGTGACTCTGCAAACCACGCGGCCCCGGCGGGCCGCTCACAGACAATTTTAAGGTCATCCCATGAAGAATCGATTAGGTGTCTGGCTAGCCCTGGTGCTCGGTATAGCGATCGGTAGCGGCCTGAGCGTGACGACCGGTGTATTCGCCGACCGGGACGCCGCCCACGAGGAGCTGCCGCTCGAGGAACTGCGCCTGTTCACCGATGTGCTCGCCCGTATCAAGCAGGAATATGTCGAGAAAGTCGATGATAAGACCCTGCTCGAGAGCGCCATTCGCGGCATGCTCAACGGCCTGGACCCGCATTCCTCGTATTTGGACGAAGAACAATTCAAAGAGCTTAAAATCGGCACGTCGGGCGAATTCGGCGGCCTCGGCATCGAAGTCGGCATGGAAAACGGTTTCGTCAAGGTCATCGCGCCCATCGATGACACACCGGCAGCCCGAGCCGGCATCAAGGCCGGCGATCTGATCGTGCGGCTGAACGATACTTCGGTCAAGGGCATGAGCCTGAGCGATGCCGTGCAGATCATGCGCGGCAAGAAGGGTACGAAAATCGTCCTGACGGTGGTGCGCGAAGGCAAGGACAAGCCGTTCAAGGTAGAGATCACTCGTGACATCATCCGCGTGCAAAGCGTCAAGTCGCGGCTGCTCGATCCGGGCTTCGGCTATCTGCGCATCACGAATTTCCAATCCAACACTGCCCGCAATCTCCGCGAGGCCATCAAAGAACTGGAAAAAACCAATGATGGCAAGCTGCGGGGCACTATTCTGGATCTACGCAACAATCCCGGCGGCATCCTCAATGGCGCGGTGGATGTTGCCGATGCCTTCTTGCATTCCGGTCTGATCGTCTATACCGAGGGCCGGGACGAATCGGGTGAGCTGCGTTACAGCGCCAGCCAAGGCGATGTCCTCGACGGCGCGGCCCTGGTAGTGCTGGTCAACGAAGGCTCGGCCTCGGCCTCGGAAATCGTCGCCGGCGCCCTGCAGGACCACGAACGGGCGATCGTTCTGGGCACCCAGACCTTCGGCAAGGGTTCGGTGCAGACCATTCTGCCTCTGCGGCAGAATAATGCGGTCAAGCTCACCACTGCCCTGTACTACACGCCCAGTGGCCGCTCGATCCAGGCCGAGGGCATCAAACCGGACATCAAGCTCCCCATGGTCGAGGTCAGCCTTCCCGAAGGGGCTGACTTGAAACCGCTGAAGGAAAAAGACCTCAGTGGTCACCTCGAAATCTTGACCGGCGACGGCGACACTGACGCGAACACTGAGAAAGCCGACGATGCCCAAGGTAATAGTGATAGTGAAGATACCGATGCCGCTAAGCCCGAACAAGACAAAGACCAAGCCGCTCGGTTAATCGAGAAAGATTACCAGCTCTACCAGGCGCTGAATCTCTTGAAAGGCCTGGCGATTCTGTCCGAGCGGCATTGAGGCGGCAACTCGGTGACATGCATAAGTTAACCCATGAGGAGGCAGTCATGGCCAGCGTGCTGATTCCCATCGCTCAAGGCAGCGAAGAACTCGAAGCCGTTACCCTCATCGACCTGCTGCGGCGCGCCGAAATAGAGGTTGTGGTCGCTGCGGCCAGCACCGATCCCGTGCAATGCTCGCGCGGCGTGGTGCTGGTGCCGGATACCACCTTCGCTGCAGTGCGTGAGCGCGAGTTCGATCTGGTGGTCCTGCCCGGGGGCCTGGCCGGGGCCAACAATCTGCGCGATGACGCCGATGTGCAGACCATTCTCAAGGCCCATGCCGACGCCGGCCATTACGTCGGGGCGATCTGTGCCGCCCCCAAGGCTCTAGCGGCTGCCGGGCTGCTTGCGGACAAACAGGTCACCGCCTACCCGGGTGCCCTGGATGGTCTGGATCTGCCCGGCACGCAAGTAACCGATTCCGCCGTACAAATCGACGGCAAGCTGCTCACCTCGCGCGGGCCGGGAACCGCCATGGATTTTGCGCTGACCTTGATCGAGCAGCTTCTCGGTCAGGCCAAACGTCAGCAGGTAGAGGAAAAGCTGGTAAGGTAGGGCCGGTTTCAACCGGCC
>CAYFSA010000010.1:6915-40886 GCA_964345605.1 uncultured Ectothiorhodospiraceae bacterium
GGTAGGGCCGGTTTCAACCGGCCCTACCCAACAAAATAAATTTCTGATCCGATAAGAAACAAGATCATCATTCGCTAGCTACAACTTCGAAACAGGCCTACTTAAAACTTCCGGGGGAGAGAAGATGCTTACGCTCGATCAAGCACGTATTGGGGTGGTAGGGCTCGGTTATGTCGGCTTGCCGTTGGCGGTGGAATTTGGCAAGTCCCTGCCGACCATCGGCTTCGATATCAAGGCGGACCGCATCGAGGCGCTGCATGCAGGCCACGACAACACCCTGGAGGTCACTCCCCAAGAACTCAGCCAAGCAAGCCATCTGCAATACAGCAGCCGTCTTGATGACCTCAAAGATTGCAATGTCTATATCGTCACTGTGCCAACGCCGGTGGATCGCTACAAACGCCCCGATCTCACTCCCCTGGAAGCCGCCAGCCGCAGTGTCGGCCAAGTCATCGGCGCCGGTGATGTCGTCATTTTTGAGTCCACGGTCTTTCCCGGTGCCACTGAGGAAGTCTGTGTCCCACTGATCGAACAAGCCTCTGGGCTGACTTTCAACCAGGATTTTTTCGCCGGCTACAGTCCCGAACGCATCAATCCGGGCGACAAAACCCATCGCTTGCCCACTATCGTCAAAGTCACCTCCGGCTCCACGGAAGCGGCCGCGGAGTTCGTCGATACCCTCTATCGAACCATTATCACCGCGGGCACGCATCGGGCCTCGAGCATTCGAGTCGCCGAGGCCGCCAAGGTCATCGAAAATACCCAGCGGGACTTGAACATCGCTCTGGTCAACGAGCTGGCCGTGCTGTTCAACCAGCTCGGCATCGATACCCTGGAAGTTCTCGCAGCGGCCGGCACCAAATGGAATTTCCTGCCCTTCCGGCCGGGTCTGGTCGGCGGCCACTGTATCGGCGTCGACCCCTATTATCTAACTCATAAGGCCCAGGAAATCGGCCATAATCCGGAAATCATCCTGGCCGGCCGGCGACTCAACGATAGCATGGGCGCCTACGTCGCCGAGCGCGTGGTCAAACTGCTGACCAAGCGGCGGATTCATGTAGTCGGCTCGCGCATCTTGGTGCTCGGCCTGACGTTCAAGGAAGACTGCCCGGATTTGCGCAATACCCGGGTGGTCGATGTTATTGAGGAACTCGGCCATTTTCATGCCCATATCGATGTTCATGATCCCTGGGTCGAGCCGCATGAGGCCAAGGAGGAATACGGCCTAGCCCTGGTGGCGAATCCTGGGGCAGGCGCTTACGATGCCGTGATCATCACGGTCGGCCATCGCGAATTCGTTGCCTTGGGGGCCGACGGTATCCGGGCTTACCTGCGCGGCGAGGGGGTCGTATTCGATGTCAAAGGTGTGCTGCCGTTGGGGGCGGCGGATGAACGTTTGTGACCACCGTTAAAACGAGGACACCATGAAAATAATGGTCACCGGCGCAGCCGGGTTTATCGGCGCGGCCGTTTGTCAACGGTTACTGGCACGGGGCGACGAGGTCATCGGTATCGACAATCTCAATGCCTATTACGATGTCGGGCTCAAGCAAGCCCGCCTGGACAAGCTCACGCCTGCCACTGGTTTCACTGATCTGCGGTTGAGCCTGGAGGATCGCGATGGCATTGACCAGGCATTTCGTAAACACCGACCCGAGCGAGTCATCAATCTCGCCGCCCAGGCCGGCGTGCGGTACTCCCTGGAAAACCCTCATGCCTATGTCGACAGCAACGTCGTCGGTTTTTTACATATCCTCGAAGGCTGCCGGCATTACGGCGTCGAGCATCTGGTCTACGCCTCAAGCAGCTCCGTCTATGGCGCCAATACCCACATGCCCTTTTCGGTCCACGATAATGTCGACCATCCCTTGAGCATGTATGCCGCCACCAAAAAGGCCAACGAGCTCATGGCGCATACCTATTGCCATCTCTATGGCCTGCCAGTGTCGGGACTACGCTTTTTCACGGTGTACGGGCCCTGGGGACGACCGGACATGGCCCTGTTCATGTTCACGCGCAAGATCCTCGCCGGCGAACCCATCGATGTCTTCAACTATGGCAACCATCGCCGCGACTTCACTTATATTGACGACATTGCCGAAGGCGTCGAGCATGTCCTTGACCAGATAGCCACCCCCGACCCCGACTGGCGTGCCGAGCAGCCCGATCCCGGCAGCAGCACGGCCCCTTATCGGCTCTATAATATCGGTGCCCATCGGCCGGTGGAATTGCTGCGGTTCATTGAAGTGCTCGAGGATTGCCTTGGGAAAAAGGCGGAAAAAAACCTGCTACCCTTACAGCCCGGCGATGTTCCGGATACTTATGCCGATGTCGAAGCCCTGATGGCCCATACCGGCTATCGGCCGGCCACCCCGGTGGAAGAAGGCGTGCGTCGCTTCGTGGCCTGGTATCGGGATTATTATGATGTGTGAACCACGCCAGCGCGAATTCGGGACTACGCCATGAGCACAACTGCGATAGCCGTGCACGAGCATATCTGGATCACCATGGCCGACGGCTGCAGCCTGGCCGCCAAAATCTGGCTGCCGGCCGAGGCCGATGCCAGTCATCCCGTGCCGGCCATTGTGGAATACATTCCTTACCGTAAACGGGATCATAAAGCCATTCGCGATGCCGAAGTGCACGGGTTTTTTGCCCAGCATGGCTATGCCGGTGTTCGGGTCGACTTACGCGGCAGCGGCGATTCCGAGGGCATTTTGCGAGACGAGTATCTGCCCCAGGAACTCGATGACGGCCTCGAAGTACTGCGCTGGATTGCCGAACAGCCCTGGTGCACTGGTAAAATCGGCCTGTTCGGGCTGTCCTGGGGCGGCTTCAACGGCCTGCAATTGGCGGCATTGCGTCCGCCCGAGCTGGGTGCGGTCATTTCCGTGTGCTCTTCAGATGATCGTTACGCCGATGATGTGCATTACATGGGCGGTTGTCTGCTGACCGACAACCTCTCCTGGGCATCGACCATGTTCAGCTTCAACGCCTGTCCGCCCGATCCCCATATCGTCGGCGCCCGCTGGCGGGAGATGTGGCTGGAGCGCCTGGAAGGCAGCGGCCTGTGGCTGAAGCAATGGCTCGAACACCAGCATCGCGATGCCTTCTGGAAACACGCCTCGGTGTGTGAGGACTACACGGCCATCCAGGTACCGGTCATGGCGGTCAGCGGCTGGGCCGACGGCTATTCCAATACCGTGTTCCGCCTGCTTGAGCACTTACAGGTCCCCCGCCGTGGCTTGGTCGGTCCCTGGGGCCATAAATATCCGCACATGGGCGGCCCCGGCCCGACCATCGATTTCTTGAGCGAATGCGTGCGCTGGTGGGACCGCTGGCTTAAGGGGATTGCCAATCAATGCGATACCGAACCCATGCTGCTGGCCTGGATGCAGGATACAGCCAACCCCCTGAATCCGGTAAGGCCGGGACGCTGGGTCGCTGAGTCGACCTGGCCGACGGCTCATATCCAAAGCCGGGCTTATCAATTGGCCAACGCCGAGCTGATTCCCGCCGATGGCCCCGAGCGGCCTGACACCAGGCAAACCATTCAAAGCCCGCTGAGTGTCGGATTATTCGCCGGTAAATGGTGCTCCTATGCCGAAGTCACCGATTTGCCCTGGGATCAGCGCGAGGAAGACGGCGGCGCCCTGCTGTTCGATACCGAACCGTTGGCCGAGGATTTGGAAATCCTCGGGCGCGCTACGGTGGAGCTCGAGCTGGCCGCGGATAAGCCTGTTGCCATGGTCGCGGTGCGGCTGATCGACGTTGCTCCCAACGATCGCTCAACCCGGGTTACATTCGGGGTATTGAACCTCACCCATCGTGACAGCCACGCCGAACCGACCCCCTTGCAGCCCAACCAGCCCTATCAAGTCAGTATTCCGCTTAATTACGTGGCGCAGCGCTTCAACGCCGGTCATCGCCTGCGCTTGGCGATCTCCAGCTCCTATTGGCCGCTAGCCTGGCCCGCCCCCGAATCGGCCAGGCTGACGGTGTATACCGCCACCAGCCGGCTCCATCTGCCCGTGCGCCAGCCCCAGGCGAGCGACCGACACATCCGTGATCTCGGCCAGCCTCAGCAAGGGCCGACCCCAACCTATACCCTGATCGCCCCGGCCAAGCGTGAATGGACCGTCAACCACAATCTCGCTACCAATGAAGTCGCTCTGAAAGTGGTAAACAATGATGCCAAGATTCATCTGGATACGATCAATCTGACCTTTAGCCGGGACGTCAGCGAGCGCTTCAGCTACCACAACAATCGCTATGACACACTGCGGGCAGAAGTGGTCCATGAACGAACCTTTCGGCGAGATGACTGGCATATACTGACCGTAACACGCACGGTACTGAGCTCCACCCGAACCCATTTTTTGATTCGCGCCACCCTAGATGCCTATGAAGGGGATGCGCGGGTCTTTGCCAAGACCTGGGACGAAGCCATTCCACGAGCTCTCGTCTAATCAGGCTAGCTGCTGCGAACTCCTTTGATTACCTGGACATTGATTGATGCCTAACAAAAATATATTTGTCGTAGGTATGGACGAATTCAATTTGGCCAAGCTCGAGCGCTTGCCTCAAGCTACCGAATGCGAATTCCATGCTGCACTCGATATCAGCGACATACGCAACGTCACCGAGTACGATATGGCTGCCTTGCTTGACAAGGCGAGTCAAAACATGGCAAGCGTACCGGGCGGCCCGGCCGCGGTGGTCAGTTATTTTGATTTTCCAGGCACCGTCATGGTGCCCATTCTCGCCGACAAATTTAATTTGCCGGGGCCAGCGCTCGAAGCGGTCATGAAATGCGAGAATAAATACTGGAGTCGGCTGGAGCAGCGCAAAGTGATTCCCGACGCGATCCCACAATTTCGGGCTTTCGATCCCTTCGACGAGGAAGCCTATAACAAGCTGCAATTGATTCCGCCGTTCTGGATCAAACCGATCAAATCCTTCCGTTCCTTCTTGGCCTTCCATATTAACGACGATCGCCAATTCCGCGAAGCCATGGAAATTTGCCGAGCACAGGGGGCCTTCCTGAACGAGCCCTTTCGGGAATTGATGGAACAATTCGGCATGCCCGAAGAAATCGCTCAGATGCCGGAGAGCTTCATCGCTGAGTCCCCCATCGGTGGTACGCAATGCACGCTCGAAGGTTATGTCTATGAGGGCAAGGTTAGCGTTTACGGCGTTGTCGACTCGGTGCACGAGGCCGACAGCTCCTCGTTCTCCCGCTATGAATACCCTTCCTCGCTGCCACTGGAAATCCAGCACCGGATGATCGACACCACCCGCTTGGCCCTGCAGCAGATCGGCCTGGATAACAGCCCCTTCAATGTCGAATTCTTCTACGACCAAACCAGCGATCAGGTTTGGCTGCTGGAAATCAACCCGCGTATTTCCCAAGCGCATACCGATATATTCGAGAAGGTGCACGGCATCTCACATCACTCAATCATGCTGGACCTGGCTCTCGGGCGCAAACCCAAACCCATGGAACGCCGCGGTCAATTCAATATCGCGGCCCACTTCATGCTCCGTACGTTCGATCGCGGGCGAATTAAACGCATACCCAGTCCCGAGGCCATCCAAAAACTTCTGGCACGCCAGCCTGGCACGCATGTTAAGATTCCCGTCAAACCCGGCCAGCATCTCGGTGAATTACAAGGCCAGGACATGTACAGCTACGAAATCGCCAATGTCTTCATCGGCGGCCGTGATCAAACTGACTTATTGGACAAATACGACCAAGTTTTAACCGCGTTGCAATTCGACATTGAAAAGGATGAAGATGCCGTAATCATTTAGCACAATGTTGATGCCGGGCGTTTTTAGCAGTTCTTAGCATTGACATTTGACACCTTGACTGATTTTATATTCCAATGGCTACGAGAATTATAAAACTGGGCTCACATATTCGCCACTTTCTCCGTGGCCTGCCGCCCTTAACCAAAAAAATGCTGATTCTCGGCCTGGATCTGGCGTTGATCCCGATTGCATTATGGTCGGCCCTGTCTTTGCGACTGGGCATTTGGTATACGGATGCACAGCACTTTGCGATCCTATCCCTGCCCTTAGTCTTGTTAACCGTGCCAATCTTCATCCGCTTGGGCCTGTACCGCGCCATCATGCGTTATGTCGGCCAACGCGCCTTCCTGCAAATCGCCAAAGGGGTCTTTGGCTCTGCAGTAATATTACTGATTTATCTGCTCTTGGCCGACATCCCCTCCCTGCCTCAATCGCTGTTCGTGGTCTACGGCCTGTTGCTCTTTTTAATGATCGGCGGGAGTCGCTGGCTTGCGCGCAGCCTGCTTGGGGACGGTCACGTCGTTAAGCGGGGCAAACCGGTTGCCATTTACGGGGCCGGGGAAACGGGCCGGCAACTGGCCAATATGCTGCGACTGCGACCCGATTGTAACGCCGTGCTGTTTATCGATGATGATCCCTCGCTGGTCAATCGGGACATCGACAATATTCCGGTAGAATTACCGCATTGGCCCGATATGGCGCGCATTCTGTCAAAACACGCCATTAAAGAGATCTTTCTCGCTATTCCGACCGCTTCGCGGGCACGGCGACGCGAAATCCTCGAGCTGCTTGAACCCCTCGCCGTACATGTCCGCAGCGTACCTTCGATCGGTTCATTACTGGCCGGCCAGGCCCGCTTGGACGAGCTTCAAGAGGTTCAGGTCGAGGATTTGCTTGGCCGCGATCCGGTACCACCGCTACCGAATTTGTTACGGCGTTGCATCTCTGGCAAAACCGTTTTGGTCACAGGGGCCGGCGGCACTATCGGGGCCGAGCTCTGCCGCCAGATCGCCCAGCTCGAGCCGGCTTGTTTGCTGTTGCTGGACCATTGTGAATTTGCCTTGTACAAGATCGAAGCCGAACTTTGCGATCAAGTATTAAGCTGCGAACCCATGGAAATCGTCCCTCTGCTCGGCTCGGTAACCGATGCCGCCCGTTTAAGTGAAGTTTTTAGCGCTTATGCCGTTGACACGGTCTACCATGCGGCTGCCTACAAGCATGTCCCCATGGTTGAGCACAATCCTATCGAAGGGGTTCGCAACAATGTGTTCGGTACCTTGCGTATTGCTGAGCAGGCTAGAGAGCGTGGCGTTAACCATTTCGTTTTGATTTCGACGGACAAGGCCGTACGCCCCACCAATGTCATGGGTGCCAGTAAACGCCTGGCTGAAATGGCATTGCAAGAGCTGGCATTAACGCCCTCATTGACGATTTACAGTATCGTGCGCTTCGGGAACGTCCTCGGCTCTTCCGGTTCGGTGGTGCCGCGTTTCCGCCAGCAAATTGCCGAAGGCGGGCCGGTAACCGTCACTCATCCGGAAGTCACCCGGTATTTCATGACCATTCCCGAAGCCGTGCAGCTCGTGATACAAGCCGGTGCCATGGCGGAAGGCGGCGACGTCTTCCTGCTCGACATGGGCGAACCGGTGCTTATCCGCGATCTCGCCAAGCGCATGATCCGCTTGAGCGGTTTGGAAGTGATGGATGCCAGCAACCCGGAAGGCGATATCGAAATCCGCTATACGGGACTGCGGCCGGGCGAGAAGCTGTTCGAGGAATTGCTCATCGGGGCCAATGCGACAGGGACCATGCATCCGCGGATTTCCCGTGCTGAAGAAGAGACCCTCAGCAGTAGCGAATACCATCAGCTATTGCAGAAACTTGAACGGGCGATCGACTATCGCGATGTGGAAGGCTTGCGTAAATTATTGCTCAAAGGGGCAAAAGGCTATCGGGCCGGGGATATCGCCGATCCCATCTGGCTGCGCGCTCGGACCACGAGCAGTCAAATTGCGCAAATTCATGTACATCCCCTGGCGCAGCAGCAAAGCGGCTAGCTATCATGGAATCGTCTCTAACCTGTCGTAGGGGCGACTTCAGTCGCCCCCAGCCGGCAGGCTGGTCAAAAGGTCATCATCCCCTAGCGAATCGCAATTTCTAAAATCTTACGAATTGCGACGACTACGCTCTCCAACTCGGCTTGGGTCAATGTCGGATGAGTCAGGAGCATCAGACTTGTCTCACCAAGCTCACGCGCGATCGGCAAACGCCGAGCGGGGCGCATATCCTTATGCTCAAAGGCCTTTTCCCGATACACTTCGCTGCAGCCGCCATGCAAGCACGTCACCCCTTCAGCTTGAATCGCCGCGACCACGGCATCACGGTCCCAGCCCGCTCGTAATATCGAAGGCTCCACAAAAGCGTAATATTTATAATAGGCATGCCTGAATGCAGCCGGGACTTGGGGAATCCGCAATGCCGGCACCCCCGCCAGTCCTTCGTCGAGCAAAGCAGCATGCTCGCGCCGACGCTCGACCCAATGATCGAGCTTGGCTAATTGGCACCGGCCGATCGCTGCCTGTATTTCCGTCATACGCCAATTAGTGCCGAACGACTCGTGCAGCCACCGAAACCCTGGCGGATGGTCGCGCTGATACACAGCATCCCAGGCTTTACCGTGATCCTTATAAGCCCAAGCACGTTGCCACGCCGCCTCATCACGCAGCAATAACATACCGCCCTCGCCTCCTGTGGACATAATCTTGTCCGTACAAAACGAAAAAGCAGCAGCATCGCCAAACGAGCCAACCGGCTGCCCGGCAATGGCGGCGCCGTGGGCCTGAGCACAGTCTTCGATCAGATACAGTCCATATTGCCGCGCCAAAGCAAGCAGGCCTGCCATATCACAGGGCCAGCCCGCAAGGTGCACCGGCAAAATCGCCCGGGTACGCTCAGTTAGCACTGGCTCAACCGTTGCTGGGGTGATGTTACCGGATTCCCGGTCGACATCCGCAAATACGGGACGAGCGCCACGCATGACAATGCTTGAGGCAGAGGCAATGAATGTCCGAGGCGCGACTACAACCTCGTCGCCTTGCCCAATCCCCAGGGCATACAGGGCCAACTCCAGCGCCAAAGTCCCATTGGCCACGGCGATCCCATAGGACATCCCGCAGTAGTCGGCCATTTCCCGCTCAAACGCCCGACCTTCTTCCCCATTCCAATAATTAACGCGCCCCGAGAGCAACACGCGCTGCACGGCTTCGACCTCATCCGAGGCATAAACGGGCCAGCTGCTCATGAAACCAGCGTTCGCCAAATAAAAATCAAATCCTGCCAGAATGACCAATTTTCAATATAGGCGCGATTGATCCGGACCTTGTCCGGCCAGATCACCTCGCGATTATAAGTTTCCGGATCCGCAACTGTTGCTAGCAGCGCCTCCTCGTCTCGATATTTCAACGTCGCCGGTCCCGTGATGCCCGGACGGACGGACAGCACGATGCGATCGTCACCTGTTAATTCATCCGCATAGCCGGGCACATCGGGGCGTGGTCCGACAAAACTCATTTCACCCTTGAGAATATTGATCAGCTGCGGCAACTCATCGAGCTTAACTCGCCGTAAAAACCGACCAAGCGGTGTAATTCGAGCATCAGCCGCTGTGGTCACGGTAGTCGGCAGGCCCACATCCACCCGCATGGTACGCAGCTTGATCACGCGGAAGTGCTGTCCTCTCTGCCCCACACGTTCCTGCAGAAAGAAGCCATTGGTGCGCGTATCCAAGGTAGCGGCCAGCCAAACCAGGGGAAATAGCCAGCACGTTAACACTAAACCAACCACTGCACCCACTATATCGAAGCCGCGCTTGAGAGTAGCCTGTAGCACAGTGAGTCCGACTGGTATGTGCTGCAAGGTTTCTGCATGACAATAATCAATAGATTGATCTCGAACCATATCGCTAACAGCGGACCTATAAAGTGGACCCCACATTCAGGTATTTCTGGACTGGCGCATCGGCAAGTAAGGTACCGATGTGCTCGACCGTATCAGCAGACAGCTTTCGCCGCCCTTTACCAACGCTATCAGCCGTCACCTGCGCCACAGCTTGGCGTTGAAGCGCGAGAGGAACATCAAGCCTGAGGAACTCAAGGATCTTGCTCAAGCCATCCACAGGCTCGCGCACAAAATCCTCATAGCGAATGTCCAGGCAGCGCTCACGCGAGAGATGACTGAACGCATCAACGGCCGCTGCCATGCAGCGCTGCCATTGAATGGCGCAAATTGCTTCCAAAGTATGAGTATTCAATAAATGCTGCATATTATCGAGTCGGGGCCCCCAAAACGCTACCCGGCCTTCCTTTGACATCAGGCGATAAAAACGGCTGAATACATACCGTCCAGCATAATAAGGCAAATCGGTTTTGGGAACAAAACGCGCTTTGCGAACCAAATAAGGAAGATCGAGGGGCGCTTGCCAACGCTGCATGGCTGAACCGACAACATCCAAACCATCACGGCAGATAAATAGATAACGGGCTTCAGGAATAACACGATCAACAAATGGTACCCGAAGCGAATTGGCACAGGTTTTTTCAACCACTGTATGCGCATTATAACGTCGCTGCACCCACTCGAACTGCCGACGAATATAGTGTCGTACAGATCGAGAGGCAAGTTCAGCGGGAAGCACATCAGAGGGATAACGCAAATTGCCATGACGCCAGATATAGTTGATTTCATCGCAAGGCCAAGTCGCCACTCCCGGCAATCGGGTCAAAACATCACGTAGCATATTGGTTCCCGATCGCGGTGCGCCGATAATAATAATAGGAGTAATAGGCCAGCTCCATCAACAATATGGACAACAGTTGTTAATCCGCCAAAAACTATAAATCCGCTCTAATGCTTCCCACTGTCGGTAATCACTTGAGCAAGCGCATTTTCTAAACGTAAAGCCAACTGTTCGATATCCGCATTCTCTTCAACATAACGTCGGCCATTTTGCCCCATGCGTGCGCGCGCCTTAGCGCTCATTTTGCAGAGTTGCTCAATGCCGCCAGCCAACGCCGCAGCGTCGCCCGGACTAACGGCCAGGCCCGCTCCTGAGTCGCGAGCCATTTGCTCGCCGCCAATCGTCGAAAACAGCACTGGCCTGGCAGCAGCAAAATAATCCCACAGCTTATTGGGACTGATCCCTTTTTCATAACTCGGCATGGGCTTGATAATCATCAAAAAGGCATCGGCGTCTTTGATATTGGCCCACAGTGAGTGTTTGGGCACAGCTGCGCGGAACTCGATTAGCCCCAACACGCCCTTCTGCTTAGCCTGCCGCATTAGATCCGGTTTACTGGGACCGTCTCCTAACAAGACGATACGGAGGCTTGCACTGGTCCAGCTCTGTGAGCGCAATAACGCCGCTGCTTCGACTAGCTTTTCCAAACCATTATAAGGACCATGGGCGCCGAAATAGATCAAAGTAAAGGGACGTTGGCCATTATCGGCAGGTAAGGGTTCCTTTTGCTGGATATCGGTACCATTGGGTATCCAGACGATTTTATCGGCGCGTCCCCCATTAGCAATAATGTACTCAGGCGAGTGCTGAAATAGGGTTACAATTATATTGGCTTGCCGATACAAATACCGTTCAATAAATTTGAATACGCCATAGATAGGATGCAAACTCGAAAAAGCCCCCACATCGCGTAACGAGTCCGGCCAAAAGTCACGAATTTCCAAAACAAAAGGAATGTGGAGTTTGCGTGCCAAGAACAATGCAGCCAGCGCAGCGAGCAGACTAGGCGACGACCCTATCACCACATCAGGCAAGTCGTCCTGAAACTGCCATTTTCTTTGCAATACACGTCTGGCAAAAACCAGCATATTCCAAAGCCGAGCAACAGGATTGTCTTTATAAGGCGGCGTTTTAATCCATTGGAACGGCACCTCCTCCAGCCGCTCACGCCGATACAATTCGCCGGACATTAAGCGCACCTCTTGCCGGCCTTTATGATAAAAGCTGCTAGCCACAATGAGCAGCTGATGCCCTCTGCTCATTAAAGCTTTGGCCAATGAATAATGCCGTGTGCCTGCGCTTTGGTCTGGTCCGTAAGCGAAATGATTAATAATCCAGATATTCATGGTTTCGCAGTTTCTCGGCGCCTAATGTCGCTATAATAAATTTTTGTAAGGGTCTTTTTCGCCAAACGCAACAGGGGAATCGCCGCCCAAAATACTGGTATAGTGGCAGACCAGTCGAGCGGCGATCGACTCCCAATTATAGCGATCCACGATCATCGCTCTGCCCCTTTCACCCATCGCTTGCGCTTCTGCAGGATGCTCGAGCAGCCAGCGCATGGCATCGGCAATTGCCTTGTGATCGAGGGGATCAACAAGGATACCACAGCCTGCACTGTCAATAATTTCCCGCCAAATAGGAAAATCCGAGGCAATGACCGGCAAGCCAGCCGCCATGTATTCAAACAGTTTGACCGGATAAGCATCAATATAATTGATGATCGGGTGCAGCACGACCAGACCCGCACGGGCATTGCCTAGAAGCTCGATAGCCCGCGAGCGGTTTACCCACCCATGATACTTGACATGTTGCCAACCAGGTAGCTGGGTCACTTGATCACGCCACACTCCAGTCCGGAAATTACCGGCCAGTTGCAAACAGGCTGAATTATAACCAAGTTCCGCCATAGCATTGACCATTTCCACCACGCCACGATTCGCTGTAAGCCCGCCCAAATAGGCAAAATGCAAAGGCCGTTCATGATAGGGCGTTGTTTCAGGTAACATCAGCTCAGATAATAATGGGAAATTTTCAACAGTAACGGTCTTTCTGGCAGGGAAACGCCGCGCAATAAGCGGAGTGGCCGCTACAATGCCATCAACAAACTGTGCCGCTAGCCATTCGGTTCCCGCTGTCACCCAAGCCGCTGGTCTACGCAGCCAAGGTGCAAGCCAATTTTTGCCAAGAATTTGGCGGGGCACATCTTCATGAACATCATAAATCACCTTAGCGCCTAACAGTTTCAGCGTAAGACCAGCAATCAGCAGCTCGGGGTCGTGGAGATGCACGACATAAGGTCGGGTTTGACGAACAGCACAGTACATACGCCAGACGCCGCGCGTCATACGGCCCAATCGCCCGCCAGTAATACTACCGGTATCCACTATCTCAATGCCGTCTGCGCCTGGCAATTCCGTTCCTTGGCCGTCCTGAACAAAGAATTTGATCGGTTGCTTTAGCCCTTTGGCTAACGTAGGCGCCTGCTTGACCCGAATCCGAACGTCCGTACGAGCATGCACCGTTGTAAGGATCGCGATACATGTCATGCCAATAAATCCCGATAAGCACGTAACAGCATTATTGATTCATTGGTCCAGCTCAACTCACGAATCCTCTCTTGCAGCCCTCGCTGAACCGCTAGGCAATCGGCTTTAGATAATAAAGCCAACTGTTGGACAATCGCATCAACATTGTTATCAACAACCCAGCCGGCCTGATACTCCTCAACAATGGCCGCTTGATCGGGTAGATTCGAGGCAAGCACGGGCAGACCCGCTAACAACATTTCAAACAATTTGTTGGGTAAGCAATAGCGATAATTAAGGCACGCAGCTTCAATGAGACATAAGCCGATATCGGCGCTCCCCGCATAGGCAATAACCTGCGCAGGCGCCACAGGGGGACAATAATGGATATTATTGCTTTGTGCTTGATAAGACCTGATTGTCTCTAGTAACGGTCCAGCACCCATGAACACGATATGATGAGTAACATCAGATTTTGCAAATGCTGCCAAAAGGGGTTCGATACCGCGGCCATGCCCCAAACTGCCCAGATAAACACCCAATAGGGCATGCTCGGGAACATGGAATTCTCGCCGTAATGAGGGGGCCTCATATACCTTATCCGGTAATGCCGGGATATTTCGCACGAGGTAAACCGATACACGCGGAAACCGGCTCTGATACCAGCTTCGTATCGACGGACTCACCGTGATCAAGGCATCAACCTGGTTCATTAAATGGCGTTCAAGCCAGCGTGCCAACCGCTGCCTCAGTCCCCGCATGCCCATTGTCTCGGTTTCTAACTCATGCGCATCATAGATCAGCTTTGCGCCATGCCAGTGCTTCAGTCTCACAGCAATAAGGAGAGGCGCCAAATCATGGCAATGAATAAGCTCAATAGAAGAATGCCGATAGCGATTAATTATCCGGACATACCATTCAATGTATTTGATTAACTGGCCAACAAGATTTTTCGGCAATGCACGAGTAATCAATTTGATTCGTGATATTACGCGATGACCGAACTGCTCATGCAGCGGGTATCCGGGTTCATGAAAACCGCAAATCTCTACCTCATTGAAAATTCCACTCTCAGCAACACAGGCTGTCTCTTTAAGCACCCGAGAATCGAACGAAACAGGATTACGTACGATATGCAAATTCATTGTGTCATTGATATCATTCAAAACCAGTTAGGAAGCGTCATCCTTCGAATTAGCCGGCGTATTAATCGCAAAATGGCCATAACGCGTACCGACGGGAACACCAAACAAACCGATCGCAAACCATAATGGCAACCAAATATAAAATGACGACAATAATCCTGCCAACACTACGCCGCTCAAAGCCACAATTCGAAACAATGCCATTGCCCTGTTTTCGTAATACAAGCCATAAACCGTAGTGGTTCCGCCAAGCTCGACATGAATTTGCCGCAGTAAAAGGACAAACAGCAACATACCGACAACACCTTGGTGAGTCAACAATGAAAGCAAACTATGCACATAGGTACCTTCGCCGGTGGTATACATCTCGACCCGGGAATTACCAAAAATTGGCGCGAATCCCAAGTGAAGCAAAAAATTATTTTGAAGAATATGCTGACGGGAAACAAAGGAACTCGTGTGCTCCCCACCATAACCAGTAATTCGCAGTAGCGAAAAGTCGACTACTGAATAGTTTATCAATAAGAAGATACCAAGCAGAATAGCCGCTAGCCCAAAACCTAACCAAAGCATCATTCGGCGTCCGACAAACCCAAATAACATCATATTCACAAGGCCAATCCCACATTCGCCGGTATTGATCCGCCAATTGCGTAAGCCAAACACATAAATCAAAACAAGCATTGCGAAACCGAAAATAGACGCAAATCCGGAATTACTGCCCACGAGCTGCGAAGTCGCCATTTGCAGGATAGCACACGCGATATAGATCAAAAAAACACTATACAGCAACAACTTCTTGGGCCAAGAACTTAACCGTTCCACAAAATCAGCAATGACAACGATAATAGCCGACAACACCATAAATTGCACAAACAAGTAATTCCCAGCTCGTTGATAATAGTCCTCCTGATCAGCTATCAGGAAAATATCGTCCCGCAACTCAGCTAAAAAAAACTGCAATGAATAAGCCGATTGAATCAAGACTAATAGACAGTAACCAAGCAGCAGTAGTAGGCCAATTTTAGTGATGTTGCATCTTTGTGACATTCGATAGTAAATTTCAGCAATCAAATAAGACACCAACATACCTGACAGGACACCGAAAAAGATTCCGCCACTTGTTCCAATTGTATAGGCTCGTATTCGATTAATACTATCAAAATCCAGAAACAGCTTGAACGCAATATAAACCACCAGGATAACCAATAAAACAATGGACTTACTGAGCCACCTCATATTGGCATACGATTTACCACTGAGAATTGCCAGCCCAGCAAATACCGCCATAACCAGTAAAAAAATCTTGCCAACAGCATCCTCGAAATGCCGAATATTCGCAAACATAAACAAACAATGAAACACAAGCGCAAAGAACGCCGCGTTCAAAACAGTTAATTGCATCATGTGACCGTAGGAACCAGTTCAGCTTATGAGTTCTTCATAAAATTTTTTAGCATATATATTTGATAGATGCGAATTATGCCAAAGCAACGTAAACACACCGCCATAGTTGTGACATCGCCTCTTCAATGTTTGCATGTAGTCGAGCGCATGATTCGTAAACCCGAACCCCATGTATTCGGCAGAGATCACCGAACACTCCATAAGTATCAAAGGCCGCTGGCGTAATTTTAGCTTGCATTTCCTTGATAAATCGACCATCGGATAATCATGACTCGTGCCACAACGAAATCCAGCTGCATCAGCAAAACCTAGGGTACTATCGTACTGCAGACCCGCATTATCCCAATATGCAGGTGACGATAAAACATCCCAGCGCAAATAATGCTGTCGCCCTCCCTTGATGGACTGATTGATGTCCTGCTGCAACAATGACTTCTGCAATAGCCGCATTTCTGAGGTTAGCTGCGCATAGTCGTTATAACTGCAATAACTCGCATGCAGACCAATCTCATGCCCCCTGCTGGCAATCGCTTTAATAAGATTACGAATCACCGGCTCGTTCAAATGATACCATCCGTCAAATGCATGCCGTTGCGCAGGAATCAGATAAAAGGCTAATTCAGTACCTGCTTTCTCATTGACATCCATGATCCAATAGAGATTTTGCCAGTATGGATCCTGCTGATAAGAGCCATGTTTAACGAATTGATAATTGGACCATCGCTCCCTAGCCAATCTGGGCGAGAGCCGTTTAAATAAGTCGCCGCCCATGACCTTCAAAGTTTGCTGCCTTGATTTCACATAAGGGTAATAGGGCCGATCGACATCGCAGGTAATGAAATTTTTGGCTTGCCGACTTTTCCGTACCATTCTTGGCCATAAAAAAACCATGGTTTGCCATAATAATTCGGTGTATTCATCAATGATCGGCCTATCCAAAAACCCCTCTTGAAAAGCCAGCGATGCTTTCGCCGGAAAACGCTGATGCCCATCTTTTCCCGGCGTAATCCACTCTTCATAACGAGAGAGCATGAAAAATGCTGAACCCAATAAATCGACAGGAAGATATATCTTATCGATCAAGTACCGTCCTTGCGGGCAATCATCCCCATAAATACACGGCAGCAAAGGCTGCTCAAGTTGTGGATATACCGGCATCTCGCGGATATCCCAATAGCGCAAAGGCTGACTTGGCAAACTTTTAGGGTCTCCCCAAGCCAATTCAGCCTTGGGAAAGAAAATATCAGGCATCAATATTTGCCCCGGAGCACCCGAACATGAAATTGTTACATTGGCAACATTATTCCATAATATTTGAAAGCTGACCCCAAGAAATTCAGTAAAAAGCACATCGCATGTATATTGTCGCAAAGCCTTTAACGATGGAGGCGCGGTAATGAACAAAGTCATCAGTTTCAGGAACGTGCTGCTGCAGCTTTAACGGTACTTCAAGAGTGAGTATGCACAGGAATTCGTTGCACTGATTTCTGCCGGCCACCACCAATAACAGCAATCAACGCCAGACAGCACCATGCGGCAATCTTAGCTATAGCCGCCATAAACGGCGACATAAACTGATCGAACCAAGCAAATAATAACCAGCACAAAGCCAAATTAATGATTATCAAGGCAAATAACCGCATTACTATACTCCGCGAAATCCCGATCAATGTCAGCGTTATAGCGAGCCAAAACAGATCATACATAAACAATGTTATTGCAAATATCATTATAGTAATCAGCGCCTCTCTAAACACCAACATCACTGTCAGGGTGGCGGAGAAGACCAAAAAATCCGAAATGATTTGCAATTTAACTGCTAATTGCTGCTTACCATACAAATCATAAAACCTGTCGAGCCAACCCGTTAACATATTAGTCATGGCCGGCAACAACAACCAATGCGCGAATAATTGAGTTTCTTGGAAAGACTGATCAATGCGACTAAAAAGCCATGCAATACCCTGCTGCTGCAAAAACACAACGCCTGCCGGTAATATCCAAGCGACCAAAAACAGCATTTTTATCACACGCTGCTGGGAAACGAGCCGCCCAGAATCGTGGCGCCCATGGGCATAAAATACCTGACGCAATGGCGATACCACCATGTTAACAGGCGCATAAAACAACTTTTTTGCCAGCGAGAATGCGCCGACAATAGCTTGATTAAAGAACACCCCCAGCAGCAAAATAAACAAGTGTTGAGTTACACCTTGGCTTAGCGCATACGGCATCATAAAAAATGGATAAACACGGTATTTTATAACTTGTTTCTTAATGGATCTAGCCGAGAGTTTTTTTATACCATGCAAACAACCATAATGAGAAGCGCTTGTTAGCATAAGCAATGCTAGCAAAAACTGACTGATAGCAGCGGCCAGTGGCAATTGCCAAGCTTGAGGTGTGTAGACTTCAGCCAATATGACAGCAATACCCGGCATGATAATAGCGCCAACAACTTGAATAATTGCTAAAGTGCCGAATTGTTTTTTTCTGGTCAGCCAAAGGCGCGAGGATTCCTGTATTGCCTTGGTAAACAGCAACACAGGCACAAGATAAACAAGCCAGAGATGTTCTAAATCTATAAACGGCAAAATATAATGGCTGTAGGCCAGCAGGAATAGCAAAACCAGCAAGACCAACAGCACGCTATTGAGCATGATGACAGCCATCAGCTGCCTCGCCTGAAAATCATATTTTGGCAATACCAGCGCCAACTCCAGACGCATGGTCGCGAGGCAGACAAGGAAGGCAGTACTCGCTGTTATTGTAGCCCAATAGCCAAACGCTTCTTGATCATAATATTGATACATCAAATAAAAGACGGCAAGAAGCGTGACCAGACGGCTAACCAGCACTCCACTCATGCTGACAAGCGCATCCCGGCGAAAGCTGTTAGTCTGAAAAAGGCTACAACGTTGCTGTAAAAGCAGCCCTAAGTGTTCAGTCAGTTTCATCTGTCATGCTAATCTGGCAGAATATCCGCTCGGCTCAGGCAAAGCAGCCGTATTAACGCCGCATTTTTGTAACGCAAAATAAATCTCATCGTAAGAATCCGCCACGACTACCACTTTACCGTAGTAGCTGGCGACCGAGAAAGTAAATGATTTAAAGACACTGCCGCGGATTAAGTTTGAATTTTCTCTGACAAACACCTGCCATGGCGCAACCTCAGTCAATCGTGTCAGATAATAAAACAAAATAGTTTTACGGGTTTTTTGTACCATGTTGGGTGACTGGCCCAACATGGTATCAATATAGCCATCGGCAAAATCTATCCCCGCAGCCAGACTTACCAAACGATCATAACCCATGCGATTCGCATAATCGAGCACACAGGGTCTATTCCCTGAGGTTATTCGCAATTCACAATGCCAGGCGCCAATGGTTACCCCCAATGCCCGGATCGTATCGATGGCCGTTGCTTCAATTAGCTGATGTAATGCTTTATCGAGTGGTGGGTTAAAGAGAAAAAAATGAGGAGGGAAATGCCTTGGATCTCCGGAATAATTTTCTTCGACTATGCATATAGGATATATTTGGCCTTCAAAAGCTAAACCCTCAACATCGAACTGACGACCTTCGATATATTCTTCGATAAAGAATTCGTTTCCTACACTTGCATCGTTTTGCCATGACTGAATATATTCCAATCCCGCAGCTATTTCGCAAGCGTTTGTAACACGGGTTATACCTTTGCTGGCAGTACCTATACTGGGCTTGATGACGGCTGGATAAGGAAAGCCATGCAAATCGTTTGTTTCAGATTGACCGCACAAAACCCGCCATTTGCCCTGCGGCAGTCCCGCCTCAGCCAGCACTGTTTTCTGCTGTAGCTTATTCAGGCTGGTCTCAACTGCTTGTTGATTGACATGCGGCAGCCCCAATGCCGTAGCCAGAGAATATTGCAGCGGAATGAGTATATCTTTATTTGC
Organism: uncultured Ectothiorhodospiraceae bacterium; assembly: GCA_964345605.1. Classification (GTDB taxonomy): domain Bacteria; phylum Pseudomonadota; class Gammaproteobacteria; order CAYFSA01; family CAYFSA01; genus CAYFSA01. The sequence goes on from CAYFSA010000010.1 coordinate 26,540, forward strand.
GATTAAAATTGCGAGCGGGCGGATTTTTTGAGCTTCCTGTAACAGCCGGCCATGCATTGATTGCTCCAAAAGTGGCCAGCGATACACATGATGAGAATACATGTATTCAGCAGGTGTCGGTTTTGTCGAAAAAAGATGAACAATCCAACCGCGTCGGCAACATGCTGTCGCAATCGAATCTGCAGATCCTTCGTTTCCCAGGGACAGAATGATTACTTGCTGATTATGGTTGCCAGCCACTGTAGCAAAAAGCCAGCGCATGGCGAAAACCCAATAAGCGCCATGCAGCCGCTTTAACAATGCCCGAAGAGCACGGATATTCTGTTCCTTAATCGCTCTTAAGCGCCTACTTATGTTAAACACATTTCGCCGTTCAGAAGCCGATAAGTTTTTCCTGTATATGGGCAGACCGTTTCACCCTCACCCTTAAGGGGCAAATCGAGTTGCTCACCGTACTCACTCATCCAGCCGATCTGCTTAGCGGGTACTCCGACCATCAAGGCATACGGTTTGACAGTCTGATTGACGACGGCTCCGGCGCCGATGAAGGCATACTCGCCGATCGTAATCCCACACACGATCGTGCAATTTGCACCCAATGTTGCCCCCTTTTTCACCCAAGTATCCTGATATTCATTTTTACGTGCGATCAAGGCTCGAGGATTGTATACATTAGTAAATACCATGCTTGGCCCGCAAAAAACGCCCTCTTCCAAGGTAACATTATCGTATATCGACACGTTGTTTTGTATTTTGCAATAATCGCCGATCACGACACGATTGCCAACAAACACGTTCTGCCCCAAGGAGCATTGCCGGCCAATTCGCGCCCCACCACAGACATGCACCCAATGCCAAATCCGGCAGTCGGTTCCGATTTGTGCCCCCTCATCGATAATCGCTGTCTCGTGCATTTGGAAATCGGCCATTACCAACACCTCAATCAATATTCCAATGGCAATGCAACCTGCCGACCATCGCGGGCCGACAAATACGTGGCGATCAGGATCTCCAACGATTTCAGCCCTTCGCGTCCATCTGTCTCGGGCTCTTTGGTGCCCCGCAAGCTTTGAATAACGTTATCGTAATAAGCTGGATGTCCGAAACCGTAGACGGAGGTCGTCTGATAACTACTATCGAAAACCAAATCATCTTCAGGATGCCGCTCTGCAAAATCCCAATGTTCAATCTCATTGACAGCGACCCCACCAACTTTCACGGAACCTTTTTCGCCAAGAATTGTAATCGAACCTTCGTAATTTTTTGGATACGTCAGCATGGTAACTGCCATACTGCCCAGTGCACCATTACGCCAGCGCACGTTCAACACGCCGGAATCTTCGACTTCTATATTTCGCGCTAATGTACCCGTATAAGCCTGCACACTCTCGACCGGTCCGATCAGCCAGTCCAGCAAATCGACATAATGACTTGCCTGATTCATAAAAGCACCACCGTCGAATTCCCAGGTACCTCGCCACCGGGCACTGTCATAATAGGCTTGGGGCCGCGTCCAAAAGACATTGATAGCAACCATATAAATCCTGCCAAAACGCCGTTTTTCGACAGCATTTTTGAGCAATTGCAGAGTCGTATTGCAACGATTCTGCTTGACAACGAACAGCCGTACACCAGCACGATCACACGCCTCAACCATGCGTTTGCCGTCAGCCCAGTTCGTCGCCATGGGCTTTTCGGTGATAACATGTTTGCCTGCTTCTGCCGCGCTTATGGTCTGACTGGAATGCATGCCGCTCGGCGTACAAAGCACAACCGCATCGAGATCCTCTATTGCGAGTAAATCCCTATAACGCCAATAGGCCTGCGTATTCATTCTTTCAGCAGCATGTAATGCGGCGGCTTCATCCACATCACAAACGCCGAGCAACTCAATCTGATTTCGGTGCTGGTCAAGCGCATCTAAATGTTTTTGTGCAATCCGGCCGCAACCGACCAAGCCCAGCCTGATACGCCGATCAGAAATATTATGAAATTGAGTTAAAATGTTCATTAACTGTTCAAAAATATACCGGAGTTAAACAATCGAGTCCTTATAAGTAGACTTGGAAGCAGCCAATTGCTTGCGTAGCTCTTGACGTACCACGGCAATAATGACCGCCAGCACAATCCCGAGTAGACCACCAATAACAGCAATCAACTTGCGATTAGGCCTGACTCGATCTTCAGGCACAACGGGGGGATCAATCGTCCGAAAAACGTATTCTTTGTCGACTGCGGCCAGCATGCGTTGCTGCTCTTGCTTTTCCACCAGGTTATACAAAACTCGCTGCATTTCAGTTAACCGGGTTTTTTGGATGTATTTTTTCAAATAGGCGATATTTTTGCTGATGCGTTGCAACTCATTGTTACGCATATGCTCATTAACATCCTGCACGAGCCATTCGACCCACTGAGATGCTGCCTGTGGTGATTCAGATTCGATCGATAAGCTGACCAGCCCTGTTTCCTGGTCTTCCTCAATGCCAAGTTTCTCGGAAAACGCTTCATATAATTCCCAGTCGGAAGGTTCGGATGTGCGCCCGGGTTTGACCTCCCGGACCCACTTTTCATTAGTGCTATCATATAAGCTTTCGTCGATAACCCATTGTTTATATTCTTTATCCCAGCCTGCGGTTCCCATCAGGGGTACTTCGATATGATGCCGATGAATAAAAGCGACTATAAAGGCATGGGACTGCAGTGTCGCCATGGCAACGGATTTTTTGGATGCGCCCTCGCTGCCGCCTGGTTCGATCCCGGCAAGACTCGCCATACTGGCAATACCCTGGGGCAGAGAAAATCCTGCAGAATCCTGACTCGCCAGGGCCAGGACCGCTTCCGCCCGATACATAACAGGTCTGGTCAGAGCGATTGCAACCGCAATCAAAGAAATCAGCATCACAATCCCAATAACCAGCCATTTCTGCGAATACAAGGTAATGAATAAGGCCTTGAGATCAATCTCATCGCTTCGCCAATAGCCATAGGGTGGTGGCCCGACTGGCCAATTCTGGCTTGCAGACTTGTCGCTCGAGGTTGTATCTGCCGGCATTAAAAGACTCCGACCGTATTCCAAGCCGCAACCGCAACCCCAAAGTCACCCATAATCTCCGCGATGGTTTTAACCAGGGTAAGAGGCCGCAGGTGATCGACATCGAGTGGTGCGACGATGGTATCCCCGCGTCTTACCTCATTACGACTGGTGGAAAACCATTGCGTACCACTATCAGTAATAACTTTGCCGTTCGCCCGCACGATATAGACACGGGCCTCATCGGCTCGGGCGGTCAAACCACCCGACATTTTAATATAGTCTTCCCGCGTCAAAGTGGCATCATACAAATGCGAACTGGCGTGATTGACTTCGCCAATCACGCTAACCGATGAGGGTACTTGGGGTATCCTAAGGATATCGCCATTGCGCAAGCTGATATCCGCTGACTCGTCACCTGCCAATAAACGCGGCAAATCAACAACGATATTACCGGTCGGCTCGATCGCATCGAGGGCGTTGACAAGCCCTCTCGCCGTCGCAACTGTCTGCTGGGCATTATCGCCACCTTGCTGAAGCTGTTCTAACGAAACCGCCGCCAAATCAGACTTGAGTCGATCGCGCAAGCGCTCGATCTGTTCTTTTTCCCGCTCCCGCAAGGACTTCCGGCTAAAAATAGCGCCCGCGGTAAATGCATATTCAGTCGGCCCACCCGCTCGCTCGATTACATTACTCAAGTTTTCCCCGGGCTTAACCGCATATTGGCCGGGATAGCGCACTTCACCCTTGACAGTTACAGTAATGCGCTCACGCCAATTCGGTAACTGCTTAATTTGCAAGACATCGAAAGGCTGTAGCTGAATATCTTCAACTTGCTCGCCACGAACCGCGGCAGCAATATTTATCGAGCGACTGTCAGCTGCGCTGGATTCGCCGGCCACGAGCTCATAGCGGGTCAGTTCGCCTTCTACGGCATAGGCATCCTGCCGCAGGCCGCCTCCAGCCCGCACTAAATCGCTGACGCGCATGTCTTGTTCAAGCGGATAAGAGCCCGGATGCTTGACCCGTCCGAGAATCCGCACAACGGCTTCGGGTTCATTCAACTGGGCTTGCTGCCGGAGTGTCTCAATCAATGGGGCAATTGTTTCCGCCCGGTTTTCTTCGATGCTGAACACCCGAATCTCGTCACGCGGCTGCAAACGCAGATTCGCAGGCGAATTCGGTTGGACAAAGGCTTTCTGCAAATTACTCGACAGGACCGTAATGCGTCTGTCAGGAGGCAGCTCACGTTTGACAAGGACATAGCCCAGATCCGCACGGGGCAACAGCACTTCCTGCTGCGGTATCACATCAAGCAGGCGCATGCCTTCATGCCACTGTTTGGAACCAGGCCAATCGACATGGCCTGTTAAGTACACAACCTTGTCGAAATCTTGTGAAGCCGCAAAAGCCCGCAGCACGTCACCGTCGCGGAGCTCGAATTGGCGACCCTGAAGGGTGGTCAAATCCACGTCAATAATGTATCGGTCGCCTTGTTGGGAAATGCGTTCCACTTGGGTCGCTTGCGGATTGGCAATGGGCAGCAGACCACCTGCTAAGTTTACGGCTTCGCCAGCGGTGATCGAGTCCTTGAACTCATAAAACGCTGGACGCCTGACTTCACAGGCAACACCGACCCGCGGTCCCACCGGCGGCACCAACACAGCATCACCCGATTGCAAACGAACATCATTACTGGTATCACCCTCCATTAACAGGTCATACATATCGAAGCGCGTCACCAGTTCGCCCTGGCGCTTCAGTTTGATATTTCGCAGGCTGCCAATAGGCCGGACCCCCCCATTGACAAACAGGGCATGTGTCAACGTTGACAACGAACTGACCGTATACGCCCCCGGTTGATGCGCATCACCGAGCACGAATATCCGAATGGTTCGCAATGGTCCCATGCTGATATTGGCGCGAATCCCAATGAGCTGCTCGGCAATGCGCTGCTCAAGCATTTGGCGCATTTCATTATAATTGAGCCCAGCGACGACGATGGGGCCTTCGAGCGGCGGGAGGTTCAATTCGCCCCGGCGGTTGACTGTAAGCTCGTAACGGCCGCGTTCCTTGCCGAAAAGCTGAATATGGACCGTATCCCCCGGCCCAATCACATAATCTGCAGGGACCGGTATATCTGCTATCGGGGAAAAGGTCATGGGCCGACCGGCGAACAAATCATAACCAAATGGCTGCAGATAATGCCGGATGATCCGGGCTTGGCGATGGATTTGCTTGATGGTGGCATCAAACTGTTGCTGCCTTGCACGTCGCTCCTGCTCGGTTATTTCCTCAGCCGTTGCCTCACTGTCTTGTTCCTGATCTTCCTGTTGTTGGTTCGTTGCTTGTTGATCTTGGGTCGATGCAGGATAGCGAGAAGCCTGCGCCGGCACGCCATAACGCGAATCGCCTCTACTCACCCCGGATCCGCCAGAGGTTCTACCGACGCCAGCGCGCGGATCGGTTCCCCTTGACCCGAAAGCAGGCGGATAAGAACGAGCCGACGAATCACCGTAACCATAATCGGTTCCTTGCGGGGTTCCAGGTGGTCCATAGCCTGGTGCCGTTCCAGGCGGCCCATAGCCGGCCTCGCCATGACCCGGCCCATACCCGTAACTGCCACGCATCTGTTCCGGTAGCGGGTACCTGCGCCAATCAGTTTGGGCACGGCTTGGATCCGTTTCGATTCGTTCGCAGCCATACCTGAGCCAAACGCGCTCGCGTTCATAGGTTCGCGCCCTTTGCCGCTCTGGAACAATGCTTTGAGAAGACGTCGCAGGCGGCTGCGACTGTATCGATTGTTGAATTTGTTGGCCGGTTTGATCCTGTAATGCTTGTAAGGCTTGCTGACGCTGCTCAGGGGTCAATGACTGTAGTAGCTGCAGGTTCTCCGAGGAAAGCTGCTGCGCATGCGAAACAGTGAGCCCAAAGAGGGCGGCCAGCATGAATAAAACACGCATGACGGGGATTAGGAAAAAGCGTTTCAAGGCAATTTAGGCGATATTGTTTTAGCCGATGGTTCCCACGCTCCAGCGTGGAACCTATCCCGCAACGCTCCAGCGTTGCGCCTGCTTCGGGCCGCTGGAGCGGCTCGGGCTGCGTGTCCACGCTGGAGCGTGGGCACGATCAACTTTGCGAACAACATTTACAATCCATAATGAAACGATAAATACCCCTGCGGCTCCCATTCGCCGGAGCGCTCGTCGCTAGCCGAAACGTATTCGGCCCCAAGGCCTATAGCCAACTGGCCCCAAGCCATCATCGATACCCATCTCAACAAGGCACCCGAGCGCGCCTCGCCCTCCGGGGCGAGCGTGTGATGGCCTCCGGCATCCATATTCAGCTCGGTGTGGCGCGCACGTAACGTCCAGGTGGTATCCAAATCTTTGGCCCAAATAACCCCCAGGGTAAAGCTGCGACTATCATTATCAGTGCTGTAACCCAGGCTGCGTCCTTGAAAGCGATACCCCGACTGATACGTGACATGTTCATACGCGACATCCGGCAGTGCATTACGGCCAAACAATCCGGCCGTAGTATTGGCAAATTCGAAATAACCGCGCCAGCTTCCCGGCACAACGTGGTGACTCCAAAATTCCACCCCACCCATGGCAAACCGCTTGCTGGGCAGATAGCCCGCTTCATCTTCCCCGATCACCTGACCGTATATTGCCACCGGCAGCGTCTGCCACGGGGCATTGATACGCATATCGAACCCGCCAAGTTGATTGCCCAGCGCGGAGCCGGTTTCGGCATCGGTATCGCCAATCATCAGATCAACAAAGCTGGCGAGGTTCTGCTGTTGTCCCTGCCCACCCCATTGGGCGGCACGGGAAATGCCAAGCTCCAAGAACGGGAAGGGCTTAAACTCAAAGCGTGCTCCGACCAGCTTGGCACTCGAAACAGCCCGGCTATCGGTGAATTGACCGATAAAAGCGCGGACATTCCACGGCCCTAGCCAGCTCAGCCAGGGTGTAGCAAAAGGCCGCGAGGTCAAGCGGGTCACTTCAATCGCTGGCACGGGGCGCGCATTGCTGGACAACAGCAAGCTGCCCGCCCAGCCAGGTCCCCACCAGCGATCGAGATAGCCCGCCGAAACCGACCAGCCGCCAACAACCAAAGCCCCATAACTGCCGTCCGGCCGGAACTGTTCACCGTCGTCGGGATCGGCAACCGCCGTTCCTTGCAGGCGCAAGGCTAAAAAATCGCCCAAATAGCCAAGCGAGACTTCGGCCTCGGCGTTTTCCCGAGGCGTATCGGCGAAACCGCGCACGGTTTCGGGCTCGGCCAACCGGCTTGCGACCCGCAGGTTACTCAAGCCGCGTCGGGCCTCATGATTGACACGCCGCTGCAGACGTCGGCGGGCTGCGAATACTTCCACCGGCCAATCATTCGCATCCACGTCAGCACTTGCTTCCAGCGCCCGCGCCACATCAGGAAACGCAATCGGCCATGAACTCAGCGTCATGGGTAACGCGCCATAATCACTCAACAACTGCAAGTCGTGGCGCAAACGCATGTTGCCCGGCTCGGCAAACGGCTCGGCAAGCAAATCATGAGGGCTCAGGCAAACTAACCAGCCCAACAGCAACAATACTCGACTAGTCATGCAATGATCGGCAAACCGTTCAAACCCCCCTCGACTACAGCGGGTTTGGACCGGGACAGGCGCACAAGCAGAATAACGGTAGTCAATAGGAACTCATCGAAAGCTTAAAGTATAGTGCAGCACACAGCAAAACCCCGCCAAAAACAAGGCAAAACTACCACTGGTCGCCTAGCCACGCAATAGCGCCACTTGGCAACAGGCAGCCCAGGGCGATCGCGCTTTAAAAATCTCTGTTGATGTCCCTCAGGTGCCCAGCATCGCCTTCAGCCGCGACAAATGGGCCTTACCCGTTTCCCGGGTCTGCTCCCGGCTGGGGCGAGCGGCATTGTCCCATTCGATATGCGCCTCGGGCAGCTCGGCGAGAAACCGGCTGGGCTCGGTTTCCTGCCATTCGCCGCCGCGACTGCGCTTCTGGGCATAGGAAATACTCAAGCTGCGGCGCGCCCGGGTGATACCGACATAAGCGAGCCGCCGCTCTTCCTCGATCTGCTCGGGCTGCATACTGTTTTGATGCGGCAGCAAGCCTTCCTCGAAGCCCACCAAGAAAACATGATCGAACTCTAAACCTTTGGCGGCATGCAGGGTCATCAGGTGGACCTGATCCGGGCTTTCTTCGTCACCGCCGCGTTCCAGGATATCCATCAGCGACATGTGTCGCACCAGATCGCTGATACTGCGATCACCTTCAGCGGCCTGATACAGATTGTCCATCCAGTTCAGCACTTCCTGCACGTTCTTTTGGCGCCGCTCGGCCAGCTTGGCGTCTTTACTAGTTTCCAGCAACCAGTCCAAGTACCCCGAATCGATGATCACGCCACGGGCCACAGCGACCGGATGTTCTGCATGGGCTGCTCTGACCTGGCTATCCAGCCAATGGGCAAATGTTGTCAGCCGTTGATGAGCCCGAGCTGACAAGCTATGCGCCAAGCCCAGGTCGGTACTGGCCGCCAGCAAGCCGATGCCGCGCTCGCCGGCATAATCCCCGAGCCGCTCGAGGGTGGCCGGGCCGATTTCCCGACGCGGCGTGTTAACGATGCGTAAAAACGCCGTGTCATCGTCCGGATTAGCCAACAGACGCAGATAAGCCATGGTGTCTTTGACTTCACTGCGATCGAAGAACGATTGCCCGCCGCTCAGCACATACGGGATTTCCTGCTCGCGCAATAGCCGCTCGAACGGCTTGGCCTGATGATTACCGCGATATAGGATAGCAAAATCACCATGGCGGGCACGCGTTTGAAAGCATCGCTTGAGCAAGGCGCTGACTACCCGCTCGGCCTCCTGTTCGGGCGTACTGCAGGGCACGATCTGCACCTTGTCCCCCGGCCCGTAATCGCTCCATAAACGCTTCTCGAACAAATGGGGATTGCCAGCGATCAGGCCATTGGCGGTTGCCAGAATACGGCCGGTCGAGCGATAGTTTTGCTCCAGCTTGACGACCTTCAGGGTCGGCAAATCTTCGGTCAGCTTGGCCAGGTTCTGCGGCTGAGCCCCACGCCAGGCATAGATAGACTGATCATCGTCGCCCACGGCGGTGAAATGCCCCTGCGGGTTCATCAACAGCTTCAGGAGTTCGTACTGACAGGCATTCGTATCCTGGTATTCATCGACTAGCAGATGCTGCAGCTTTTGCTGCCAACGCTCCCGCACCCGCGCGGCCTGCTGCAGCAGCAATACAGGCTGCAGAATCAAATCATCGAAATCCACCGCGTTATAGGCATGGAGCTGGCGCTGGTACCGACTATACAATTGCGCTTGGTACAGACCCTGCTCATCCTCGGCCTGCTGCAAGGCCTGGTCGGGTGTAATCAGGGTATTTTTCAGGCGCGAGATCGCCTGGCGGGCTTGCTCGCTATCGGCCTCGCCGCTGCCATCCTGCTTGCGCTGTAGCTCTTTGATTAGATTCAAACTGTCTGCAGCGTCCAGGATGGAAAAACCAGCCTTAAAACCGAGCTGACCATGCTCGCGGCGCAACAGCTCGAGCCCTAATTTATGGAAGGTCGATACCGTCAAGCCGCGGCTTTGCTGCTTACCGAGGTACTCCCCGGCGCGCTGCTTCATCTCGCGGGCCGCCTTGTTGGTGAATGTGATCGCGGCGATGTGCCGGGCCGGGATGCCGAGCTCCTGGATCAAGTAAACTAATTTATGCGTAATGACACGGGTTTTGCCGCTGCCGGCACCGGCGAGCACTAACAGCGGCGTGCCCAGATGACGCACGGATTCGCGTTGTTGCGGATTGAGCTCAGACACGACGATTATGAGGACCTGAATCGGTGGCAGGCAGCCAGAGATGGGCCAGTTGGGTTATTCATCGGAATTGCATTCGTAGCGCGGCAGACTGACCCACAACGTGGTACCTTGCGTCTCGTCGGTTTGGAACGAGATACTCCCCCCTAAGGTTTCGGCGATCAATTTGGCGGCGTAGGTCCCAAGACCTGTCCCGCTCTGCTTACCATGCGTGGCATATTTGTCAAAGAAATTAGCGCGAATTGCCTCAGGAATGCAGCCCCAGTTATGAATTTCAATGGTGATCTGGGAAGTACCCGTTTGGATATCGACGGTCACGGTTTGACCCGGTGGCGAGGCTTCGACCGCATTCTTGATGAGGTTGGCAAGCAGGTTATAGCACAAGGCATCCTCGGAACACAGACTGAAGCTGGCCGTTGAGTCCACGGGCTGACCGTCTTGCAACAGCTGGCAGGCGACACTTTGCTTGGTCACATCATGCCGGACATCACCCAAGGCCCGCGCGGCGATGCTCAGCAGATCGACCTGCTGGCCCTGTAATTGGTAGGTCCCAGTCTCGAGTTTATACAGCTCCAGGGAAAAATTGATCGTTTTGAGCATGCGCAAGCCGGCATGCTCGGCATCTTTGAGCAAATCGACCTGCTCGGGCGTCAGGTTGTCGTCGTCGAGCAGCAGCCGGGGAATATTGATAATGGCATTCAGTGGCGCCTTCAACTCGTGCCGCATCAGGCGCTCCACATCCTCGCGCACCTGCTCGGCCTGCTTGCGCTTGCTGATGTCCATCACGAACGTCACTTTGCGGGGTTTGCCATCCGCACCAGTGATACGGGTGGCATCGGCCAATATCGTTCGCGGCAGCCCCTCGCGGTCCAGAACCGTCCATTCGCCGCGAATTTCCGAGCCTTCCTGTAAAAAGCGCGCATGCAAATCACTGAGCTGAGCCCGCGCTTCGGCCGGTACGATCATCGTGAAATGCTGGCCGCGCAATTCCGTCGGCGCATAGCCGTACAGCATGCAATAAGCTGGATTAACGTATTCGAAGATCCCTTGTTCGTTGGTAATGCATAACGCCAACGGGGTTGCGTGGATGATCTTCAGCAAATTCGTGGCATGAATCAGCGTATGCTCGGTACTGGCCAGAAGCTGCTCGCCTGCGAGCTCGTCCGGCTCGAATTCCTGCCAGCCAAGCGCCTCTAGCGATGTCAGGTGGGTCCGAATCCAGCGGTAAAACGGCGTTATCTGTTGCGCAGCCGCCGGCCCGAGGTACTCCGGCAAGACAGTTTGCCAGGCATCGAGCTGGACCTCCCAGTAGCGCAGGCGAAATCCATGCGACTGATAAGCCGGGATCACCCATAACAGGGTATCGAGCAGGCGCTCGGCACTATAATTGGCAAACAAGTCCGCCATGAACAGGGCATGATGGCGATGATTGCGCGCCATCAGCTCACGATTGCCCTTGCCGATCAGGGTGTCGAGATCGGCGCGGGTATTCAGCAGTGTGGTCACTTTGGTCGCCATACGCTGGCTTTCAGCGGTGTATGCCTGCGCGGCCATGGGAGTCGGCGTCGTCAGCTGCGCGAGGTCGGCAAGCAATTCATCTTTGATCATAACAGGCGGCCTTAAACTCCGCGGTGATTGACAGAACAGCTCATGACAAAGCGATGCGAGCAGGCTCTGATTAGCTCGGCCAAGCGGCGCCAAGCAGACCGGTTACCTGGCATGAGCTTCGCTAAAATATGCATCAATTCGCACTAATAGTCCCGGTCTTGGCGCATAATCGTCCTGGTGCGGCAAACTTAACTCAGGCACCAGCTCTAAAAACACCCATTGGCGCCACAGACGCTGGCGATAACGAACTCGCAAGTAACCGGTTTCCAGGTGCTGCTCGGGCCGACTCCGCCACTTGCCGATGAGCTCATAGCGCAATGCCCGTTGTCCCGACAGCTTTTGCATAAGCACAGGGCCACCCGCGCAAAGTACACCATCGCGCGCCTGACGCCAATCACCGATAACCTGCACGCGTCCCAGCAGGTCATCATTGAAGCGCCGGTCAAGCTCTAGCCTCATACGCGAGCGCCAACCAGCATCGGTATACCAACGCGATCTGGCGAGGAGTCGCGCTGACCAGGGGTCGGCCTCGAACAAGCGCTGGCGCAGGCGCGCGCCACCAAACAGTGCCGGCCACATGCCGTTGCGACTGAGGCCTGCCTCAAGACGAAAATCCACCCGTCGGGTCAAGCGAGCCAAATACTCCAGGGCGAGGTTGGTTGCCTCCGGCATTGTTTCGGGATCATCAGGCGTTGCCCGGTCAGCCTTACCCCATACCTCTTCACGAAAAAGCCCGCCATCACCGCTGATCACCACCTGCAACCGCTCCTCAAGCTCAGGTAAGGCCAACCGCAGATCGATGTCAAGGTCGCGGGCAAAGATCAAGCCTCGATAAAGCTTAAAATCCTTGCGCAGCAGCAAATGGCTGGTATTGGTGGTTTGCTCGGCTTGCTCGGTGATGAAAAACCCATCCAGCCATTCGGCCGTCTGGGTTACACTTTGCGAAATGCCGTTATGTACTCGCCGCAGCAAGCTTGGGGAAGTCGGCTTCAGCGCTTCAGGCTCGGCTGCCGACGCAGCCAGGGCTGGCAGAGGATCGGCCAGCAGCAACGCAAAAGCAGCAATCAAGAAGCGGTCATAAAACCTGGGTTTCGCCCGCTTGTGCGGCGCAGCCGTGCAGGTTCGTGTTTCTTCAAATTGCCCTACAGTGTCAACCCGTAAACGGATGCCGCAAAGTAATGCCATCGTCCCGGTCCGGTCCGGTGGAAACCATTTCCACAGGCACCCCGGTCAATTCGGCGATACGATCAATATAGGCCCGCGCTGCGGCGGGTAGCTCCGCAAGGGAGCGCACGCGGCTGGTGGAGGCTTGCCACCCCGGCATGGCTTCGTAGATAGGCTCAAGCGCCTCGATCGCGGCGGCATCGGTGGGCGGCCGGTCAAAGCGCTCGCCGGCACATTGATAACCCACGCCGATACGCACAGTGTCCAGGCCATCGAGGACATCGAGTTTGGTCATGCACAGGCTGGTAACGCCATTGAGTTCCAGCGAGCGCCGCAGATAGGCGGCATCCAGCCAGCCGCAGCGGCGCGGGCGGCCAGTAGTCGCACCGAATTCCTGACCACGCTCGGCCAAGCGCTGGCCAATGGCATCATGCAACTCGGTCGGGAATGGCCCGGCACCCACTCGGGTGGTATAGGCTTTGGTTATCCCGACCACACCATCGAAGCTCATGGGACCAATACCCGAGCCTGAACCGGCACTGGCGGCAACGGTATTCGAGGATGTCACGAAGGGATACGTACCGTGATCAATGTCCAAGAGCGTACCCTGAGCGCCTTCGAACATGACGTGTTGCCCTTGCTGGCGGAGCGTGCGTAAGCGGGCCGGGACATCGGTCAGCAGCGGCAGTACCCGCTCGCCCAGTGCCAGAGTCCGGTCAATGACCTCGGTTTTGTCCAGGGGCGCCATACCGTAATAATGGGTCAGGGCAAAATTATGATAATCCAGCAATTCCTGTATATGGGCTTGGAAGGCAGCCGGCTGGCGCAGCTCGGCGACCCGCAGCCCCCGACGGGCCACTTTGTCCTCATAGGCCGGGCCGATCCCCCGCCCGGTGGTACCAATCGCATCATTGCCCCGCGCCTTTTCCCGGGCTTTATCTAGGGCCTCATGATACGGCAGCAGCAAGTGACAATTATCGGCAACGCACAGCCGCTCATGCACGGCCACCTCATTGTCGAGCAGCATATCCATTTCCTCGACCAGGGCTTCCAGCGACAGCACCACACCATTGCCAATCAGGCATTGCACATCGGTATGCAAAATCCCTGACGGGATCAGATGCAACACGGTTTTCTGGCCGTCGATAACCAGGGTATGTCCAGCATTATGGCCGCCCTGATAGCGCACCACGGCGGCCACGTCTTCGGTCAGTAGATCGACAATCTTGCCCTTGCCCTCATCACCCCATTGGGTCCCTAAAACGACAACGAATCGGCCCATTTACTCATTCTCCAGCACGGTCCAAACCCCGGCTTGTTGACTCAATCGACGCCGGCAGCCCAGGGCCTTGGCATCTCCGGTTTGCCCGCGCAGCTCACAAACCACGCGTTCCCCAGCTGCGCGCAGCGCCGCGATTGTCTCAGCCAGACTCGGGTCATCGGCCCACGGCGCGAAAATGGCATCACACGCCGGCAGGTGCGCTTCATTACCGGTCACGCGCATCAGATCCTTCAAGTTTATGCTGAAACCGGTGGCCGGACGCGCCCGCCCGAAGGCTTCACCAATATGATCGTAACGCCCGCCTCTAGCGATTTCCTGGCCCTCACCCGGCACATAAGCGGTGAAGACCATACCGGTATGATAGTGATAACCACTGAGCTCGCCCAGATCAAAATTCACCGTC
>CAYFSA010000011.1:0-24681 GCA_964345605.1 uncultured Ectothiorhodospiraceae bacterium
TCGGGTTATTGAACTTGAGCTGCCGGGTCAGGCCCTCTTGGATGAAGTCGACTTCCGTGCCTTGCAGAAAGCCCAAGCTGTGTGCGTCGACATAGATATCCAGATCGTTGTCCACGCTGAACACCACGTCGTTATCGCGGCGTTCGTGGGCGAATTCCACCGCATACATCCAGCCTGAGCAGCCGGTTTTCTTGACGGCGATACGAAAACCGATGGCCGTATCCTCATTGGCCATTTCCCGCTTGATATGCGCGCTCGCGCGATCGGTCAGGCGGATGCCGTTGGCGTTTGCAGTTAAGTCAGTTGCCGCAGGGGCGGTCAGGGTTTCGCTCATGGGGCGCACCTCCAGATCAGCGTCTCAAAATCAAAGGGTTGGGTACCGGTAACTGCCATGTAATCGCTTCGACACGTTCCCATGCGCCGCGTCACTGCCATTAAGTTAGGCACCTAATCGTCGGGTTACGCTGCGCTAACCCGACCTACGGCGCCGGGTAGGGTCCGGTTTCAACCAACCGCCTCGCTTGCATGAAGGCTCGGCGAGGCGGGTTAAAACCCGCCCTACTACAGGCTTCGACACATTCCCACGCGCCGCGTGGGAAGGCCGATGGGACGCGCTGCGTCCCGCCCTCGCCGCAGCGCGGCGGTTCTGGGTTCACGCAGCGCGTGGGAACCAGTAACGAATGGTTCAAAACCTGCCGACGGGACACAATAATCCGGCTCAGTCCCAGCGATCATCGCGTACCTGGATCATGCCGTCAGCGTTGACCCGCACCGGAAAGGTTGCCACGCCTTCGTAAGCCGGGGCCGATAAGGCATTGCCGGTCTTTAAGCAGAACTGGGCACCATGGGCCGGGCAAGTGATTTCATCGTTGGCGATCTCGCCTTCGGACAATGGGAGGGCATCATGCGAGCACAAATCTTCCAGGGCCGCGAGTTCACCGCTGGCGGCAAGACGGGTGACTAAAATCGCGACGTCATCGACATCGACAACCCGGCATTCACCGGCGGACAGCTCAGCGTCAGGACAGACATCGTGCCAATCAGTCATGGTTGTTATTCCTTCGAGTTTTCGCGGATGAGTTAAAACATGCCGGTCTGCAGCCGGGCGTATTCGCTCATCATACCGGTGTGCCAGGGCGGATCGAACACAACGTTGACCTGACAGTCGGCCACCGTCGGCACGCGCAGTACCTTGTAGCGGACATCGTCGGCGATAACATCCCCCATGCCGCAGCCCGGCGCGGTCAGGGTCATGTCGATGGCGACCTGGCGGCCTGGCGGGGTATGCCGAATATCGCAGCGATAGATCAGGCCGAGGTCGACGATATTGATCGGGATTTCCGGGTCGTAGCAGCTTTTCATCTGTTCCCAGACGAGCTGCTCGACTTCCGCGTCACTGCAATCCTCGTCCAGCTCAGGACCTTGCAGGGGCTCTTTGCCGATGGCGTCGGCCTGTTCGCCATCCAGGCGATACAGCCGGCCTTGGGTCTGCAGCGTGAAACTGCCGCCAAGGGCCTGCATAATTGTGACGTTGGCCCCTTCCTTGAGAATGACCTGGTCGCCTTGCGGGACTCGCACCGCGATGACATCGCGTTGGACTGTAACGGTTTCCTGCGGCTGCATAGGCTCGGGACCTCACTCCGTAGTAACAGATGACGGGGGTTGCTCATCGAGGGCGGCTTTCAGGGTATGCCAACAAAGGCTGGCGCATTTGACCCGATTCGGGAAGTTACGCACGCCCGCCAGGATACGTAGTTTGCCCAGCGATTCAGTGTCGGCGTCGGGCAGATCCTCGGTCAATAACCGATGCATCTGCTCGAACAGGGCTTCGGCATCCGTGACTTGCATGCCCTTGATGCGCTCGGTGAGCATCGAGGCGGAGGCTACCGAAATGGCGCAGCCGCTGCCCTCGAAGCTGACATCGCTGACCGTGTCGCCGTCGAGCTTGAGATACAGCCGCAGCTCGTCGCCGCAGAGCGGATTGCGGCCATCGATGGCGCGGTCGGCATCGTCCATGGCATGAAAATTCCGCGGATGACGCTTGTGGTCCATGATGACCTCTTGATAAAGGTCTTTTAGATCGTTCATAGCAACAGCTCGCGTGCGTGGTGGATCGCGGTCACCAGCCGATCGATCTCGTCGGTGGTGTTGTAGAAGGCCAGCGAGGCCCGCGTGGTGGCGGGCACCTCGAACCAGCGCATGACCGGCATGGCGCAGTGATGGCCGGAGCGCACGGCCACGCCGAATTGATCCAGTACAGTCCCTAAATCATGGGGGTGGATGTCCTCGATGACAAAGGAAACCACCGGCACTTTGCTGCTCGCGGTGCCGATGATGCGCAGGCCAGGGATGGTGGCCAGGGCGTTATGGGCATAGCGGGTCAATTCAGCTTCATGGGCGCCGGCGCCGGCGAAATCCAGCTCGCTCAGATAGGCGAGGGTAGCCCCCAGGCCGATCGCACCAGCGATATGCGGGGTGCCGGCCTCGAACTTGGCGGGTAATTCAGCGAAATCGCTGGACTCGAAGCTGACGCGCTGGATCATTTCCCCGCCCCCCTGATACGGCGGCATGGCTTCCAGCAAGGCTTCCTTACCGTACAAGGCACCGATCCCGGTCGGTGCGAACATCTTGTGGCCGGAGAAACAATAGAAATCGGCGTCCAGGGCTTGCACGTCGACCCGCATATGCGCCATCGCCTGGGCACCGTCGACCAGCACGGGTATGTCATGCGCATGGGCCGTGGCGATGATCTCGGCAACTGGATTGATGGTGCCGAGTGCATTGGATACATGGGTGACGGCGACCATGCGGGTACGCGCTGTAATCAGCTCGGGCAGCCTGGCTAGCTCCAGCTCGCCGTTGCGATCAATGGGCAGTACCACGATGCGCGCCCCGGTGTGCTCGGCTATGAGCTGCCAGGGGACGATATTGGCGTGATGCTCGCTGCCGCCGAGGATGATTTCGTCGCCCTCGCGAAAGCGCCGCCCATAGCTTTGCGCAACTAGGTTGATGGCTTCCGTGGTGCCGCGCAAAAAGATAATCTCCCGCGTCGAGCGGGCATTGAGATACCCCCGAACAGCGTCCCGGGCATGCTCCAGACCGGCTGTGGCGCGTTCGGAAAGGGCATGCACACCGCGATGGACATTGGCGTAGTCGTGTCGGTAGAACTCGGCGACCGCCGCGATCATCGCCTCCGGCTTTTGGGCGGAGGCGGCGTTGTCCAGATAGGCGAGGGGCTGGCCATTGATTCGTTGGTCGAGCACCGGGAAGTCACGGCGCACACGCGTGACTTCGAAGGCAGCCGGATTCGCCGGGGTATGCACCCGTTCGGGGGTGATGGTCATACGAACCTCTTCACTGTTTGGCTATCGGGCAATTGCCCGACAATGCGTTCTTCCAGATGATCCCGCAAGGCGGCTAATGGCAGGCGCTGCAGGACATCGTCGGCAAAAGCGAAAATCAAGATGCCACGGGCGGTGTCCGCATCGATGCCGCGGCTGCGCAAATAAAAGAACGAAGTTTCGTCCAGGCGGCCTACGGTGGCACCGTGGCTGCATTTGACGTCGTCGGCATAGATCTCGAGCTCCGGTTTGGTGTCGATTTCCGCCTGTTCGGACAGCAGCAGGTTGGCGCTGTTTTGAAGCGCTTCGATATGCTGGCTGTTGCGATCCACTAGCACGCGGCCCTTAAACACGCCGCGACCATGGCCATCGGCGACACCGCGATACCGCGCATCGCTGCCGGTATGGGGTGCGGCATGATGGACCCGTACATGGTTGTCGATATGCTGGCGCTGGTGACACAAGAATAAGCCATTCAGGATGGCGTTGGCACCCGGTTCAGTCAGGCTGACGTTAATGTCGTTACGCACCAGGCGGCCGCCGAGATTGATATTATGCGAGGTAAATTGGCTGTCGCGAGCCTGGCGGACATGCAGGCTGCCAACATGGTAATTGGCCTCACTGGCCTGCTGGATCAGACAATGCGTCAGATTGCTGTTGGGGCCGACAAGCAGCTCACTGACGGTATTGGTGAAATTGCCGCTGTTGGCTTGTCCGACAAAATGCTCGACGATCGAGAGTTTGCTGCCTGCCTCCGCGTTGATCACGATCCGCGGATGACAGACCAGGGCTTGACTGGCCGCGCTGCTGACGAACAGCAGATAGATCGGCTGTTCGACCGCGGTATCCGGGGCGATATGGAGGTAGGCGCCCTGCTCGATGAAGGCGGCGTTCAACGCGGTGAAGCTGTTGTTCTCGAAACCGGCGACAGCGCCAAGATGTTTTGCAAGGCCGACATGATCCTGGGCGATGGCCGTATGCAGCGGCAGGATTTGCACGCCAGCAGGTAGCCCGGCAAGATCGGAGAGTTGCGCATCGAAATGCCCATCGACGAACACCAAACGGTGACTGTTCAAAACTTGGCCGGTGGCGGCCGCTTGGCCGAATGGCACGCTGGCGAGCTCGGCGACCGTGGCCGCGTCTAGCTCGTGCGGGTCGTCGGTGGCGGGCAAAAAATCGCGCTTGGCGATCGGCCGCACATTGGTGTACTTCCACTCTTCCTCGCGCGGGTCGGGGAAACCGTGACTGGCAAAGCGGGCCAGGGCGGCACGGCGATGCGCGACTAGCCAGTCCGGCAGGTTCGCCACGGCTTCGGCTGCTTGGTTGAACCGCTCCACGTAGGGGGCGGCGCTCGCTTGGATATTGTTCATGCCGCCTTTGCCTCCTCCAGCACCCATTGGTAACCATCGGCTTCCAGGGCGTGCGCCAGGCTCTTGTCACCGGATTTGATGATTTTGCCATCGGACAGGACATGCACGTAATCTGGCTCGATATGGCTAAGCAGGCGCTGATAATGGGTCACCATAACGATGGCTCGGTCACTCTGACGCAAGCTGTTAACCCCTGCCGAGACGATTTTCAGGGCATCGATATCCAGGCCCGAGTCGGTCTCGTCGAGCAGGG
Organism: uncultured Ectothiorhodospiraceae bacterium; assembly: GCA_964345605.1. GTDB lineage: Bacteria > Pseudomonadota > Gammaproteobacteria > CAYFSA01 > CAYFSA01 > CAYFSA01. The sequence goes on from CAYFSA010000011.1 coordinate 4,965, forward strand.
CGAGCTTGGGCTGCAGCAACAGCATTTGCAGGATTTCATTACGCTTTTTTTCACCGCCGGAGAAGCCTTCGTTGACGGCGCGGTGCAGGAAGCTCTCATCCATGCGCATTTGCTGCGTTTTGGCGCGCACCAGTTCCAGAAATTCCATGGTGTCGACTTCCGGCTCGCCTCGGTGGGTGCGGGCCGCATTATAAGCCGCCTTGAGCAAATAGATGTTCTTAACCCCGGGGATCTCCACCGGATACTGGAAGGCTAGCAACAAGCCCTCGCGGGCTCGCAATTCCGGGTCCATGTCGAGCAGGTCTTGACCTAGGAAGCTGACCTTGCCGGCGGTTATCTCGTAGCCGTCGCGGCCGCCGAGCACGGCGCATAGGGTGCTCTTGCCCGAGCCGTTCGGCCCCATGATGGCATGCACTTCGCCGGCATTGATTTGCAGATTCAAGCCCTTGAGGATAGGCTTACCCTCGACTTTAGCGTGCAGGTTCTCGATGTTAAGCATAAGCGGTTACTCTTTCCAAGGTTATAGCTATAGCGAATAATTGGGGCGGCAGCAAAGCAGCCTTGGCGGCTAGCCGACCGCGCCTTCCAGGGAAACTTCCATCAAGGCCTGGGCTTCTACTGCGAATTCCATGGGCAATTCGCTAAAGACCTCCTTGCAGAAGCCATTGACGACCATGTTCACGGCATCTTCCTCGGATATGCCGCGCTGGCGTAGATAGAAAATCTGATCATCGCCGATTTTGGCGGTGGTGGCCTCGTGCTCGATCTGCGCGCCCGGGTGCCGGGCTTCGATGTAAGGGAAGGTATGCGCGCCGCAGGTGTCGCCCATCAGCAGCGAGTCACATTGGGTGTAATTGCGCGCGCCGCTGGCCGAGGGCAGCATCTTCACCAGGCCGCGATAGGCGTTGTTGGCCTTGCCGGCGGAAATGCCTTTGGAGATGATCGTGCTGCGGGTATTGCGGCCGATGTGGATCATCTTGGTACCGCTGTCGATCTGCTGATAATTGTTGCCGACCGCTACCGAGTAGAATTCACCGACGGTGTCGTCGCCGCGCAGTACACAACTGGGATATTTCCAGGTGATGGCCGAGCCGGCTTCGACCTGGGTCCAGGTGATCTTGGCGCGGGTGCCCCGGCATTCGCCGCGTTTGGTGACGAAGTTGTAAATGCCACCCTTGCCTTCCTCGTCGCCCGGGTACCAGTTCTGCACCGTGGAATATTTTATGGTGGCGTCATCCATGGCGATCAGCTCGACAACCGCGGCATGCAGTTGGTTTTCGTCGCGCTGGGGGGCTGTGCAGCCCTCGAGGTAGCTGACCTCGGCACCTGCCTCGGCAATGATAAGGGTACGCTCGAACTGCCCCGTATCCCGGGCATTGATGCGGAAATAGGTGGATAACTCCATGGGGCATTTGACGCCCTTGGGGATGTAGACGAAACTGCCGTCAGAGAACACGGCGGCGTTGAGGGCGGCGAAGTAGTTATCCCCCGGCGGCACGACTTGCCCCAAATATTGTTCGACCAGATCCGGGTGGTTCTGTAGGGCCTCCGAGAACGAGCAGAAGATAATGCCTTTTTCCGCCAGCTTTTCCTTGTAAGTGGTGGCCACCGAGACGCTGTCGAAGACGGCGTCCACTGCGACGCCGGCCAGGCGTTCCCGCTCGTGCAGTGGCACGCCGAGCTTTTCGTAAGTCTCGAGCAGCTTGGGGTCGACTTCGTCAAGACTCTTGGGCGCTTCTGCGGCTTTCTCCTCGGCGCTTTTCGGCGCGGCGTAGTAGGAAATGGTCTGGTAGTCGATTTTCGGATAGGAGACCTTGGCCCAACTGGGTTCTTGCATTTGCTGCCAATTCCGATAAGCCTTCAGGCGCCATTGGAGCATGAATTCAGGCTCGCCTTTTTTGGCCGAGATTATCCGCACCACGTCTTCATTCAGGCCCGGCGGGATGCTGTCCTGTTCGATATCGGTTTGGAACCCGTATTTATACTCACGAGAGACAAGTTGCTCGACTTCCTGGCTTTGTTGGGACATGGTCGCTTACCCTCACATATTCAGATGGTTAATGGTTTAAAACCGGTCAAGCCAGCCCGCCTTAGCCCACTTCGGAGCGCAAGGGGGCCATGCGCTGCATGACGATGGTCTCAGGGCGGGCTGCTTCCTGCGCGAGTTGCTCCAATTTCACATCCGCTAGCGCTTGGCGCACGGCGCGATTGATTTGTTGCCAATGCCCGCGGGAATGACAGGTCTGCTCAATGCCGCAATCTCCGGTGGTATGACTGCATTCAGTGATGGCGATAGGGCCGTCGACGGCTTCGATGATCCGCCTGATCGAAATATCCGCCGGCTCGATCGCCAATTGATAGCCGCCGTGCCGGCCCTGGATCGATTGCAGTAGGCCATCGGCTGCCAGCAGTTTGAGGAGCTTGGTGACAGTCGGTTTGGCCAGACCCGTACGCTCGGCAAGGCGGACGGCATTAACTGCATGGCTATGCTGTTCGGCCATAGTCGTTAACAGAACAGTGGCATAATCGCTCAGTTTGCTGATGCGTAACATCCGTTTCTCCCGACGGTCGGCTCGCTGTCTGGCAGGGAGCATCGCTTAGCCTATAACTGAGTGCAATAATAGGTTATTAAACAGGACTAATCAAGTCCTGTTTGATTATACACAAACCCTGTCGCCGGGAAGCGATAAGATAGGGATTACTAGCAAAATTTGAGCCAGGATTGCTTGAAGATAAATGCACAGCTAGCGTCAGCAGAGACTGTGTTGACTTGAGGGGGTGCGGTGAGCGCGAAGGTAGGGAGAGGGGTGAGTTGATCGCGTTTGGGGAAAGCGTGCCCCAATGAGGGGCACGCCTTTGCACTGGCTAAGCGGTCAGCTTATTTGCCTTCCGGTGCTTGCTGCTGCTGCGGTGCTTGCTGAGGCGCGGGGCGACCCATGGGGGCACCGTAGGGAGCCGGACCGCGGCCATACGGCGTCGGGCCATAACCGCCACCGTAAGGAGCGCCATAGCCGCCGTAGCCCGGATAGCCATGCGGGCCGCCATAGCCGTAACGATCATAGTAATCACCATAGCCACGGCCCCAGCCACGGCCGCTAGCGCTCATATTGAAATCGCCGAACATGTCGCCGAAGCCGTCTGCCCAGGTGCGGTCACCGCCATAATAGCCCGGATAACCACCGCCATACGGGTAACCACCCCAGGGGCCACCACCCCAGAAGGCGCTCGCGGTCAGCGGCAAGGTGATTGCGGCAGCCAATGCAGCCAGTGCAACAGTTTTGGTCAACTTTGTCATCGTCGTAACTCCAAAAGGTTTTTGTGTGTTTGGAACACTTGTGGGCAGGTTGCTTTGCTGAAGCTATACATCCCCCAAACCCATAGGATGCACAACAGGTGATTTGTGACTTTACCTGGTTTGTTTACCAACCACAAAATAAAGATAACAGGACTTAGCGGTTATTGCAAGTATATTAGAATATTCTAAATAAATAAATTTTGGTGAATGCATAACCCGCTGCCGGTCACTGCTGGTCTGGGAAATAAGCTTTGGGGCAAATGCGCGGCCAGAGCCTCTTGTGGTCACGGTCTATTCGAGCCGTCGGTACGGCCGCCGCACTTGCCCAAGGCACAAGTTGCTAGCGTTTAAGTGAGTTAAACGAGTCGCTCGATGCCCAAAGCCTTCAGGATGTAGCGTTCATAAATGGGTTCGGAGGACCCATTTTTCATCTTGCGCAGGAAGTATTTCTCGAAGGCGATCTTGGCCAGATGCGCCCATTTCCCTTTCTTGAACCAGTTGACGTTGCGCGGCGGGATTTGCGGCAGGGCCACGAAGGCCGCGCCGGTATCACCCATATCCGCGATACAGATGGCATTCCAGGTGCCTTGTTGATCCACCGGCTTGCCGGCCAGGTCGTTTTCGATGTTATGCACGATGGCCGAGACCATGGATTCGATCATATAGCCGGTCTTCGGCGGGCCGGTCGGGACCGGGGTCTGCTCGACCGGGGGAATAGCGATGCAGACGCCCGCCGAGTAAATGTTTTGGTATTTGGGGTTGCGCTGGTAGTCGTCGACTTGCACGAAGCCGCGCGGGTTGCACAGCCCTTCGACATTCGCGATCGCATCAACGCCCTTAAAGCCTGGCATCATCATGGAAAACTTGAAGTCGAGCTCATGCTCATTGATTTTTTCACCATTGTCGTTGAACTGATCGACATACATCTTATTGGGTTCGACCTTGGTGACCTTGGCATTGGTGATCCACTCGATATGATGACCGCGCAGCTCGGATTCGAGCATACCGCGCGAGTCACCGACGCCGCCCAGGCCCATGTGGCCGATATAAGGCTCGGAGGTGACGAATTTCATCGGAATATCCTTGCGCATCTTACGCTTGCGCAAGTCGGCGTCCATGATGAACGAGAATTCGTAGGCCGGGCCGAAGCAGCTCGCGAAGGGCATGGCTCCGAGAATGACCTGACCGGGGTCGGCTAGCAGCTCTTTATAGGCTTCGTAGGCCTTCTCCGCGTGATCGACCGTGCAGATGGACTGGGTGTAGCCATTGATCGGGCCGGCTCCCTCGATTTCCTCGAAGGCCAGTCGCGGGCCGGTGGTAATGACCAGATAGTCATAATCGACCGTTTCGCCGTTTTGTAGGGTGATGCGATTGGCCTCGCCATCGATCTTGTCGGCGCGCTGGGCGATGAAGTTAATGCCCTTGCGCTCGACTCGCGGGCGAATCGGGAAAGTGATCTGTTTGGCTTTACGCCAACCGACGGCTAACCAGGGGTTTGAGGCGTAGAACTGAAATTCTTCGCGATCGTTGATGAGCGTGACTTCATGCTGTTTTGCCAGCGCCTCGCGCATCTCATAAGCGGCTGGCATACCGCCGAGGCCAGCGCCAAGAATTACAATATGGGCCATGATACTGCCTCCTGATGGTGTGTGGTGCGTCTTATCTGTTTATTTGAGTTGTAGAGTGGTCAGTCGATGACATGTCGGGTCAATTCGCTCAGCCGACTCCGGCTCGCACGAGCCGGATGCTTGCCGCAAGCGTGCCGTCAATGCCGATCACTTCGCTAACTCCATCACTCAAGAGCATATCGGTATTGATAATTATCAACAAGGGTTAAGGCAACGAATTTACGACAATGCCTACCGGTAACTGTTTCATCAAAGCCGTGCGCCTTCGGTACGGGCTTGCAGTTCAGCGGTTCGCTGAATACGGATCTGGCCGCCTTTTTCCTCGAGCAGACCGAGGCGTTTCCATTCCGCTAGAAACCGGCTGACCGTCTCCACAGTCAAGCCCAGCAGCTCACCGAGTTCCTGCCGGGTCAAGGGCAGGGGGGTCCAGTTGTCCTGCTGAGCGTGCTGGCACCAGTGGAGCAGGAAGGCCGCCAGGCGCTCGGCCGCCTTCTTCGAGCCCATTTCCATGACTAATTGCTCGGCCTGGCGCAGCGCAGTAGCCCAGCGCTGGACGAGGGCTTCGCGCACGCTGGCATGCTCGCGGCTCAGGCTGGTCAGTTCCGGCAATGACAGCCGGCAAACCAAGGTTTGATTGATGGCCACGGCGGTATGATGATAATGATCTTCGATCAGGCCTTCGAAGCCGAAGATATCCCCCGTGGACAATAGGCGCACGATTTGATTGCGGCCGTTGGGCAACGAGCGCAGCAGTTTGACCACGCCTGAGTAGATGGTGAAGGCTGACAGGGTTTTACCGCTTTCGTGATACAGCACTTCGCCGGGCTCATAGGTGACCTTGATTACCGGCACATCGAGGTTTTTGATCTCCTCTGACGTAAGGCCGGCAAAAATGCTGACGTGACGAATAGGACAGGTCACGCAGTTACTGATTGACTCTTTCTTTGGCATGGGCAGAATGCACCGACTCCCAAAATTTAGCGTAATTCCTGCGGCGCTGCCGGGCACTTAATCCGTGTCGCGGCAGGTCATATACAAATATCCTACCACGCCACAATGGCATTCCGCGATCAGGTAAAGTATGTCAATAGGCGTAAGTCTTCTCGGGCATGCGTTGTTTGCCAGCGGTAACGCCTGCCTGCCCAGCATGATTTCCTTATATTCGGGCAGGCAGCAGGCGTCAAGTGCTAGGTTGAAAGTCAGGCGCTGTCCTGGTCGGGATTGCGGCCGCTGCAGTCATCATCACCCAGGCAAGCCGTTTGCTCGAGCCAGAGCACATTGATGACCCCCACGGCACAAGCTAGCAGGACGCCGAGTATCCAGGCGAAATACCACATAACGAAGTCTCCCGGTTAACTTAATAGGCAGAATGGGTGTTGGCTTCGATCTGCTCCACGGTGACTTTGCCCCAGAGCGAGCGGTAACACCACAAGGTATAGAGCAAAATGATCGGAATGAAGATCACTGCCGCCCAGAACATCACCGTCAGAGTCAGATGACTCGAGGGGCTGTCCCAGACCGTCAGGCTATGTGAAGGCATGGTTTTGGAGGCCATGACGAACGGGAACATGGCGAACCCGGCGGTCAGGATAGTGCCGGCCTGGGTCAGCATGCTGAAGATAAAACCCCAGCCAGGCAGATTGACCCGGGCGAACAGCAAGACCCCGAGGGCCCCGGCAAAGCCCAATAAGGGCGCGATCCACATGGCCGGATAGTGCTCGAAGTTATGCAGCAGGCCAGTGCCCGTGACCACCTCCTTGGCGGTCGGATTGGGCAGGGCGTCAGTGGGCGGCATACTGACGATTTCATAGCCTTGGGTGCCGAACCAGCTGAAAGACACGATCATGCCGGCCAGGGCGAAGGTGGCGATATACAGCAGGCTGAAGCCACTGGCAGCGGCCCGCAACCGCTGCCGAACCGCGCCTTCGGTGCGCATTTGCACATAAATGGCACCGTGCATGGTCAGCATGGCCAGAGAGACAATCCCGACCAGCAGGGCGAAGGGATTGAACAACAGACCCCACAGGCTGCCGGTGTACTCAGGGCGCAGCAGATTGTCGTAATGGAAGGGGACGCCTTGCAGGAGATTGCCGATGGCTACTCCAAAGACTATAGGGGGGATGGTGCCGCCGATGAACAGTCCCCAGTCCCAAGCGTTACGCCAACGCGGATCCTCGATCTTGCTGCGGTAATCAAAGCCGACAGGCCGGAAGAACAAAGCGAACAGCACCAGCAGCATGGCCAGGTAGAAGCCAGAAAACGCGGCCGCGTAGACCGCCGGCCAGGCGGCGAAAATCGCGCCGCCGGCGGTGATGAACCAGACCTGGTTGCCGTCCCAGTGCGGGCCGACCGCGTTGATGACGACCCGCCGCTCGGCATCGGTTTTGCCGACGAAGGGCAGGAGGGTGCCGGCACCCATGTCGAAGCCATCGGTGACGGCAAAGCCGATCAGTAGTACGCCGACCAAGACCCACCAAACTAACTTCAGGGTTTCGTAATCGAGTGGCATTAGCATCGTGATTCTCCTTAAAGATCAACTCTGCGTTGCTGGGGTGGTGCCGGCAAGCACAGCAGTGTCTTGCTCAGAGGACGAAGCATCCGGCTGTTCGCCATGATAGCGGCCGGTATGGAGACTGCTCGGGCCTTTGCGCGCGAAATGCACCATCAGGTACACCTCGATGACCAAGAGTACGGTATAAAACAGCATGAAGCCGACGAGACTGAAGATCAAATCGCCTATGCCGAGGGTGGAGCTGGCCAGGAAAGTCGGCAGAACCTCACCGATGGCCCAGGGCTGGCGACCATACTCGGCCACGAACCAGCCAGCCAGCGACGCGATCCAGGGCAGCGGAATCCCCCAAAACGCCAGGCGCAGCAGCCAGCGGTGACGCATCGCGCTGCGGCGGGCACAGACGACCACGGCGCCGGCAAAGATGAACAGCATGGCAATCCCGCACAAGACCATCAGGCGGAAGCTCCAGAACAGCGGGGCAACCCGTGGGATGGCATCCTCGGCGGCCTGTTTGACCATGGCGTCGGTTGCCGTGGCGGGATTGTCCGTATAGGCCTTGAGCAGCATGCCATAGCCCAGATCGGCTTCGATGAGATCAAAGCGCTCCCGGTCGGCCGGGGTCGCCTCGTCGCGGCGAATTTTGTTCAGCAGCTCGTAGGCTTCGGCGCCGCTGCGAATGCGGGCCTCATAGCGTTGTTTCAAATCTTTGATGCCAATGACTTCTTCATCGAAGTCGCGGGTGGCGATCAGCCCCATGACCCAGGGAATTTTGATGGCGTTATGGGTGGTTTCCGCTTCGCTATCGGGGAAACCGAATAGGGTGAACGCTGCCGGCGGGTCGTGGGTTTCCCATTCGGCTTCCATGGCCGCGAGTTTAGTCTTTTGCACGTCGCCAAGCTCGTAGCCGCTTTCGTCACCAAGGACGATGACCGACAGGGCCGAGGCCAGACCAAAACCGGCAGCCACGGCGAAGCTGCGACGGGCAAAGCCCAGATCACGGCCCTTGAGCAGATACCAGGCGCTGATGCCGAGCACGAACATGGCCCCCGTCAGATAGCCGGCGGAGACGGTATGGACGAATTTGACCTGCGCGACCGGGTTGAACAGGATTTCGGCAAAGCTCTGCATTTCCATGCGCATGGTTTCGGGGTTGAACTCGGCGCCGACCGGGTTGGACATCCAGCCGTTGGCGATCAAAATCCACATGGCTGACAGGCTCGAGCCCAGAGCCGTGAGGAAGGTCACTGTCAGGTGCTGGACTTTACTCAAGCGATCCCAGCCGAAGAAGAACAGCCCAACGAAGGTTGATTCCAGGAAGAACGCCATCAGCCCCTCGATGGCGAGCGGGGCGCCGAATACATCGCCGACATAATGGGAGTAATAGGCCCAGTTCGTGCCGAACTGAAATTCCATAGTGATGCCGGTGGTTACCCCCAAGGCAAAGTTAATGCCGAACAGCTTGCCCCAGAATTTGGTCATGTCCTTGTAGATTTGTTTGCCGGTCATGACATAGACCGATTCCATTATGACGAGCAGCCATGAAAGCCCCAAGGTCAACGGCACGAATAAAAAGTGGTACATGGCGGTGAGGGCGAATTGCCATCGGGATAGTTCAATCACCGTCTCAGAAACCATCGATGTGATCTCCTGGATTGTTAATGTCGATGTATACCCACTCGCTCAAGGCGGGTATTGCGCGGCTGGCGGGGCTGTTTACGGCGACCGCAGCACTCGGTGAGGTCCTAAAGGACAATGCTTAGACCTGCAAAGCAGTTTAAGTTTGCGCGTGCCAAAAGCCTACCTCATTGACCTAGGTCATTAATAGACGATGTCTAAATTATTTTGTAACTACCTGTATTTATTTGTATTTTTTAGTGATTTAGACATTGGCTGCGCGCAGGAGGACATAGATCGCGCCGGTGCCGCCATCATTCGGGCGTGCCGAGCAAAAGGCCAGGACCTCATAGCGTTGGCGCAGCCAATGATTCACGCGGCTTTTTAAAACCGGGCCATCGTTGCTCGAGCGTTTGCCCTTGCCGTGGATAATACGCAGGCAGCGGATCCCGGTGTACCGACAGGAATATAAAAATTGGCTCAGGGCACGCTGGGCTTCGTCGCTGGTGAAGCCGTGCAAATCCAGTTCGCGTTCGATACGGTACTGGCCCCGGCGGAGCTTGCGGAATACCGTCCGGGTGACACCGGGCACACAATAGCTCAAGATGTCGCCGGGCTGGACATCTTCGCAATCGTAGGCTTGAGTCAATACGTCACGCATCACCTGCTGCTTATCGCGTTCGCTTTGCTCGGCACGCGGGCTCGGCTGCTCTGGTTCGTGATGACGCGGTTCCGCATCTAGCGGCGTGACGGCGCCAATCGCCTGGTGAAACAGCTCGATTTCCTCGTCACTGGGCTTATTACGCGGCATGGCCTGGGGACCTCGATCGCGAGTTGTGGCAATGGTGCGGCTGGCGCCGGGCGGCTTACCGCTGGCAAAGACGCCAATGGACATGCGCACAGCCTGACGTTTGCAGTATAGTACGAACGATTGAATAGGCGGCTCAACCATGCATATCCTCGTAAGTAATGATGATGGCTACCAGGCGCCGGGCCTGGCATATCTCGCCGAGGCGCTGGGCGAGCTCGCGCGGGTCACGGTGGTGGCGCCCGATCGCAATCGCAGCGGCGCGAGTAACAGTCTGACTTTGGACCGGCCGTTGCGCGCGGCGAACGCCGCCAACGGTTACATTTTCATTGACGGCACGCCCACCGATTGCGTGCATGTGGCCTTGACCGGTTTGCTCACAAGCGAGCCCGACATGGTGGTATCCGGGATCAACGCCGGGGCGAATCTCGGTGATGATGTGCTCTATTCCGGTACGGTCGCCGCCGCCACGGAAGGCCGGTTTCTGGGTTTGCCGGCGCTGGCGGTTTCGCTGAACTCCTATCAGCCGACTCATTTTGCCACGGCGGCGCGCACGGCGGTGACCCTGGTCAAGCAGTTACGTGCCGACCCACTGCCCGCTGACACCATTCTCAATGTCAATGTCCCTGATCGGCCCTGGGAGGCCCTGGCAGGTTTTCAGGCCACCCGCCTGGGGCATCGGCACAAAGCCGAGCCGGTGGTGCGTGAGGTTGATCCGCGCGGCCGCACCATTTACTGGGTCGGCCCGCCAGGCAACGAGGAAGATGCCGGGCTAGGCACGGATTTTTATGCCGTGGCCAATGGCTATGTTTCGGTGACCCCCATTCAAATCGATTTGACACGCTATGATGCCATCGAGCATGTTGCCGGCTGGCTCAAGGGCTGTGCCTGAGGGGGCATACGTTATCGGTGTTGGGCTGAGGCCAATGCTTGCGACGCGATATTTTTGGCGGTCCCGAGCCCTGCTGTGTGGCGAGTCTCGGGTAAGGAGTACGCTTTGAAGCTTTTCGGCGGTTTGTACGAGCGGGTCATGCGCTGGTCCGGGCATCGCCATGCGCCGCGCTATCTGGCGGCACTGAGTTTTGCCGAGTCCTCGGTGTTTCCGATCCCACCAGATGTCATGTTGATTCCCATGGTGGTCGCCCAGCCGCATAAGCGCTTATGGCTGGCGCTGCTGACGACCCTGGCTTCGGTGGCCGGCGGCATTCTGGGGTATGCGATCGGCATGTTGGCCCTTGAGGCGGTGCAGCCCTGGCTGGCGGCTGCCGGCTATGCCGAGAGTTTCGCCGCGGTGCAGGATTGGTTTACCCGCTGGGGCGTATGGATTGTGCTGGTTGCCGGGTTCTCACCTATCCCCTACAAGCTGTTCACGCTTTCCGCCGGGGCGCTCAGTATGGCATTCCTGCCGTTCCTGCTGGCCTCATTTCTGGGGCGCGGCAGCCGCTTCTTCCTGGTTGCTATTTTGGTCGGCTGGCTGGGTCCCAAGGTGGAAGCGACCGTCCGGCGGTATGTCGAATGGCTGGGTTGGGCTACTGTGGGCGTGTTGCTGATCGCCTTGGTCTGGCATTGGAGTGGCTGATGCGCCTGCGGTTGTCCGCTTGTGTGTTCGCTTGTGTGTTGGGTTTGTTGCTGCTGACGCTCGGCGGCTGCAGCGGGTTGTTGCCTAAGACCAGTGGGCCTGGATATTACCGCGTCCAGCCGGGCGAGACGCTGACCACTATCGCCTGGCGGTTTCATTTGCCTCGGGCAGACTTGGCCAAGTGGAATCATATCGAGCCCGATCAACAGCTTAAACCCGGCGAGTTGTTGCGGATGCGCCCCCCGCGCGAGGCTGGCGCTGCCCGCCCCGGCGCTGATCGGGGGGAGCGGCAGGCGGCTGACCAAGATGGCGAGTCCCGGCCGCGATATCACACTGTCGCCAAGGGTGACAATCTGGCGACGATCGGCTGGCGTTATCAGCTTGATCACCAACGAATTGCCGCCTGGAATGAGCTCGACCCCCCCTATACCATTTATCCGGGGCAAAAGCTGCGTCTGTACCCGCCCCAAGACGCCAAATCGGCAGCCGATGATACGCAAGAGACCGCTCCGCAAATGGCCAAGCTGCCCCTGCCCGGCGAGCACAAACCCGCGAACACGGCACCGGCCCGGCGCGCCCCTGCCGCTGGCGCTGATTCTGGCCGCAAACAAACGCCCGCCAAGCCAGCCACACCGCCGCGCGCCGCCGCTGATGGGAACGAGCCCGCGCCGCCAGCCGCTGAGCCGCAGGCCGGGGCGGCGACGCCGGTGGCCTCTGAGGCCACGCTCCAAGCCGAGCCTGACCAGCCAACAGCCCCAGCGCCGGCTGCCGAGCCCGCCAAGGCGCAGTCCGCTTGGGTGTGGCCGCTGCAGGGCCAGGTGATCCGGCAGTTCGCGCAAAGCGCAGCGGATAAGCAAGGCATCGCCATCGCCGGCCGGCCCGGCGCTGCCATCGTCGCGGCCAAGGCCGGCCGGGTCGTCTACAGCGGTAGTGGACTCGTGGGGTATGGACGCCTTATCATCATCAAGCACGATGAGCATTACATTAGCGCTTACGGCCATAACCGCCGTCTGCTGGTCGCCGAAGGCCGCAGCGTGACGGCAGGCCAACAAATCGCTGAGTTGGGGAGCAGCGGGGCAGCAAGGCCCTTGCTGCATTTCGAGATTAGATTGGACGGTCAACCCATCGATCCCTTAACGCGTTTACCCGCTCGACCCTGAAGCCGAGTCGAGGGGCGCTAAACAAGCCGCTAGGTTATTCCCCTGTATGTTGACCTTGATGGCCGATGAGTGGGTTCGGCGCTGTGTCGGCTACTCGTAACGTGTGGCATGCTCCACCAGAGGAACGAGACCTATGTCCAAGCGGTCGCATCGCCGCTGCGATGAACCGGCTATTGATAAGGGTGAGCTGGAGGAGGAAGCGCTCGAGGCCGCTGCCGAAGAGGTGCTTGATGCCTCGGATGAAGAATTGCGGAATGATCCGCTGGCCGAGGAGATGGCCGATGATGCGGGCACGCCGGAGGGTGAGGCTGGCCCGGTTACCGAGGACAGTGAGCGGCCGGGCGCCTACAGTGTGGGTGAAGTACCGCGGCGCGAGCTGGATGCGACGCGGTTGTATTTGAGCGAAATCGAATACTCACCGTTATTGACGGCCCAAGAGGAAATCTACTACGCCCGTCAGGCTCAGCAAGGCGATCTTGCTGCCCGCAAGCGCATGATCGAATGCAATTTGCGCCTGGTCGTCAAAATCGCCCGCCGCTATCTCAATCGCGGCCTGGCCTTGCTGGATTTGATCGAGGAAGGCAATCTCGGCTTGATCCGTGCCGTGGAGAAATTCGATCCCGAGCGTGGGTTTCGGTTTTCGACCTATGCGACTTGGTGGATTCGCCAGACCATCGAGCGGGCACTGATGAATCAGACCCGCACCATCCGCCTGCCTATCCATATCATCAAAGAGCTCAATGTCTGTCTGCGCACGGTCCGCGAGCTGACCCAGAATCTCGAGCACGAGCCCACCCCCGAAGAAGTCGCCATGTTACTCGACAAGCCGGTCGAGGACGTCAAGCGGTTGCTCAGTCTGAACGAGCGTGCCGCCTCGGTGGATCTGCCCGCCGGCAAGGAAAGCGATCGCCCGCTGCTCGACGTATTGCCCGATGAGCAAAGCCAGGAACCGGACACCTTCATCCAGGATCAGGACGTGGCGGCGTTAGTCGACGACTGGCTGCATGAGCTCGAGGATAAGCAGCGCGAAGTCATCATTCGCCGCTTCGGGCTGCATGGCCACGAGCGCGCCACCCTGGAAGAGGTAGGCCATGCCCTTGGCGTCACGCGCGAGCGGGTCCGGCAGATTCAGATGGATGCCCTCAAGCGCCTGCGCCGCATCCTGGAGCATCGCGGCTTCTCTGGTGAGCACCTGCTAGAAGGTTGATAAACATTAAGCCAGTTCCACAATCAAAGCTGCCATCACCTGCCTGCCTTCGCCCATCAGCAGATTGAAGGTTCGGCAAGCCGCCGCCGTGTCCATGGTTTCGATGCCGACGCCGGCGTTATGCAGCGGCCCGAGCAGGCGTGGCGAGGGAAATTGCAACTGTTGCCCCGTGCCCAGTAACAATACCTCCGGCGGGCGAGTCAACGCCGGCTCAAGATGCTCAGTGGTGAGCTCGGCAAAATGCCGGGGCGGCCAACGGCTGTCGAGAGAGTCGGCCGTGATGATCAGGCTATGGGCATACCAGGTTTCGTCGACCTGGATGTGGGTGGCGCTATGCGCGCGAATGACGTGACCACTGGGTCTGTCTTCAGTAAATTTCATGATGATTTCCGTTCGAGGTTCGGCGCTTCAGTCGTCAGCGGCGCCGGGTCATGATATTTCACGGTATCGGCAAGGATTGCTTGACATCTGCCAATGGCAACCGTAGCTTGCCGGACGTACTGAAGCACTCAAGATAAACCGCTAGCATGAGTAGATTGACATGACCGAGAAAAAATTAGCAATTATCGCGACCAAGGGCACCCTCGACTGGGGGTATCCACCGTTCATCCTGGCCTCGACCGCGGCGGCCCTCGGCTATGAGACCCAAATCTTTTTCACCTTCTATGGCTTACAGCTGTTGAAGAAAAAGCTCAATCTCAAGGTCACTTCCATCGGCAACCCCGGTATGCCCATGCCCATGCCCATGCCGGTTATGGTTCAGGGCCTGCCCTTCATGCAGGATATGATGACCATGATGATGAAAAAGAAAATGCAGTCCAAGGGCGTGGCCAGTCTCGAAGATCTGCGTGACCTGTGCCTGGAAGCCGACGTACGCCTGATAGCCTGTCAGATGACGGTGGATTTGTTCGAGATGCCGACTTCCGATTTCATCGATGGCATTGATTATGGCGGTGCGGCTACTTTCTTCGAATTTGCCGGCGACAGCGATATCTGTCTGTTCATCTAGTGGCAGCGGAGGAGGCCTTCCGTACGGCCTTTGCCGGGCGCTTCAAGAATCTGCTGCGCTGGGCCGATCTCGAGACATTATGGCAGCGGATTCAGGCGGATGCCGATGGCGGCTGGTTCGTCTATGCGATCGGCGAGCCGCCGCCCGCGCGGCCGGCCGGCGGCGCTGAAGTGGCGGATTTCCTCACGGCTATCGACGAGCTGCTGCGCCGTGAGCATACCGAAAGCTACTGCGGCATCGTTTTCGTCGATAACCTCGAAATGCCCGCCTTCGTTAAAATCTTCGACCCCAACAATCTCGGCATGGTCTGCGGCAGCAGTGGTCAGCCGCCGCTGCCGGGCTGGATCATGTCGAAGCTCCCGCCGTGTGAGCTGCAGGCTGCTGTGCCGCTTGCCAACAATCGCCGCCGTTTGTGGCAGCGGCTGTTCGGCAACCTTTGAACCTCATGCCGCTATTAGGCTGGCCGGAAACAGCGCCAGCATGCGCGTTAACAGCGTCCGCGTCAGGCCACGCCGGCATGCAGCAAATCGTGCATATTGAACACGCCGAGTAGGCGATTGTCGGCATCGGCCACCGGCAGCGCATTGATTTTGCTGTCCTCCATTAACTTCAAGGCCTCGACAGCTAGTAAATCCGGGTTGACGGTTTTGCATGGCGCGGTCATTACTTCACCGATGCTGAGCCGATATATGTCCAGGCCGCGATCAATGGTGCGGCGCAGATCGCCGTCGGTAAACACACCTAAGACATGATTGTCAGCATCGGTGATAACCGCCAGCCCCAAACCTTTACGGGAAATCTCCACCAGGGCGGGGCCGAGCCCGGCTGTGGGCGAGACTTGCGGCAGGCGCTCGCCGCTGTGCATGATATCGCCGACATGCAGCAACAAACGCCGACCGAGCTTGCCGCCGGGATGGGAGCGGGCAAAATCCTGAGCGGTGAAGCCGCGGGCTTCCAGCAATGCCACGGCCAAAGCATCCCCCATGGCCAGCGTGGCGGTGGTGCTGGCCGTGGGGGCCAATCCTAAGGGGCAAGCCTCCTGCGCAACGCTGACATCGATATGACAGTCGGCTTCCTGTGCCAGGGGCGAGCGGGGATTGCCGGTCAGCGCCACCAGTGGCGTGCCGAGGCGTTTTAGCAGTGGGACCAGGGTCAGGATTTCACTGGTTTGGCCGGAATTCGAGAGCGCGAGTACTACATCGCCGGGGGTAATCATGCCGAGGTCGCCATGACTGGCCTCGCCTGGATGTACGAAAAAGGCGGGACTGCCCGTGCTCGCCAGGGTCGCCGCGATCTTGCCGCCGATATGGCCGGATTTGCCCATGCCGAGCACGACGATGCGCCCGCGACAGGCGAGCATGAAGCGGCAGGCGCGCACGAATTCATGATCGAGCCGCTCTCGCAAGGCCGCCAGGGCCGCAATCTCGGTGTCGAGCACGGCCCGCCCCAGTTCGGTCAAGCGATTATCGGCGACTGTAGTCGGTGCTGGTTGGGATGTGTGGTTATGCATGGACTTATGCTGGCCGCATGGAGGCTGTCGGAGTAGGGTCACAATATAGCTGGCCAGCTCGGTTACCCGTCAGGGTGACCATGTCTTCGTAGGGCGGGGTTTAACCCGCCTCGCCGAGCCTGCCTGCAGGTGAGGCGGTCGGTTGAAACCGACCCTACCCGGCGCCGTAGGTAAGGGTCCCAGTAGGGCAAGTTTTAACCGGCCCTGCTAATCGGTGGTGAAGGTGAGTTCATGCCGTCGTATACAACAATCCTTGATAGCCGACATAGCCTAGCAACAGCAAGCCGCCCTCCCAGCGGGTGATGCGGCCATGCTTGTGCAGACCATAAGCGGTCAGCGCGAATATCAGGGTGATGACCGTCAGGATTGGGAAATCCCGGTTCAGTACTTCCGGCAGCACTGCGCCTGGCGCAATGAGGCCCGGCAATGCCAGTACGGCCAGCAAATTGAACAGGTTCGAGCCAATAATGTTGCCAATAGCGATATCGGCCTCGCCTTTTTTGGCAGCGGTCAGGCAGGTCGCGAGCTCTGGCAGGCTGGTGCCGATTGCCACAATGGTCAGGCCGATGACCAGATCGCTGACACCAAACATTTCAGCGATCGCGACCGCGCCCCAAACTAGCAGCTTGGAGCTGGCGATGAGCAGTACCAGCCCCACTAGGAACCACAAGGCCGCAGTGGCCGGTCCCATGGTTGTGCTGGTGATTTCGTTTTGCAGCTCGGCCCGCAGCGGATCATCGGCACCAGTATGCTCGGCGGTATAGACCAGCCAGGCAAGAAAGACAACCATGCCGAATAGCAGAATGCCACCGTCCCAGTGCCCCAGATGGTGATCCGCGACCAATAAATAGGCGATCAACGTGACCCCAATCATCAGCGGCATTTCCCGGCGCAGGGTTCGCGAGCCGACATCCAGAGCCCGGTACAAAGCAGTGATCCCCAGGATCAGGCCCATGTTGGCGATATTGGAGCCGACCGCGTTACCAATACCCAGCCCCGCGTTGCCTTGCCCTGCCGCGAGCCCGGAGATCAGCATTTCCGGTGCCGAGGTGCCGATGCCGACGATAGTCAGGCCGACGATCAGCGGCGGTACGCCAAGATTGGAGGCCAGTGAGCTGGCGCCGGCGACGAAACGATCCGCGCTCCAGATCAAGACGATAAAACCGCCCAAAATGGCGAGTAGTGCGAGTAGCATCCGATTCCTGTCGAGGTTATCCAGCATTACCGCAAGGGCGAGAGCGGTGGGGCCGGCCCTTGCGTTGGTGTGTTAGACCGACAACGCCTTGATCCGGGCGTTCAGGCGGCTCTTGTGACGGGCGGCTTTGTTCTTGTGAATGACGCCTTTGGTGACGCTTTTGTCGATGATGGGCACCGCTTCCTGGTAGGCCGTTTGCGCAGTTTCGGCATTGCCGGTGCGAATGGCTTTCAGGACTTTCTTGATATAAGTGCGCACCCGCGAGCGCAGGGCGACATTGCGCTGGCGCCTTTGTTCAGATTGCCGGACACGCTTTTTGGCGGATTTGATGTTAGGCAAGTGACGACTCCCCTGCAATAGCTACGTTGACATTTCGGATAAACCGCGAATAATGCGACGCCCATTCAGTCTTGTCAAATGCTTGCGGACCCATCTGCGCTTGAAAGGAGCTGGGGCAGCCAATGAATTTATTGCGTGCCATGGGCACAGTCGGGGCGATGACCATGCTCTCGCGGATCTTTGGCTATCTGCGCGACATGGTGATTGCCGTCCTGTTCGGCGCAACCGGCAGCACGGATGCTTTCTTCGTTGCTTTTCGGATCCCTAACTTCATGCGCCGCTTGTTCGCCGAAGGGGCTTTCGCCCAGGCTTTCGTACCGGTGTTCTCACAATACCAGACTCAACGCAGCCGCGCTGAGCTCAAGGATTTGGTCGACCATGCCGCCGGTACTTTGCTGTTGGTGTTGATGCTCATCACGGCAGTTGGGGTGCTGGCGGCGCCCTGGTTGATCACGCTGTTCGCCCCGGGGTTTGTCGGTGAGCCGGAGCGGCATGCGCTGGCGACCGACATGCTGCGCTTGACGTTCCCCTACTTGCTATTCATCTCGCTCACCGCGCTGGCTGGGGGCATCTTGAACAGCCTGGGAAAGTTCGCCGTGCCCGCGTTCACGCCGGTGCTGCTCAATCTCTCCCTGATCGGTGCGGCGCTTTGGCTGGCACCGCAGTTGGCCGATCCCGTGACGGCTCTGGCCTGGGGTGTGCTGTTGGCCGGTATCGCGCAATTGGCCTTTCAACTCCCGTTTCTGGCGCGCCAGGGGCTTTTGCCCAGACCGCGCTGGCAGCGCGCGCATGCCGGCGTACGGCAGATCGTGCGCCTGATGCTGCCGGCGCTATTCGGCTCATCGGTGGTGCAGATCAACCTGCTGTTCGATACCTTACTGGCCTCGCTGCTGGCCACGGGCTCGATTTCCTGGCTGTATTATGGCGATCGCTTCGTGGAGTTGCCGTTGGCCTTGATCGGCATTGCTATCGGTACAGTGATTCTGCCAAAACTCTCGCGGCAACAGTCTCAGCAAGATAGTGCGGGTTATCGCGATACCCTCGACTGGGCCCTGCGTTTGGGCGTGCTGGCCGGCCTGCCGGCCATGCTGGGGCTGATCTGCTTGAGCCAGCCTATCCTTGCCACGCTGGTCCAATATCGCGCTTTCACCGTCGAGGATACCCGTATGGCCAGCCTGGCTTTGGTAGCTCTGGCCTGCGGCCTGCCCGGCTTTATCGCCATCAAGATCTTGGCGCCCGGTTTTTATGCGCGTCAGGATACGGCCACGCCGGTGCGTATTGGCATATACGCCATGCTCGCCAACATGTTGCTGAACGTCCTGTTGGTTGGCCCTTGGGTGTGGTTGGGTTGGATAGGGCCTCATGCCGGCCTGGCCCTGGCGACGGCTCTGGCGGCCTATGTCAATGCCGGCCTGCTATACCGCGAGCTGCGCCGGCGCGGGGATTACCAGCCCCAGCCCGGCTGGAACCGCTGGCTGGGGCAAATCAGCATCGCCGGCGCGCTAATGAGTGCCGGTTTAATCGGGTTCAGCCCGCCGCTGGCGGTCTGGTCGACCTGGCCGGTGCTTGACCGCGCCCTGGCGCTATTCGGCTTGATTGGCGCGGCGGCGGTCGTGTTCTTTGCCGTTCTGCTCGGCTTCGGGCTGCGGCCGCGGCATTTGCGCAGTGGTTTGCTTTGAGCCATCCCAGCCGTGGCCGTAAGCCTAATCACGCTTTCCGTTCCACCAAACTGTCGCTGAGCTTAGCTGAGTGCCAGTAGGGTCCGCTGTGCGGCCGCGCCAACTCGTCGTCCCGGCCGGGACGACGGGACCTAAGGCCGGTAGGCTGGGCGGAGGAACGAAGCCCAGCCACCACCGCTAAG
>CAYFSA010000011.1:24781-33280 GCA_964345605.1 uncultured Ectothiorhodospiraceae bacterium
GGACCTAAGGCCGGTAGGCTGGGCGGAGGAACGAAGCCCAGCCACCACCGCTAAGCAGCCATTTCCAAAGACTTCTTTACGGCGTAAGGAACCTCGATTGGGACAAACCGAGTCGCAGGGTAGAGGTAGTCCTCGCCGCTTTCGTCGATGACTCGAATATCACCATCCGCCGCCGCGTCTTCGTCCTGAAGCACCCTATAGATCTTGTTACGTTCGAGTGACGCAGGGTAGTCTGAATTATCAATGCAGACAACATACCCTGTTGATGTGTCGAGATTGTCGTTCATGATCATTCTATATACCGTTTGCGTTTTATTTCGCGTTTGCCAATGCCATGCGCTTCGTACCAGTGAAGCTCGGCCGTTCGCTCTCGGCCAGTTTGCAGACGAATAAGCGCATAGCCTTTCAGCTTGCGCCATTTCCCTTTACCGTACTGCTTGTTCAGTCGGGATAGGTCGCGAATGCCAGAGCCGCGCGCGATCAACTCGACATTGGTTAGCTCCCCAATCAGTTCGAAATCAGACATACGCTCAAGAGAAAATTGTTTCATGCACTCATGCCCGACCAGGCCGCAAACACTCCAGTTAGCTAATCTGGCCCCCTGCCAAACTGGCTGGTTATCAGCGCTCCAAGCGACCCCTGTCGCAGTCGAGCATAAGCCATAATAGTCGCTTGCGAGTGCCTCTTCATAGACACTAACGGTCTCACCGGCGTTCTGTATGGCCTGGCGGACCGCAACATCGGTCAGGTCCAGGGCCGGTAGGCTGGGCGGAGGAACGAAGCCCAGCCACCACCGCTAAGGGCAATCGAGATAGCTGGGGTTCGTTGCTCACCCTAGCCTACGGGCCTATCATCTGGCGGCACCCCGCGTCATGAGCCGGGCTGCCGCCGCCAATCGCCGAGTACCGAGCGGCGGCGGATGGTGTTGCTGTCCGGGTCCCAGGCCATCAGGTGCAGCCAGCCGTTATCCACCAATTGCCGAACGTCGGCATGCTTGGCCAGGACCGCATCGATGGCCGCAGTGGGGGCTTCGAGGATGGCATGCAGGCGGATCGGTTCGTGGTAGAACCGCTCGCCGTCATGTACTGACTGCCAGGGCAGGCCGACCTGCAGGTCGCTGCGGTTGCCGAGCATGACCCCGTGACGGCTGACGATGTTATGCAGCACCTTGTTGCCGCTGCCGAAGACCTCGTTGTCCACGGTCGAGACGTAATACTGCATGTTGATCCAGTGAGCGACCACCAGCGGGGCGGTCATGATCAGCTCGAGCACACTGCCGTCGCTGTCCCGGGCGTGGTCGTAGTCATGCAGAAACACCCGGCCCTGCAGGTCGAGCCCCGCGGTGCGGGCGCGGCGGGCGGCGATGAAGGCGGCGTTGCGGGCCAGGCCCCATTCCGGGCGGACTTCCGACCAGTCCCGGCTGCGCCGGCGGACCTCGCGGGTGGCGTCGGTGCGCGGCGGCTCGCCCCGGGTCAGGCTGGGCAGGCGTTCGCCGCAGGCCTGCTCGCCGGCCTCGGCGAGCCAGTCGCGGATGGTCTCCAGCGGCTGCTCCGGCAGGTCGTCGGTGTCGTACAGGGTGACTTCGTCGGTGGTGGTGTCGTGCCGCCCGGCGACGAAGCGGGTGGGCTCAGGGATCATGATGCCGCGTTCGGCCAGGCCCTGGCGCACCGCCGGATCGTTGAGCACGGCCGCCGCCACCCGCGCATTAGTGTCGCCGGCATGGCCGCCGCAGGCGCCGCAGTCCAGCCCGGCGGCATAGGGATTATTGGTGGTGGTGCTGCCATGCCCGCAAATCAGCACGATTTCGGCGAAGTTGTCAGTCAGGCCCATGTTGTGCAGGGCGCCGGCTGCCAGCTCGATGCGCTGGTCAACGGTCAGGCCGAGTCGCTCCCCCTCGCGTTCGCTGACCTCGATGGTCGGCGCCAGCTTGGGGTTGACCGTCGAAGGCAGCAGGGCGCCGTCGGCATGCGGCCGGGTGACTTGCAGCGAGTCGGTGAGCAGGCGCAGGCCGAAGTAGGGACCGACTGTTTCGGCAAAGGAATAGGCGCTGATCGACGACAGCCGCAGGGACAGGAAGGCGCGATGCTTGGTGACCTCGAACTCGCGGGCATCAGCGATTTTTTCATGGCTGCAATGGGCATGCGCCGCGGCGGTTTCCTGCACCTTGAAGCCTGGGGTCAGCAATACCGGACAGCGCGCCGTGCCGATTTGATCACCGATCCGCGCCATCTCGAACGAGAAGCCGAAAAAGCCGGCGAAACCGATGGTCTGGATTTGCGGCGAGATCGCCTCCAGGTGCCGGCGCAGGATTTCCGAACGCACATCGATGCAGAACACTGCCTGCAGGGTCGGCGCGGGCACCGGCGCCGGCCGGGCTGGCGCCTGGGTCAGCTGATTGAGCAGTGTCTGCCGGAACCGATGCTCGAAGGCATATTGCCAGAGCATCTCGGCGGTCGGTTCCTTGGCCTGCGGATCGGTCTCGTCGAAACCGGCCTTGTCCTGCCACTCGGCCAGGGCCGGCTGGCCGGACCGCAGGCTGTTGTCCAGGGCGCCGTCATACGTCAGGCGGATCGCCAACAGATGCACCAGGGCGTCATCCGGGGTCTGGCCGTGCAGCCTGGCTTCGTGGTGATGGTATTGAATATGCCCGGCCCAGCCGGCAATGGATGTCAGGGCCCGGGTCAGGTAGCGGGTCCAGTGACGCTGAGGCACGTCTAACTGGTTCAGTATGACCTCGATGGCTGCTCGGGGGGTGTCCGGCAGGCCGGCGACATAGCGGCGCAGGCCGGCTAGGCCGCGAATCTCCAGGGAGCGGTCGTGCTGGTTCATTGCCTGCCAGGCCTGCCAGATACCGAGTCCCTGCCAGGGCAATTGCCAGGCGGCCTGGCCGACATCGAAGCGGGCCGCGCAATATTTGGTGATCTCCTCGCCGATCAAATCATGCCAGCGGGTGCCGAGCTGGCGATCGACCACCTCGCTGTAAGTCAATACCGGCGTAGCTCGATGCTGCGCTAGGGCCTGTACGGTGGTCATGGGATGGCCAGAGATTTCCGCAAGTTCCTGGGTCGCCATTTCCAGATCGATGTCGTCGATGCGACCGGCCTCGGCGGCAGCCTCGTACCAGGCCAGCGGCATCACGCCGCGGGCATGATACAGCCGCTGGATTTCATAGAGGGCATGAGTGAACGGCTGCTCGGTGAAGCCCAGCCAGGCATTGACTGCAACGAAATTGCGCAGCGTCCACAGCGGCGGGATTTTGGTCTCGGCCGCCGCGATCGCGGTGTCGAGATCCGGGGCGTCCAGCTCGGGTTGATACGCAGCCGGGGCATGTTTGGGCAGGGTGTTGAGTGCCAGCATGAGCGGTCCTCCTTCAGCGTTGCGGTGCGGTATGGGCTCGCCCGAGCGGCGGCCAGAACCGCTCGATCAAACGGTTTTGCAGGGTACCGAGATAAAAGCCGTTATAGGCATGGACATACAGGCGGCGGCCGAAGGCCGTGCGGCCCAGGCGGGGGACGCCGACCTGAATGCTCAGGGCCGCCAGGAAGGCCAGCATCAGCAAGGGGAAAATGAACGGCGCGAAGGCAGTTTCACCCAGATGGAAATCGGCGACCACCGGGTCCAGGGCATATTGGAAGGCGGCGACCAGGGCGAAGTAGAGCAGGGCGATGCCGATACCGTTGCGCAGGGCATGCCGGGTGGCGCGGTTCGGCCGTGGCGAGATCAGCCGCGCGGCGATCAGCAATTGCGCGATGGCCATGGCCAGCACTGTGCCGAGCACAATAAAGCCCGGTTCATGGCCGTAGCCGACATCCAGCGCCCAGGCCAACCCCGTGACGATACCGATGCCGGTGAGCAGAGCGAGCAGATAGCCGGTCGCAGTGACCCCTTTGCGGCCCGAGGGCGGTTGCGGGACCGTGGTGCGCACCGTGGACGAGGCGCTCAAGAAGGCATGGGCCTTGTAGAAGGAGTGGCCGACCAGGTGCATGGCCGCTACCGCGAATGCCCCCAGGCCGATCTGCAGCATCATGAAGCCCATTTGGCCAACAGTCGAATAGGCCAGCTTACGCTTGATATCGGTCTGGGTGAGCATGACCACCGAGGCGAACACCGCCGTGAAGCCGCCGATCAGGGCGGTGCAGGCCAGGGCCACGGGTGCGGCGGCGAACAGCGGGCTCAGGCGGATCAGCAGGAAGCCGCCAGCGTTGATAATACCCGCGTGCATCAGGGCGGAGACCGGGGTCGGTGTTTCCAGGGTATCGGGCAGCCAACTGTGCACCGGGAATTGCGCCGATTTGCTCATTGCCCCGAGCACGAACAGAATGCCGATCAAAGGCGCGAGCGGATCGCCATGAAGCTGCTCGGCGCGGGCGAACAATTCACTGTATTCCAGGGTGCCCAGCGCCTGATAGGTCAGGATGAAGGCGATCAGTAGAAACAAATCCCCGAGCCGGCTGATGACGAATTTTTTGCGTGCGGCCAACAGCGCGGCCGGGCGGTCACTGTAATAGGTCAGCAACTGATGCAGGCCGAGGCTGGTGAGGACCCAGGCGAACCAGAGCATCATCAGATTGCGGGCGACGATCACGAACAGCACGGCACTTAAGGTAAACGCCAGCCATTGGGAGAATCGCGCCTGCTCGGGGTCGCCGTCTAGGTAGCGAATACTGTAGCGGCTGACCACCGTGCCGATGATGGTGACCATGACCAGCAGCATAGCGCTTAAGGCATCGACATGGGCCCCGAAGGTCAGGGTGACCTGGCCTAAGGTGATCGCGGCCAGGGTGCCGGTGCTCGGGCCATTCAGCAGGAAACCGAGTCCGGCCAGCAACCCGGCGATCATGGCCAGCATGGCGCCGACGAAGGTCACAAAGCGCGCGTGCTTGGCATCCAGATGGATGAGCCGGGTAAACATGAACCCGACCAGAAACGGAATCGCGGCCGCGGATAAGGCCAGCCAGGCGGTATAATGCATTGCGGCATCTCCTCGGAATGGGTTGTTCGGGCCCCGAGCCGGCGGCGGCTCGGGCTGACGTCCTACAACACGTTTACCAGGAGGTTAGGCCGAAAAAACCTATAAATCCAATCGATTTTTTATCTAAGTCGAATTGATTATAGTCGATGGTTCGAGTAGGTGATGCCACGCACTTAGAGGGTTACCGAAAACGCTGGCTCGAGCCGCGCTTGCTGTTACTCCAGTCCCATATCGGTCAGCCCCATTTGGTGGGCGCGGCGAGTCCATAAATGCCGGGCCAGGGCTTGCATGTCGACGTTACGGTCGTTTTCGTCGATGATTTCGAAGCCAATCAAGGTCTCCAGGATGTCTTCCAGCGTAAGCAAGCCCATGGTCGAGCCGTATTCGTCGACCACCAAGGCAATATGGGCGCGGCGATCCAGGATGTAATCGAAGACGCCCAGAAGCAGCGCCGTTTCCGGGACGGCGCCCAGTTCGCGGCGAAACTCCTGCAAGCTGCGTGCGGTTTCATTGCGGGCATGGGCCAGGAGTAAGTCGCTGCGCAGCACGAACCCGCTGATTTCATCGCGATTATCAGCATAAATGGGGATGCGTGAGAAGGCCTTGTCGCCATACTCGCTAAAGAATTGGCCAACGCTCAATGAGTGCGGTAAGGCGAACATCACCGGGCGGGGTGTCATGATGTCCTTGACCGGTGTAGTGTGAAAACGCAGCAGGTTTTTGAGGATGCGTGACTCACGATTGTGCAGCTGGCCCTCGCGGGCCCC
Organism: uncultured Ectothiorhodospiraceae bacterium; assembly: GCA_964345605.1. GTDB lineage: Bacteria > Pseudomonadota > Gammaproteobacteria > CAYFSA01 > CAYFSA01 > CAYFSA01. The sequence continues at coordinate 30,521 of CAYFSA010000011.1, forward strand.
GAGATCGGCGATAGCGACGAACTCGTCACGGCTCAGCCCTTGTGGGGCTTTGTCGCCGGCGATTCCCCGGGTAATTTTTTCCGAAAACCACACGAATGGATAGAGTACGATCACCAGGTATTTCAGGAAAAAACCGGTGATAGGAGCGAGCTGACGCCAGTAAACCGCGCCCAGGGTTTTGGGAATGATCTCCGAGAAGATCAGGATAAGCAGGGTCAGGATGCCGGAGATGATCCCGACGTAGGCGTCGCCGAAGACGGCTGCCGCCTGCGCGCCCGCCCCGGCAGCGCCAAGCGTATGCGCGATCGTATTGAGCGTAAGGATGGCGGCTAGCGGCTTGTTGACATCCTGTTTAAGGCGTTGCAGCAAGTTGCCGATAAGCGGCTGCTGGTCTTGCTTTAAGGCAAGAAAAGAAGGGGTGATGCTCAATAACACGGCTTCGGCTACAGAGCATAGAAAAGAAAAGCCGAGCGCGACTGCGACGTACAATAACAATAATGTCATGATGCGATTGTGTGGTTTGGATTGGAAGTCTGGGCGACTGGCGCTGCCAAGTAAGCTGAGGCATTATTACAGGCTCCAGTCAACTTGCCTGCTAATCTAATAGGCATTGACTCTGGCGTGAGTACCTGTCTGTTCATCTTGATGGCCTGAACGGGTCGCCGGCATTAAGCTGGAAATGGTTCGGGTCTGGCTGTCGTATGCTGCCATAAAACGGTAGCATACATCCTTAGTCGCCGGCAGATCGGTGTCGGTGAACCGCTGTGGCTGCTTTTGAGGAACCCGCTATGTCGCAAGCCGAGTCCGAGCAAGCGCGCAGTTATCGCGCGAGTGGTGTCGATATCGATGCCGGTAACCGCCTGGTCGATCAGCTCAAGCCGGTTGCGGCGAGTACCCACGGTTCTGCGGTGCTCGGCGGTTTGGGCGGCTTCGGGGGGCTGTTCCGCTTCCCTGTCGAGCGCTACCACGAGCCGGTGCTGGTTGCCAGTACCGACGGGGTTGGCACCAAACTGCTGTTGGCGCAGAATCTGGGTCTGCATGAGGGGATCGGCATCGATCTGGTGGCCATGTGTGCCAACGACATCGTGGTTCAGGGCGCCACACCGTTATTCTTTTTGGACTATTATGCCTGCGGTCAACTCGAGGTTGGGGTCGCCCGCGAGGTTATTGAAGGCATCGCGGCCGGCTGCCAGCAAGCCGACATGGCATTGCTCGGCGGCGAGACCGCGGAAATGCCGGGGCTGTACCCCAGCGGCGATTACGAGCTGGCCGGCTTTTGTGTCGGGGTCGCCGAGCGGACCCGGCTGCTGGACGGCAGTGCTGTGCAGGCTGGCGATCATGTGATTGGGCTGGCTTCCACAGGGCCCCATGCCAATGGCTATTCGCTGATTCGCCGGGTGCTGGCCGATCTGGATGCCGATTTGGATGAGCTGCTCGGCACCGAAACGCTTGCCGAAGTGCTGCTCAAACCGACCCAGATCTATGTTCAGCCTCTGCTTGCCCTGCTGGAGAAGCTTGAAGTCCATGCCATGGCTCATATTACCGGCGGCGGCTTGGTGGAAAACGTGCCGCGGGTCTTGCCGGCGGGTACCGGCGCGGTGATTGAGCGTCGAGCCTGGCCGCGACCGCTGGTTTTCGATTGGTTGCAGGCCCGTGGCGAGATCCCTGAAACGGAAATGCAGCGGGTTTTCAATTGCGGGATCGGCATGGTGGTGATCGTCTCGCCGGCGGATAAAGCAGCCGTGCTCGCCCATTTCGCGGCCCTGGATATGGCGGCCTGGGACATCGGCCGGATCGAGGCCAGGGACGGCGCGCCGAGCCTGGAGTTCGTCTAGCTCATGGCTGGACCGAAACTGGTCGTGTTGATCTCCGGCGGGGGAACCAACCTGCAAGCGTTGATCGACGCGCTGCGCGCAGGCGAGTTGCCGGCCGAGATTGCTGCGGTTATCAGCAATCGGGGCGATGCGTATGGCCTGCAACGCGCCGCCCAAGTCGGCATCCCAACTCGCGTTGTGGACCATCGGCACTATCCGGATCGCCCGACTTTCGATCGGGCGCTGCTGGCGGAAATCGAGGCTTGGCAGCCCGCGTTGGTGCCGCTGGCTGGTTTCATGCGGGTGCTTACCGCTGATTTCGTAACCCATTTTCGTGGCCGCTTGCTCAATATTCATCCATCGTTGCTGCCCCGTCATCGGGGGCTCGATACCCACCGTCGCGCGTTGCAAGCCGGTGATCACGAACATGGTGCCAGTGTTCATTTTGTCACTCCCGAACTGGACGGCGGCCCGGTCGTGCTCCAGGCGCGCGTGCCGGTCAAGGCCGATGACGACGAGGCCACGCTGGCGGCGCGAGTGTTGACTCAAGAGCATGTCATTTATCCTCTGGCTGTGCGCTGGGTGTTGGAAGGGCGGCTGGTCTGGCAGGACGGTCAAGTACTATACGATTCGCGGCCGCTGGCCCAGCCGCTGCAGCTCGATGAGCTCGACGGCTAATGAGTGAAAGCATTGGCCGCGTAATAGCCTCTTATGCCAAGCGCGCCAAACCTGTAGACGTGAGTTGGGTGTCACTGTGCAGTAATGGTTATCGGCGAACTATCTAAGCTGTCGTTCGCTGTCTGCCCTGATATCTGCTCATGCCTAATAAGGTAACCGGGCAAGGGGACATGCTGATGGGGCGGCCCTAAAACTAATGAGCGTCGACCTGGAGTCGACATTGGGTTGGCCAGTAATTTGCTATAGAGTTACCTTATTCCGAATAATT
>CAYFSA010000011.1:33380-38108 GCA_964345605.1 uncultured Ectothiorhodospiraceae bacterium
GTCGACATTGGGTTGGCCAGTAATTTGCTATAGAGTTACCTTATTCCGAATAATTGCCAGCCAAGGGAATTGAGCCTATGGGTTCGAGTCTGCATTACACGACGCCGGCCAGTCAGGTCATTCATTGGGATGCGCGGCAGGCCCGCCTGGAAATCGATTGGGGCGATCAGCTCGGTTATCCATGTCGTCTGATCGTGACGGCCTGGTCGGCGGGGATCGGCTGGTACAGCCATGTTGGTGACGATGATGTCCATCAGGCGGCATTTCTCGAAGACCCGGGGGTCGACTTGCTGTCTGCAACCGACCATCCCGCTATCCTCGCCTGGCAAGCCACGATTCCGGCCGCAGTGCGCCAGGCGGCGGCCAACCAGGCCGAGTGGCAGTTCCGTCTGGTGCAAATGGCTAATTTCTGGCCTGAAGCCAAGGACTTGCTCATCAGTAATCCCCTGTTGCTGCGCTTGTTGTGCGAGCGCTGCGCCGAGCCGGCCCAGCTTCGTCCCTTGCTTGCGCTCAAACAGCCGGTGTTAATGGCCCGTCTGGGGTTGGTCGGGACTCGCTCGGCGGTTCGCCTGCTGCGCCGGGTGGCCATCGCCAAGATCACGCATCGGGACTTGAGTTTGCTCCAGCAGTTGTTCGCCGAGCCCGAGCTATTGGCGCTGTTAACCCATCAGCGCCGGCTGACTGCCAGTTTGCTGCGCATCCTGCGGCAATACCCCTGGCTGGCAGGGTCGCCCTTGTTGCATTTGTTCGATCGCATTGATTGTGCCTGGGAGCAGCGGGCACTGAAGCAATTGATCGAAGGCTGCGTGCGGATGTACCAAACCGGCGAAGAGCGTCGGCAATTACTGCAGTGTCATGACTACGCGGCGGTCGAGCGTCTGCACGATCGCTGGATGCATCAATTGAATCGCTATGAGCAGGGTCGCCTGCGCAGCGGCATCATTCTGACCGATGGCGTCGGCCAGCCCCTGCCTTTCCCTGCGCCGCCTCATCCCGGCACCGAGCAGATTCAGCCTGTTACCTCCCCGCAGGCGCTTGCCGAGGAAGGGGCGCGCATGCGCCATTGCGTGCGTAGTTATACCCGGGATGTCCAGCAGGGATTTTATTATGTTTATCATATGGAATTGCCGGAACCGATCACTATCGGTTTGAATTTGCGCAATGGACGCATCCTGCAGGTCGACCAGATCAAAGGGGAATCGAATGCGACACCCCCGGCGGCTGCGGTCACGGCGGTTCACCAATGGTTTCAGCAGGTCAAGCGCGAAGAACACGGCCTGGCGGCCTCTTGAGGGAGCTGTCTGATAGTCTTTGTCGTCGAGCGTCGGCTCTAGCTCCAGCAGGCGGCGCCGACTTGTGCTCGGTGCCGCGTCTTATTGACTCATTTGGCGATTCGCGCAAATGGCTATATCATAACCATCAGCGCAGATTTTTGGATGAGCGGGCCGAGTTTTCGGCAGGGCACAGGTGTTGACCCTGCTGAAAATAGTTGATAATCTCCCGCTTTTATCGGCAGGCCAAAGCTTGGTCTGTCGTTTGTTTTTCTAGGACTCTTACGACAAAGGCGGTATGGCGACTATCAATCAGCTCGTGCGCAAGCCGCGCAAGAGTAAGCAAGAAAAAAGTAATGTGCCTGCGCTCGAGGCCTGCCCGCAGCGGCGGGGTGTGTGCACGCGCGTTTATACGACGACACCGAAAAAGCCCAATTCGGCTTTGCGGAAAGTGGCGCGAGTGCGTCTGACCAATGGCTACGAGATCAGTGGTTATATCGGTGGTGAAGGCCACAATCTGCAGGAGCACTCTGTCGTGCTGATACGCGGCGGGCGGGTCAAGGACTTGCCGGGTGTGCGCTATCACGTGGTGCGCGGCAGTTTGGATACGCAGGGCGTGCAAAAGCGTAAGCAAGGGCGCTCGAAATACGGCGTGAAACGACCAAAAGGTTAGCGGGTGAGCGGCGGCAATGCCTAGAAGAAGAGAAATCCCGAAACGCGAGATCCTGCCGGATCCGCGCTTTCATAGTGCGTTGGTGGCCAAGTTCGTCAACGTGGTCATGCGCGACGGCAATAAGGCGCGGGCCGAGCGAATCATCTATGGGGCGCTGGACGAGGTGGCGTCCAAAAAGGGCGTCGAGCCGTTGGAACTGCTTGAGGCTGCTTTGGATAACGTCCGGCCGCGGGTCGAGGTCAAGTCGCGGCGGGTCGGCGGCGCTACCTATCAGGTGCCGATCGAGGTGCGGCCGGTGCGCCAAAACGCCTTGGCCATGCGCTGGCTGTCCGATGCTGCTCGCAAGCGGGGCGAGAAATCCATGGCCAAGAAGCTGGCCGGCGAATTGATGGATGCCGGCGACGCGCGCGGCGCGGCGGTCAAAAAGCGCGAAGACACGCATCGTATGGCGGAAGCCAACAAGGCTTTCTCGCATTACCGCTGGTAATCGGCAAAGGCGTTGAGTCGTGGCACGTAAGACCCCGCTGGAGCACTATCGTAACATCGGTATCATGGCGCATATCGATGCCGGTAAAACGACGACCACGGAGCGCATTCTGTTCTACACCGGAATGTCGCACAAGATCGGCGAAGTGCACGACGGTAATGCGGTCATGGACTGGATGGAGCAGGAGCAGGAGCGCGGTATTACGATTACATCGGCCGCTACCACCTGCTTCTGGCCGGGGATGGATAAGCAATTCCCCGAGCATCGTATCAACATAATCGACACGCCCGGCCATGTCGATTTCACCATTGAAGTCGAACGCTCGCTGCGGGTGCTGGACGGCGCGGTCGCGGTCTTTTGCGCGGTAGGTGGGGTAGAGCCGCAATCCGAAACAGTCTGGCGGCAGGCGAACAAGTATTCGGTGCCGCGCATCGGCTTTGTCAACAAGATGGATCGCGCCGGCGCGGATTTTATGCGCGTGGTGGGCCAGGTCAAAGAACGCCTGGGGGCGCGGGCCGTGCCGATTCAGTTGCCGATGGGTGCCGAGGATGGTTTTGCCGGCGTTATCGATTTGGTCGGCATGCGTGCTATCTACTGGGATGATGCGACTCTCGGTATGAATTACGTCGAGGAGCCGATTCCGGCGGAGCTGGCGGAGCAGGCTGCCGAATTTCGGGCGGCCATGGTTGAAGCGGCGGCTGAAGCTAACGACGAATTGATGGAGAAATACATCGATGGCGGCGAGCTGACGGTCGAGGAGATTAAGCTTGGTCTGCGCCAGCAGGTCCTGGCCAATGAGCTCGTGCCCATGTTGTGTGGCTCGGCATTCAAGAACAAAGGTGTGCAGGCCCTGCTCGATGCCATCGTCGAATACATGCCCTCGCCCCCCGATGTTAAGGGGATTCATGGCGTGCTCGACGATGCTGAGGGTACGGATGGTTTTCGTGCGGCCAGTGATGACGAGCCCTTCGCCGCGCTGGCGTTTAAGATCGCCACCGATTCCTTCGTCGGCAGTCTGACCTTTTTCCGGGTTTACTCGGGAGTGATGAATTCGGGTGAGGTGGTGTTCAATCCGGTCAAGCGCAAGCGTGAGCGTCTCGGCCGGATTCTGCAAATGCACTCGAATTCCCGCGAGGAAATCAAGCAAGTGCGGGCCGGCGATATCGTGGCGGCGATCGGTCTCAAGGAAGTGACAACCGGGGATACCCTGTGCGATCAGCATAATATCATTACGCTTGAGCGCATGGAGTTTCCGGATCCGGTGATTTCGGTGGCGGTCGAGCCGCGTTCTCAGGTCGATCAGGACAAGATGGCAATGGCCCTGGGTAAACTGGCCCAGGAAGACCCTTCGTTTCAGGTGCGCACGGATGAGGAATCCGGCCAGACGATTATCTCGGGTATGGGTGAATTGCATCTCGAGATCATTATCGATCGTCTGAAAAGGGAATTTAAAGTCGATGCCAATATTGGCGCGCCGCAGGTCGCTTACCGGGAGACGATCCGCCAATCGGTGGAGCAGGAAGGCAAATTCGTGCGCCAAACGGGCGGGCGCGGCCAATATGGCCATGTTTGGCTGCGGCTTGAGCCGCAGGAGCAAGGCAGCGGTTACCGGTTTGAGAGTGCGATTGTTGGCGGCGTGGTGCCCAAGGAATATATTCCTTCCGTCAATCTCGGTATTCAGGAGGCCATGGCCAACGGTGTGCTGGCAGGATATCCCATTGTCGATATCAAGGCCACCTTGCTCGATGGTTCCTATCACGAAGTGGATTCGTCGGAAATGGCGTTTCGTGCCGCCGGCAGCATTGCCTTCAAAGACGGTTTCAGGCATGCCAAGCCAGTGTTGCTCGAGCCGGTCATGAAGGTTGAAGTGGTCACCCCCGAGGAATATATGGGTGACGTGATGGGTGATTTGAATCGGCGGCGCGGCCTGATTCAGGGTATGGAAGATTATCCGATGGGCAAAGCGATCCGGGCGGAAGTGCCGCTGTCGGAAATGTTCGGCTATGCAACCGATCTGCGGTCATCGACCCAGGGTCGGGCAAATTACACGATGGAATTTTTGAAATATGCAGAGGCACCGGCGAGCGTTGCCGATGCCGTGATTAGTAAAACATCTTGATCTGGGTTTGTGGGGAACTCGGGTGCCCCGCGTGCGTGCCAAGCCATGTGCGGCCGCGAATAGCGCAGATGCAACAATCTATCCATTCATCAATGGTTTGTGAGCGCAAGAGGTGAGTAACCGTGTCGAAGGAAAAGTTTGAAAGAACGAAGCCGCATGTCAACGTCGGCACGATCGG
>CAYFSA010000012.1:0-1170 GCA_964345605.1 uncultured Ectothiorhodospiraceae bacterium
TGAGTCGGCTCAAGCTGCTGCGTTAACCGCCGGCTCCTGAAACTGTAATTCCGCCAGGTGAGCATACAGACCGCCGGCGGCAATCAGGGCGTCGTGGGTGCCGGTGGCGACGATACGGCCTTGATCGATGACAATAATGCGATCGGCATGGCGGACGGTGGCCAAACGATGGGCGATCACGATGCTGGTGCGATCCTCCATCAGTCGCTCCAAGGCGGCTTGCACCAGCTGCTCGCTGTGCGCATCGAGGGCGCTGGTCGCCTCGTCGAGCAGCAACAATGCGGGATCGCGCAGCAGAGCGCGGGCGATGGCAATGCGCTGGCGTTCACCGCCGGAGAGGCGCACGCCGCGCTCACCCAGAAATGTCTCGAAACCCTCCGGCAGGCGCTGGATGAAATTAGTGACATGGGCGGCTTCGGCAGCTTCATGGATCGCTTCCGCGTCGGCGGTCGTTAACCCGTAGCGAATGTTGTCCCAAGCGCTGCTGGCGAAGATCACCGGATCTTGTGGCACCAGCGCAATATGCTGGCGCAGCTCACGGGGGTCGAGCTGACGGGTGTCCACCCCATCGAAGCGAATCGTGCCACTTTGCGGTTCATAGAAGCGCATGAGCAATTGGAAGAGGGTGGATTTACCGGCGCCGGACGGCCCGACCAAGGCGATTCGCTCGCCCGGTTCCACAGTGAAATCAATGGCTTGCAAAGCTGGCTGATCGCTGCGGGCCGGATACGCGAAGTTCACTCGCTCGAAAGCCACGCGCCCCGTGACTGGTGAACTCAAATGAACGGGATTTTCCGGGGATTTAATCTGAACTGAGGTGCGCAGCAACTCCAACAGACGCTCGGCGGCCCCGGCGCCCCGCAGCAATTGCCCGGCCAGCTCCGAAAACGAGCCGACTGCTCCGGCAACCACGATGGCGTAGAACAGGAAAGCCGACAGCTCGCCGCCGCTCAGGCGCCCCGCCAAGACCTCGCGGCCGCCAACCCACAGGGCTAGACCGACAGCGCCGGTCGTGATGAAAATCGCCAGACTCGACAGGGCGGCGCTGGCCAGAGAGCGACGCAAGGCGGTGCTGAAGGCCGTTTCGACTTGGGCGGCGTAATGGCGGCGGTCCAGCGGTTCATGACAAAAGGCCTGAACGGTGCGAATGCCATGAATGACCTCGTCGAC
>CAYFSA010000012.1:1270-32956 GCA_964345605.1 uncultured Ectothiorhodospiraceae bacterium
AAGACTTGTTTGCGAATATCGGCGACAATCCGCTCACCTAGCCAGTTGAGCAGGTAGCTGCGCACGAAGATGGCGATGGCGGTAATGCTGACCACGGCCAGGAACCAGTACAGCGCCCGATTCAGGGCCGTCAGGGAACCGGTGCTCAGGCCCGAATCGACCACCGTCTGAATCACTGTGCCGAAGGCGAGCACCCCGCCGGCACCGACGGTCAGGGCGAGCGCGGCGATCAGCCAACGGCCGGCATACGGCCGGGCGAAGCCGAGGAGTTGCAACAGGGGCCGCAGGCGGCGCGAGCGGGGGCGGTCTTGATCGGCCGGGAGCGTCTGATTTCTAGGCATAATTGGGCCGCTTAAGTAGGCTATGGTGAACGGGACAGCTGCCGAGACTGCCAGAGCGCAAAAGGCTAAGCCGGCGAGTTATCGGCAGACCATGTTGGTCCAATGAACTATGTAGCAGGCATCAGGAGGGCATGTCCATGTTGCGTTTGGTGCTGGGCAGTTTATTGTTGCTGACTGTACCGAGCGATGCCGGCAGCGGCGGATTCGAGGGGGTACAGCTAGGTATCATCTTGTTGCTACTCGGTTTGGTATATCTTTTGTGGTGGCGGCGCCTGTTGCTCGTATTGGCGTTGACGGCTTTGCTGGCCGGGCTGGATTTGCCGAATGATTCGGTGCTATGGGGCATCGTGCTGCCCATCCTGGCAATCGTCGGCATCGCCGTGATCATGGTCGGTGCAGTCAGCGAATTCCTGGCCCAAGCCGGTGTTCCCGAAGTGCTGCGCTGGGGCGCGACTCGGCAAGGTATTCTGGTGCTCGACGAGACGGACGATGACGAGGAATACCACGACGGTGTGGACGAACAATTATTGAGCCAATCCAAAGAGCAATCCGGTTCGGATAATGCCGAAGCGGCCAGATAATCGGTCTTTGATATTTCTGCATTATGCCTGGTAGCGACAGATGATTAAATAGCCTGTTAAAATGGGAACAATTCTCGCTTGCTGATAAATACTGCCTCCCCGACATGAAAACCAATCGACGTCTTTTCATTGTCTTGAGCCTTGCCATGGCATTGTTGTTTGCCGTGGCGTTGTATTGGGGGCACGCCTACAGCCATGCCCAGCACATGGCAGATTCACACGCGCGTTTCGTGATCGGGGTTGGCCTGACTCTGTTCCTGGGGTTCGAGCTAATACTCTATCTCGTCTATCGCTACAGCACCCGCTGGCTGCAAAATGAGCTCGAGGTGCAAACTCAGGCGCGCGCGCAGAGTGAGCAGCGCTTGCGCACTTTGGTCGAAGTCAATCAGTACAGTATTCAGGAACTTGATCTGGCCGGCAATATTCTCTACGCCAATCCGGCCAGTGCCCAGATGCTCGGCTACAGCCAGGCCGAACTGCTGACCATGAACGTCGTGGCGTTATTGCCCACCGAGGCCGAGCGAGAGCAGCTGCGCGCGCAGCTACAGCGTTTGCAGCGGGAACAGCCACCGCCGCGGACGTTTTACAATCGCAACCAGCGTCGGGATGGGCGAATTATCGATGTGCAGGTCGATTGGAATTATAAATATGACAAGGCCGGCCAGGTAAGCGGTTTGGTCAGCGTGGCGGCCGATATCACTGCCGCACGGCGCGATCGCATGTTGCTGGACGGGCGTCAGCGCGTGCTCGAAATGTTGGCTCGGGACGAGCCGCTGGACACGGTGCTGACCGCCATCGTGACCTATATCGAGCAAATAGCCCCCGCCTTGTACTGCTCCATTCATTTGCTGGACCAGGGTTCGCAGACGTTGACCACGGCCGCTAATCTGCGCCTGCCCGGTTTTTATGTCGAGGCAGTAGAAGGGCTTGCCATCGGCCGGGGCATCGGGTCCTGCGGGACGGCTGCGGCAACTGGCCAGCGCGTCATCGTCGAGGATGTCCTCAGTCATCCCTATTGGGCCGATTTTCGCGAGCTCATGGCGCGAACCGGGTTGCGGGCCTGTTGGTCCGAGCCGATCCGGTCCCGCGACGGCCATATCCTCGGCACTTTCGCGATTTATACCGAAACTGCCATGGCACCGGGAGCCGGTGAACTGGAACTGATTCGCACGGCGGCCGAATTGGCGGCCATCGTTATCGACAATCTGCAGGCCGCTGAAGCGATCCGCGTGGCCGAGGAACGGGCCCGTTTGATCCTGGAGTCGACCACCGAAGGTATTTTTGGCCTGGATCTGGAGGGCCGGGCAACCTTCGTCAATCCGGCCGCTGCCGACATGCTGGGTTATACCCCGGCAGAGCTGACGGGCTGCAAGATTCACGCGATTATCCATGGCTATTATCCGGACGGCCGGCCCATGCCGGTGGCTGAATGCCGCATGTTGGCGGCCAGTGTGCATGCCCAGGAAAACCATGTCACCGACGAAGTGCTGTGGCGCAAGGACGGCAGCTATTTCCCCGTGGAGTATTGGGCCACGGGGGTGCACAAGGACGGCTTGCTCGAGGGGGCGGTGGTCACGTTTCGGGACATCACCTCGCGGCGGCAGGCCGAGCAGGAGATCGAACATCTCGCCTATCACGATGCCTTGACCGGTTTGCCCAACCGGCGCCGGCTACGCGAGCAGTTGGACAGCGCGTTGACGATGCTGCAGCGCGACGGGCGCTGGTTCGCCCTGCATCTCCTCGATTTGGATCACTTCAAGGACATCAACGACAGCCTCGGGCATCCGGTGGGGGATCAGCTGCTCTGCGAGGTGGCGCGGCGCATCGGTAACATGACGCGGGCCACCGACAGCCTTGCCCGCTTGGGCGGCGATGAGTTCGCCCTGATTCAGACGCATGTGGAAGAGCTTGAGGATGTTGCCATTCTCGCTCGGAAAATCATCCAGCACCTGACCGAACCGTTCTGGCTCGGAGGCAATTGGGTCAATACCAACACCAGCATCGGTATCGTTGTGGTCGAGCAAGATCACAACGATGTCGATGAGCTCATCAGTCGCGCCGATCTTGCTTTGTACAAAGCTAAGGATAGCGGACGGGGTACATTCGCCTTTTACGAGGACACCATGGCCGTGGCGCTGCAGCATGAGCTGACGTTGGCCCGCGAGCTGAGTCGGGCATTAACAGAGAACGAGCTTTTTTTGCAATATCAGCCGCAATTCGAGCTGCTGAGCGGCCGGCTGGTCGGGGTCGAAGCCCTGTTGCGCTGGCGGCATGCTACCCGGGGAGTGTTGACACCCGCAGATTTCTTGGATGTGGCGGAAAAGCGCGGCTTGATGCAGGAGGTCGCCGCCTGGGTGATGCAGGAGGCCTGTCGGCAGGGCAGCCTATGGCTGGAACAGGGCCATGATTTCGGCCGGCTAGCGCTGAATTTGAGTACCCAGCAGCTCAGCGCCACGGGTTTTGCCGAGCAGACCATTGCCGAGCTTAGCCATAGCGGTATCGATCCGGAATGCATCGAGCTGGAATTCACTGAGCAAGTCATGCTCGAGGCCAACGAGACAGCTCGTCTGGCGCTGATGCGCTTGTCACGCCTGGGGGTGCAGGTCGCCATCGATGACTTTGGCACGGGCTTGTCCTCCCTACAGAATCTGCGGCGCTTCCGGGCCGACAAGATCAAGATCGATCGCGAATTCATCCGTGATATCGACACCGACCCCAATGACGCCGAAATCGTCAAGGCCGCCATTGCCTTAGGCAACGCGCTGGGGCTGATTACCACTGCCGAAGGCGTGGAACATGCCGAGCAAGTTGCCATGCTGCAGCGGTTCGGCTGCCAGCAAGTCCAAGGTTATTGGTTTGGCCGGCCTGTCTCGGCCGAGCAGTTCGAGGCTAACTGGCTGCGGGGCCGGATGTCGCATTTGATAATCCCATCGCGCCCGGTGCAAACCGGTTAAACTGCGGTTCGAGAATGAGTCCCCTGTCTGTGAAGGGCGCAACGCCGGTAGGTGCGGCTTTAGTTGTACTGAGAACTAGAGTTTTTGCCAATAAAGTCTTTCCTTATTCAAGCCTTAGAGTATGCAAGTGTGCATTGCAAGTGATGTTTCCGGCACAGCATATGCAATGAAGCTATTAACGCATGGTAGTAAGACATTTAGATGCACCTAGCCGTCCCAAAAACATGCTTGCAACTCAATAAACCGGAGAGATTGGCTTGAACAAGATCATCTTTTTATGTGTTTGCTGCTTGATCACAGGATGCTCAAAGCCCCTGGTGATCGATGATGCAATTGGTCCAACTAAGGAAAATCTAGTGGCCGTTGGTTATGGCGCCATGAACCAGTATTTGGATTACCCCGAACCTCAGCAGCACCTTTTGGCGATTCGAGCGGCTAAGCTGGATGCATATCGGAGCTTGGCCGAGGAGCTATATGGCACCGAGATACGAAGTAATACGACGGTTCGGGATATGGCTGTGCAAAATGATAGCTATCGCTCCTATGTGCATGCCGTTGTACGGGGAGCTAGGCTGCGGAATGTGACTTTAAAAAGCGAAGGGATTTATGAGGCGGAAGTCGAGTTACGTTGGCATACAGCGCTTATAGGTTGTCTTCAGGCGCCTTCAGCGGATTGTTACGCGCAATACGAGCTAGCATTAGAGCGTTCTTGGGCTCTGGGAAGGCAATCTCAATGCAATAACGATTGTTGGCCGGGTAGCATAGGCTTTTGATGTTGGCTTGACGCGTGCGTTTGCTATGTTGCCTGTGCTTGCTGGTTACCACGGCGAATGCTGGTGAAATAACGTCCTTTCTCGATTCGCGTTGCTCGAAGCAGGCAGGCATTGAGGCCGGCGTGGCGGATTTAACAGAATTGCGCCGGAAATGGCTTGCCTTGGCTAAGTCGGATGTGCAGGCAAAACAATCGGAGCTCACCTTCAAGCGGATCGATGGCTGGTTACGTGCCATCGAGCTGCTTGAAGGTGGGGTGCAAGCAGCAGCGGTGCAGGAATGGCTGGCTACATTTCCTCACCATCCGGCTGCATCTCGGGTGAGACGCTTGCGTAACCATTCGTCATCCATTGCCGCCAGCCTGCATACTATTGCCGTATTGTTGCCGTTGTCAGGGGAATATCGCTTGGTAGGTTTGGCACTCCAAGCTGGTATTAAGGACGCTCGACAAACGCTCGGTAACAAGGCACCAAATCTATATTTTCTCGACTCTGCTCCTGCCTTTGACGATGCCCTCCTAAACTTAAAAAAACTAGTGGAAGATGACGACAAGGATATTGATGGCATCATTGGTCCGTTGCTGAAAACGAATGTGGACACCTTCTTGGATAAGAATTGGTCGGTGCCAGTGCTGCTTCTGAATGACCCCGCCTCGGGGCGGCCAGTGCCAATAATGATGTATCGTTTTGCCCTATGGCCGCAGGACGAAGTGAAAGCCATGGTAGAAATGGCCTGGAACGACGGTTGGCGTTGTGCAGCTGCAGTCTATCCGGACGATAACTGGGGCAGGCGGCTGTTGACGGTTTTACAACAACAGTGGTCGGCTCGTGGCGGTTGCTGGGCCGAGGCTCGTGCATTTGAGCCGCAAGCTACGCATTTTGGTGAAATACTGGGGGATCTGTTTGGAGTAGATACGGCGAGCGAACAGCCACAACCCCAGCATGCTTTCGATGTGTTATTTATGTTAGCTAGTCATCGGCAAGCCAAGATGTTAAGACCCCAAATCCAGTTTTGGCATCCGCAAACTCTGCCGGTTTACGCCAATGCGAAGGCTTATCGGCCCGGTGATCGTACTAGCCTTAAGGATTTGGCACCCCTATTTATGGCAGACATGCCCGCTATAGTGGCTGCCGATGCCGGGCCTTTGACACGGTTCGAGGCCATGGGACGGGATGCGTTACAAGTGGCTCTGGCGTTGTTTACTGGCGCCGAATCATTTAAGCCGACCTCCGCTGCGGCACTATTTGTACAACCTGGCGGGCGAGTTCAGCGCCGACTCTGGCCCATTCGTATCGACGAAGACGGCCCCGATGCCGTTTGCCGGCTACCGGTTAAGGGTAACTGATACCTAGCTTATGTAATGGCCATTGCAATGCTGAGTTACCCCATTTTGAAGATGGAAATGCGGGGTAAGGTGAGTCTGGCTGGCGCAGTTTTTCGCGTTTTAATTGCAGCTTTAACAAATCGATAGCTTCAGCTTGTTCTTGCTGTTTCTGTTCCAAATTAATTATGCGCTGGGCCAAGGAATCGGAGGCTACAGTTGTCGAGTGCATCGTTAAATGACCAATTACAACAAGCCTGACAAGAGTTTGCATCGAAACATCTCCATAGGGTTGGCAGCAGATGACTATATCGTCATTACGACTTCGTAGGCAATAAATCGGCCATAAATCGGTATGCCACTGCTGCAAGTAGCCTTTAACGCCTAAAGTTGTGCTCATGGAGTGGTTCGGTTGATTAGTGCTAAAACGAACGGTTCGGTCGATATTTTGGCTGCAGCTTATTAATCCAAAAACCATTTGCGCTTGATCAATTTCATCGCTACGCTATGCTTGACTTATCTAGTTAAGTATTTTAGATAGTACTGATATTCGCGCGCGGTGCTCGTTCCAATCCCTTAACTGTACCCGCTGCCTGTCACGCTAGCCGAGTGACGTACCGATGAGGAGTGGATAATGGCGCAAACCATGGTCTCGGCGACCGAGCAATATAATTACGACATCGTTAAGAAGTTCGCGCTCGCGACCCTCGCGTGGGGCGTGTTCGGCATGGCCGCGGGGGTGTATATTGCCGCCGAGCTGGCCTTTCCGGTACTGAACTTCGATATCCCGCAGATCACCTTCGGCCGGCTGCGGCCGGTGCATACCACTTCGGTGATTTTCGGCTTTGGCGGCAATGCCCTGTTCGCGACCTCCTATTACATCGTCCAGCGCACCTGCCAGACCCGGCTGTTCAGCGACACCCTGGCCAATTTCACCTTCTGGGGCTGGAATGCTGCGCTGGTACTCGGGGTATGGAGTTATATGGCCGGTATTACTCAGTCACGCGAATACGCCGAGTTTGAATGGCCCATCGACATTCTCATCGCTGTGACCTGGGTGGCTTATCTGTGGGTCTATACCCAGACCCTGCGGCAGCGCTCCCAGCCGCATATCTATGTGGCCAACTGGTTCTACATGGCCTTTATCCTGGCTACCGCCATCCTGCATATCTTCAACAATCTCGCCATGCCCATCGGCTTGTTCGAGTGGAAGTCCTATTCCCTGTTCGCCGGGGTGCAGGATGCCATGACCCAGTGGTGGTACGGCCATAACGCCGTGGGCTTTTTCCTGACGGCGGCCTTTTTGGGAATGATGTATTACTTCGTGCCCAAGCAGGCGGGCCGGCCGATCTATTCCTACCGGCTATCCATTATCCATTTCTGGGCCCTGATCTTCCTGTATATGTGGGCCGGGGCGCATCATCTGCACTGGACCGCTTTGCCCGACTGGACCTCGACCCTGGCGGCTACCTTTTCCATCCTGCTGCTCATGCCCTCCTGGGGCGGCATGATCAACGGCATCATGACCCTCTCGGGGGCCTGGGACAAACTGCGCACCGACCCGATTATGCTGTTTCTGATCGTCTCCCTGGCGTTTTACGGCATGTCCACCTTCGAGGGGCCGATGATGTCCCTAAAGGCCGTCAATGCCCTGTCGCATTACACCGACTGGACCATCGGCCATGTCCACTCCGGGGCCCTCGGCTGGGTGGCCATGATCACCTTCGGCGCCCTGTATCATATGGTCCCGCGCATCTGGGGCACGCGCCTATACAGCAAGCAGCTGGTGTATTACCACTTCTGGCTGGCGACCATCGGCATTGTCCTGTACATCACCATGATGTGGTTCGCCGGCATCGGTCAGGGGCTGATGCTGCGGGCCTTCGACGAGTTCGGCAATCTGCGCTTCACCTTTATCGAAACGGTCGCCAAGATGCACTGGCCGTATGTGTTCCGGGCCCTGGGCGGCTTATTCTTTTTGAGCGGGGTGGTCTTGATGGTCTTTAATCTCGGCATCACGATTTATCTGGCCCGGCGCGAGGCGGCAGCGGTCGAGGCCAAGATCGCCGCGAAGCTGGCTAAGGCCTCCTGAAGTCACCGGTGAGGTAAGCAACCGATGAGACATGAGCAAATCGAAAAACACTCGGGCCTGCTGATCCTGCTGACCCTGATTGTCATCAGCATCGGCGGCCTGGTCGAGATCGTGCCGCTGTTTTATATCGACGATACCGTCGAGGAAGTCAGCGGGGTGCGGCCGTACACCCCGCTGGAGCTACGCGGCCGGGATATTTACCAGCGCGAGGGCTGCTATCTCTGTCATTCGCAGATGGTCCGGCCCTTCCGCGACGAGCATCTGCGCTATGGGCACTACTCGCTGGCGGCCGAGTCGAAGTATGACCATCCTTTCCAATGGGGGTCGAAACGCACCGGGCCGGATCTGGCTCGGGTCGGCGGCAAGTACTCCAATGCCTGGCATACCCAGCATCTGATCGCGCCGCGCTCGGTGGTGCCCGAATCCATCATGCCCAATTATCCCTGGCTGCTGGAAAACGATCTGGATTATGCCGCCATCGCCGCGCGCATGCGGGCACTGCGCCAAGTGGGCGTGCCGTATTCCCTCACGGATGCCGAGTATCAGGCCAATGTCGAGCGCTTCGGTGAGAAAATCGCCGCCAAGCTGGATATTCACCGGGCCAAAGAGTCTCTGCTCGCCGAGGCCGAGAACAATAATTTTGACGGGGTGCGCACACGGATTACGGAAATGGATGCCATGGTCGCCTATCTGCAGGTGCTCGGCACGATGGTGGATTTCGGCGAGTACCGTGAAGGCTATTTCGCCGAGTTCCGCTAGACCCTTTTCCGGAGGTGCTGTAATGCTGCAATGGCTGGCCGATCTCGGCAATAGCAAAGTCTTGGCGCTGCTGATCTTTTTCCCGACGTTTGTGGGAATTGTGATCTATGTGTTCACCGGTAAGCGCCGCAAGCAACGGCTGGAATCCTACAAGTACATCCCGTTTGCGGACGAAGGTCCGCGTGATGCAGAGGCAAACGACGATGGCCGATAATTCACATCCGTCCAATTCCCCGGCTAATCCGTCAACCGCCCCGGGCGGTTCGGTGCAGACCACCGGCCACGCCTGGGACGGGGATCTGCGCGAATACAACAACCCCCTGCCGCGCTGGTGGCTGTGGACTTTCTACGGCACGGTGGTATTCGCTGTGATCTATTGGCTGTTCAACCCCGCCTGGCCGCTCGGCGACAGTTTTACTAAAGGCCCGCTGCGGGAGTTGTTCGGACTGGGTCAAATTACCTACGAGGCGGCCGGCGAAACCCAGACCACCCATTGGAACACCCGTGCCAAGCTCATCCAGGAACTCAAGCAGAGTCCGGCGGCCTTGGCCCAGCAGGAATACCTCGAGCAGGTCGCCGATGCCTCGTATGAGGACATTTTAGGCAGTGCCGAGATGATGGCCTTTGCCCGCTCTATGGGCCAGGGCCTGTTCGGCGATAATTGCGCCCCCTGTCACGGCAGTGGCGGCCAGGGCGTGGCCGGCCTCTATCCCAGCCTGGTGGACGATGCCTGGCTGTGGGACGGCAGTGTGACGGCCATTGAAACCTCCATCGCCGCGGGCCGGCGCGGTTTCATGCCGGCCTTTGCCGAGACCTTCGACGCCCAGCAGCTGGCTGCGGTGACCGAGTATGTGCTCAGCCTGTCTTTCGACACGGGCCTCGATGCCCAACTGGTGCGCGAGGGTGCCACGATTTTCAAGGGCGAGATCGGTGGCTGCTATTACTGCCACAAAAAGTCCGGCACTGGCCTGCGCTCACAGGGGGCCGCCAACCTGACTGACGCCATCTGGACCGTGGCCAGGGTGCCCCAGGCCGAGCGCCTGGAAGGCAAGCGCCAGGCCATTCAGGAAGTTGTTCGCCACGGCATCCAGCGCAACATGCCGGCCTGGTCGGGGCGCTTGAGCAACACCGAGATCAAGCTGCTGACGGCCTATGTGCATGAACTCGGCGGCGGTCAATAATGGCATGGCCAGGAAGCGGGACGCATGGCGACTGAGCAGCCCCTTTATCAGGCGCGCATCCCGATCTACCCGCGCACCGTCAAGGGGCGGTTCCGGCGGCTGAAATGGGGCATTCTCCTGCTGGCCTACGGGGTCTATTACCTGTTGCCGTGGTTGCCCTGGGAGCGGCCCGCCGCGCCTGATCAAGCGGTGCTGTTCGACATCCCCGGGCGCAGCTTCTTTGTCTTCGACCTGGTCATCCATCCCCAGGATCTCTTCTGGCTGGCGGGCCTGCTGGTGGTTGCGGCCTGGCTGCTGTTTCTGGTGACCGGCCTGCTCGGGCGGGTCTTTTGCGGCTATTTCTGCTTTCAAACCCTGTGGACCGATGTCTTTATGCGGCTCGAGCGCTGGATTCAGGGGGAACGGCCGGCCCGCATCCGCCTGGACAAGCAGCCCTGGCGAGCCCGCAAGATTCTCCTTAAAGGCGCTACCCATCTGGCCTGGCTGCTGGTTGCCTTTCTCACCGGCCTGAGCTTTACCCTGTACTGGGGCTATGCGCCCGAGCTGATTGTCGATTTCTTCACGGGGCAGGCGCCCTTTCCGGCCTATGCCACCACCCTGTTCCTGACCGCCACGACCTATGTCATGGCCGGCCTGGCGCGTGAGCAGGTCTGTACCTTCATGTGTCCCTATTCGCGCTTTCAAAGCGTGATGATCGACCGCGACACCAAAATCGTCAGCTACGATCGGGCCCGGGGTGAGGGCACGCACGGCCGGGCGCCGCTCGGGGCCGGTGCCAAAACCCGGGCCGAGCGCCAGGCCAAGGGGCTCGGCGATTGCATCGACTGCGGTTATTGTGTGCAGGTCTGTCCGGTCGGCATTGATATTCGCGATGGCCTACAAATCCAGTGCATTCACTGCGCCTTGTGCATCGATGCCTGCGATCAGGTGATGAACCGCCTCCATTGGCCGCGGGGCTTGGTGCGCTATGCCTCGGAGAATGAACTGGCGGGCGGGACAACCCGCTGGCTCAAGCTGAAGAACGTCGGGTATGCCGCGGCCCTGTCCCTGGCGCTGGGCGTGATTGTCTGGAGTATGGCGAATCCGACCCTGCTGGACGGTTCGGTCAATCAGATCCGCCAGCCACTGTACGTGCGCCTGGCCGACGGCAGTATCCAAAACAGCTATGAGATCAAGCTGAACAACAACAGCCAACAGCCGCTGACCCTGAACGTGGCCCTGCGGGACCTGCCAGCGGCCACCCTGGATACCGGCCAGATCGAGCAGGTGAACATCGGGCCCAATCGCAGCCTGCGGCTGCTGGCGCGGGTACGCCTGCCGGCCGAACAGGTCCGCCGGCGCAAGCGCCATGATTTTAGCTTCGAGATCACCCCGGCGCAGGCCCAAGAGGTCGAGCCCATGCGCTTGCCGGGTCAGTTCTTCTCGCCCTGACGGGGGATCGCTATGTTACCTCTGCTGCTGACCTTGCTGCTCGGGATCGGCCTGGAGCTGCTGCTGTTTGCCGGTCTGCGGCGTTTGGCCAAGCTGAGCGCCTATCAAAGCGGCATCATCCTGGCCGCCCTGGTGATCTTCGGGTATCTGCCGACCGCCTTAGTGCTGCAGCCCGGTGCCGATGTCTTCGTGCTGAGTCTGAGCGTATTGCTGCTCACGCCGTTTGCCCTGAGCGTGTTGGCAGGCAGCGCCCAACCGGGTCAGGGGCGGCGGCTGCACTGGGCGCCGCTGGCCCTGATGTTCTTCTTCCTGGGACTGGCTGGCGTCAATGCGGTGCTGATCGTGGTTGCCGAGCAGGGGCTGCCCGGCACGCTGGCGCAATGGCTCATGCCGTCAGCCGCCGACAGCGAGCGCGGGATTTCCTCGAAATTCCCCGGCACCGTGGTGCATGATTATCAGGAGCAGGAAGCCCGGTTCAACGCCTATCTGGCCGAGCGCCAGGCCCAGGCCGAGCGCGGCTGGCAGGTACGCATCGGCTGGCGCGACACGCCTTATGCCGGGCAACGCAATACCCTGAAAATCGAGGTCCGTGATCGCGCTGGCCAGCCCATCAGCGATGCCAGGGTGACGGGTCAATTACTGCGTCCGGCCGATCAGTCGCTGGATCAGGCCTTTACCATGGCCCCCCGCGGCAGCGGGATTTATCTTGCCGCGCTCGCGCCCGCCGTCCCCGGCCGTTGGGATGTGCTGCTGACCATCCGCCGTGACGAGGCCGAGCATGAGCTGCAGGCGAGTACCACGGTGCAGGCGGCTCAATAGAGACGCTTATCCTCTCGACGGGCACGGACGCCGCTAACTGGGTGAGACGCCTGATATCACCGCCGCGTTTCTTTGGGACGCGGCGGTTTTTTATGCGCGGCAATCGGTTTGTCGTTCCGGACTTCGCCGAATTGGCCCGGTCAGCTCCATGTGGCGCGGCTAGGGGCCAGTTGCCCGGCTGATCGCCTAGTCGAGGGCTTGCGCGTGTCCTCAGGGCTGGCTAGAATTGTACGGCAAATTGTACAAAAAAGGTACCCGCCGTGCGTATTGTTAATTATTCCGAGGCCCGGGATCGGCTCAAGGCGGTCCTCGACCAGGTGGTGGAGGATGCCGACTACACCGTGATCACCCGCCGCGACGCGGAGGATACGGTTGTGATGTCGCTGGATTCCTTTAACAGTCTGATGGAGACCGTCCATCTGCTGCGTAACCCCGCCAATGTGGCTCACCTAGCGGAATCCTTGGAGCAGTACCGCCAGGGCAGATGCTGTCAGCGGGACTTGGTGGATGCCGAGTAGGCTCACTTGGACCCTGGTGGCCTGGGAGGACTATCTCTTCTGGCAATACAACGATCGGCAGCAGCTCAGGCGTATCAACCGCCTGATCAGGGACTGTCTGCGCAGTCCCTTCGAGGGCATCGGCAAGCCCGAACCCTTGCGGGAGAACCTTACCGGTTTCTGGTCGCGCCGGATCGACGGGGAGCATCGTCTTGTCTATGCGGTGGATGGCGATGATCTGGTGATAGTCGCCTGCCGTTACCATTACGAATGAGCGCAAAAAAACGACGTCTGCTCTGTAGCTAGCGTAGGCGGGGTGAGCGGTTGAACGGTCAATACTTTATTTGTTTTTGGGCTTAGGGGAAATTCCAATTTTGACCAGGGATCGTCACGCATTACCTATCAGCCGTCACCCGCAGGGCCATGCCTTCAGCGGCCGCTGACACATCGCTGGTTACGACCCGTTCGCCAGCCGCCAGGCCCGTGCCGATGAACACCTTTTCCGCCCCTTTATAAACAATCTCGACTGGCCGGATGCGCAAGCGATCTTGACGATCCATGATCCAGACCTGCTCGCCGTCGCGTAGTACGCTGCGCTCGAGGACAATCACCTCGGCCAGGCGTTGGCCCTGGATTTCACCACGCACGAAACTGCCCAGCAATAGCGGCGGTCGACCCTGCTGCGCGACCTGCTGGGCTAAGGGATCGCGGATCGCCACCAGGACTCGCGCCATCCGGCCTTCCTCGGTCAGATCGCCCAACAGGCGAATCACCCGGCCCTGGCGAAATTGTCCCGGGGCCCAGACCTGATCATGGCGAAGCCGGACCGGCGAGCCCGACTCGCCGCCTTGCGGCAGATCGATCCAGCGCAGCGCGGCGACAGGAATGGCGAGCTCGACCCAGTATTCGTCTGTGCCAACCAAGGTGGCGATATCGCTGCTGGTGGTCAGGCGAGTGCCGCGATTGACCTCGCGCTCGACCACCAAGGCATTGAATGGCGCGCGCAGGGTGGTGCGCTTGAGATTCAATTCGGCCTGGGCCAGGGCTGCCTTGGCATTGGCGACACTGGCTTTGACCTGCTGCAATTGCGGCTCGCGCAGGACCAGCAGTCGCTCCCGGTCGGGCAAGTCTTCGCCAAGCAGGGCATATTCCCGCTTGGCCACCGCCTGATTGCCTTGTTCCAGGGCCAGATCGGCCCGTGCCCGCTTAAGCTCGGCTTCACGCTGCCGGACCGCTAGGCGATAGTCCTGCGGATCGATGCGCAGCAGCACATCGCCCGCGGCGAACCGCCCTCCGGGCACCAGCTCGGGGCTGATGTCAATGACCTCGCCATTGACCCGCGGCCGCAGGGTGACTTCACGGGCCGGGATTACCTCACCCCAGGCCTGGATGCGGATTGGGTGATCACCCCGCTGGACTTCGATCACATCGACCAGCTGGGCACGCTCTTCGCGGGCGCGGCGCTCGGCCTGCGGCGGCGAGGCTGTCACCCGCATTACGATCAGGGCGGCGGCGACCAGTACCGCAATGACCAGCAGTAGCTGGATGACGGTAAACAGCCAGACACCCCGGCGGCGCGGGGCGGACGGGCCGTTAGGGCCCGCTTCAGGATTCGTGGTGGGCATGCGTTTGCGGCTTGTCGGCGTGAGTCGCGGTTGTGGGCGCGGGCGGCGGTGACAAGGACCAGCCACCGGCCAGGGCCCGGGCCAGGGTGATTCGGTGGGTGATTAGCCGGCGTTTGGCCGTAACGACCTGACGCTCCAATTGCTGTTGATTAACCAGGGCATCCAGGACATCCAGATAGGTCGTGGAACCATCGATATAGCGCTGGCGCAGCCGGGCCACCACCTGATCGGCCAGGGCGAGCTGCTGTTGCAGACTGGCCAGCTTGCGGCGCTGCTCGCGCTCCTGTGCCAGGCCGTCCTCGACGGCCTGCAGGGCTTTGAGCACGGTATCGCCATAGTCATTAATGGCTTGCGCCAGCACCGCCCGGGTACGTTCGACCTCGGCCCGGCGCCGGCCGGCATCGAACAGGGGCACGCTCAAATTGGCGGTAAGCTGGGTTAGCCAGTCGGTAAACAAGCCGGCAGTATTGACGGCGCTGGTCGTTCGAGTGATACGCAAATCGATACGCGGAAAACGCTCGGCAATCGCTGCCGCGACACGGGCATCGGCTGCCTGGATGGTCAGCACTGCCTGCTGCACATCCGGCCGCCGGGCCAGCAATTCGGCGGGCAGACCCGTTTGGGGCAACGGCGGCAGGTCAATGAGTTCGGTCTGGGCTGGCAGCTCAGTTTGGCCGGGCGACTGCCCGACCAAAACCGCCAGGGCATGTTCTAATCGGGCGATTTCGGCCCGCACGTCGGTGCGATCACCGCGGGTTTGTTCCACCAGCTGTCGCTGGCGTAGCACATCCGCGGCGCCGACTTTACCGAAGCGAAACCGCAGCTCGACCAGCTCCAGTACCCGCTGATTGAGCGCGAGCTGATCTTCAAGCACGGCCGCCTGGCGGCGCTGGGCCACCAGCTCATACCAGGTTCGGGCGACTTCCGCGGTCAGACTGATGGCCGCGGTTTGCAATTGGCGCTGACTGGCTTGGGCATCCAGGGCAGCGGCCTTGGCCGTCGCTCGCACCCGGCCCCAGAGATCCAACTCATAGCTTGCCGCCAGGCCCAGGGAATGCTGATTGCTGTTGGGCCGCTGCGAGTCGATTTGCCGCGTGGCATCGGCTGTGCCGTCGACGGCGGGCAGCCGGGGTGCCCCGGCCCGCCTGGCACTGGCCTGCGCGGCCCGCAGGCGGGACCAGGCCGAACGCAGGGAGAAATTGGCGCTCAGGGCTCGCTCCATGAGGCGATTGAGGGTGGCATCTTCCAGATCCTGCCACCAGCGATTCGCCAGCGGCTGTTTGCCGGCAGCGGTAAAGGTCGCCGGCAGGGTCACCGGCGGATCGACGTTGGGGGTGGTGACCGCGCAGGCCGTCAGCAGGTTTGCAAGCAGTCCATAGCCCAGCCAGCGCCCGCCATGCCTCATAATCCCGGAAAACGCTGCGATCCCTGCTTATCCCGGGCCTCCTGCAGGGCATCCCAGCGGGTCGCCTGAGCCGGGGTCAGGATCTCGCGGATGCGCGCGCGGGTTGCGTCACTGAGGCGGCTGCTCGGATCGCCCTGTTCTTCCAAAATCGTCTCCAGTTCGGCGGTTTGGCTGGCATTGAGACCCAGCTTGGTCGCGAGCCGTTCCACATCCGGACCGGCGCGGCCGAACTCGGGCTGTGGCGGGGCGGCCGGCGACTCGGCTGCCGCGGTGCTGGCGGTCGGCGGTTGGCTACAGCCGACCAACCCAAGCGCGAGCAGCAGTACACCGATGCTACTGCTCCAGCTAAGCATATGATTGGGCATCTTATTGCGCATCGTTGCCTTGCCTCATTGTGAATGGATAACTATTTGCCTAAGTTGCCGGCGCCCAATGGTCCGATATGCCTATTTCAGCGTCACCAATTCTTCCGCACTGGTGGGATGAATCGCCACGGTATTGTCGAAATCAGCCTTGGTCGCGCCCATTTTTACGGCCACGGCAAAGCCTTGCAGCATCTCGTCGACGCCATCGCCGAGCATGTGGATGCCGACCACCTTTTCCTCAGGACCGACGCAGACCAGCTTCATCACCGTCGGGCGCTTGTGCTCGGACAGGGCGTAGCGCATGGGATTAAAGCGGGTCTGATAGACCCTGACCGCCTCGCCATACTGGTCGCGGGCTTGGGGTTCGGTCAGGCCGACGGTGCCGACCGGCGGATGGGCAAAGACCACTGACGGAATGTTGCGATAGTCGAGCCTGGCTTCGGGTTCGTTGCCGAACAACCGCCGCGCCAGACGTCGGCCAGCGGCGATCGCCACGGGGGTCAGCATGGTCTGTTCGGTGACATCGCCCAGGGCATAAATACCAGGCACGCTGGTGCTCTGGTAGTCATCCACCACGATCGCGCCGTTGCGCCGGGTTTCCACGCCAATGGCATCAAGACCGAGGGCGCGCGAATTCGGGGCCCGGCCGACGGCCCAGATAATCTGATCAAAGCCCTGCAGGACCTGCCCATCAGCGGCATGCAGGGCGAGGCCGTCCGCTTCGCGGGATAGCTTGGCCACCTGGAAAGGCAGATGCATGGCGATCCCGTCTGCGGCCATTTGCTCGCCCAGGGTCTCGCTGAGCAAAGGATCGAAGGTTTCCAGCACCCGGTTTTCCAGGGCGACGACCGTGACCTCGGCGCCGAGGGTGCGCAGCACGCCGGCGAGCTCCACGCCGATATAGCCGCCGCCGATCAGCGCCACCCGGTCAGGGCGTTGCTGCAGCTCGAAAAAGCCATCCGAGGTGATGCCGAGTTCGTGGCCCTGCAGCGGCGGCACGATGGGCCGGCTGCCGCTGGCGATAACGATATGCGAGGCACTGTACTGCTGGCCAGCCACCTCGATGGTATGGGCATCGACGAAGCGGGCTTCCCCCTCGATAGGGGTTATCCCGGCCTTTTCCAGATTGCGCTCGTAAATACCCACCAGGCGCTCGATGTAGGCATCGCGCTGACTGACGAGCTGCGGCCAGTCGACGCCGCCGGCAGTCAGGCCGACCCCGAAACCCGAGGCATGCACCGCGCTTTCGGCCAGCTCGGCGGCGTACCACATAACTTTCTTGGGGACGCAGCCGACATTCACGCACGTCCCGCCCATGCGTTTGGCCTCAACCACCGCGACCCGCTGCCCGAGCTGTGCGGCCGCCCGCGCCGTTGCGATCCCGCCGCTGCCCCCGCCGATGGCGATCAAATCGAACTGGGTTTGCATACATTCTCCTGTTGCATTAAGAAAATTTTGAGGGGCGCTAACCTCGCCCGCCTAATCATGCCAAATCTTATCAACTCGCTTGGGAACATTCCTAGAAAAGTTGTATGATCCGTCGCGAAATGACGCATCAGACCAACTAAGCTAGTAGCCACGGAGTCCATCGAATCGGCATGGTTCCTACCACAGTTTGGCGCGGGCAGCCCGTAACCGCGCCCCCACAGGGCCAAACCTTCCTGGTCGCCGATGATAATGACGGCTATGCCGATGCCCTCGGACAGGACCTGCAAGGGCGGGGCGGCCGGATGCTGCGCGCCCGCAGTGCCCGCGAGGGCATTGCCCTGTTTCAGGCACACCGGGCCGCGCTGGATGGCGTGATAACCGATATCGACATGGAAACCCAGCTCGCCGGCATGCGCCTGGTTTACCACATCAATCGGGCCAAGTTCTCCGGCTCATTAACGGTCACCACCACCGGCCTCGACGCCGGCTGGGCCTTTGCCTGGAACCGCTGGGTCTTCACCCGCCTGTTTCCGGTCGATTACCTGATTCCCAAGCGGCCGATTCGGCGCCGGGGTGAAGTGCTCTGGCTGCGCACGGCGGCACGGCGTCGAGTGGTCCTCTGCTCAGATCATGGAGGAAATCGCTAAATGGAGGCGGCGGATCAGCAGGAAAAAGTTGAATGATCCAAAATAGTCATCATAAAGCGTTTTTGCGAGTCGCTGTAGATGCCGAATGATTCCCTGGGCAATGGCCCGATCGCCTGGATGGCCCGGCATCGGGTCGCGCCCAATCTGCTGATGGTGCTGTGTCTGCTCGGCGGGCTGCTCATGGCGAGCCAGATCGGCCAGCAGGTGTTCCCGAATTTCCAGCTCGATGCGGTTACTGTGCGGGTCGCTTATCCCGGCGCGACCCCCGAGGATGTCGAGGAAGGCATCATTCTGGCCGTCGAAGAGGCCGTGCGCGGCCTGGACGGGATCGAGGAAATCCGGTCGACGGCCGCCGAGGGTAGCGGTACGGTGACGCTGGAATTGCGCACCGATGCCGAGCGGCAGCAGGTCTATCAGGACGTGCAGCAGGCCGTCGACCGTATCACGACCTTTCCTGATGACATCGAACAGCCGCGGGTGAGCCTGAGCAGTCGCCGCCATGATGTCATGGATTTGCAGATCTATGGCGAGGTCGATCCCTGGACCCTGCGCGAGGCGGCTGAGCGGGTGCGTGATGGGCTGCTGGCCGAGCCCGCCATCAGTCAGGTCGAGCTCGATGATGTCAATGATTACGAGATCCATGTCGAAATCCCCCAGGCCCAGCTCCGCGCGCATGGACTGACCCTCGGCGATGTGGCGCAGACGCTGGCGGCGGCCAGCCGGGATCGTGGTGCGGGCAGCGTGGAAACCGCCGCCGGGGAAATTCTGCTGCGCATCGATGAGCGCCGCGAATGGGCCGAAGAATTCGCCCAGCTGCCGCTGATCGCCAACGCCAACGGCACCCTGGTACGCCTGGGTGATATCGCCGAGGTCCGCGACGGTTTCGCCGAGGCCGAACGCTACGGCTATTACAACGGCCACCCCGCCATCGGCATCGAGGTCTATCGCATCGGCACGCAAACCCCAGTGACGGTTTCGCAGGCGGTGCGCGCGCGCCTGCCGGAAATCATGAGCGGTTTGCCGAGCAGCATCGACTATGCGATTGCCGATGACAATGCCGAAATCTATCAGCAGCGTTTGCAGCTGCTGCTCAAGAACGGCCTAATCGGGCTGGGACTGGTGTTTATCCTGCTGACCGTGTTCCTCGAATTCAAGCTGGCGTTTTGGGTATCCATCGGTATTCCCACTGCCTTTCTCGGTGCGTTTCTGTTTCTGCCGGCCCTCGGCGTGACCCTGAATATGGTGTCGATGTTCGCCTTTATCGTGGCCTTGGGGATTGTGGTCGATGACGCCATCGTCGCCGGTGAGAACATCTATGCCTATCGCCAGCGGGGCATGAGTCTGCTGGATGCCGCCGTGCAGGGGGCCCGGGATATCGCCATGCCGATCAGCTTCAGCATCCTGACCAACATCATCGCCTTCCTGCCGCTTGCTTTCATTCCCGGCATTATGGGTCAGATCTGGGTCGTGATTCCCCTGGTGGTCGGCACGGTGTTTTTGATCTCCTGGGTCGAGGCCCTGTTCATCCTACCGGCGCATCTGGGGCATGTGAAAGCGACCCAAAGCACGGCCCTGGGGGCGCACCTGCATCATTGGCAGCAGGGCTTCAGCAATGGCTTTACCCGGCTAGTTGAGCGCTATTACGGGCCCTTCCTGCGCCTGGCGATGCGTTGGCGCTATG
Source organism: uncultured Ectothiorhodospiraceae bacterium (assembly GCA_964345605.1). GTDB lineage: Bacteria > Pseudomonadota > Gammaproteobacteria > CAYFSA01 > CAYFSA01 > CAYFSA01. The sequence continues at coordinate 21,169 of CAYFSA010000012.1, forward strand.
TCACGGTGGCGGTGTCGGCCGGCGTTCTGGCTGTGGTGATGGCTTTTCCCATCAGCGGGCGCATGGGGTTTATCTTCATGCCCAAGGTAGAATCGGATTTCGCCTCGGCCACCGCTACCCTGCCCTATGGCAGCGCGGCCGCCAAGGTCGAAGCGGTGCGCGAGCAGCTGGTGGCCGCGGCCCGGCAAGTGGCAGCCGAGCACGGCGGCGAGCAGCTCAGCGAGGGTCTGTATGCCCGGGTCAGCGAAAATAAAATCGATGCGCGGCTGTATCTGACCCCGCCGGGGCAGCGGCCCTTGTCTACGGCCGAGGTGACCCGGCTGTGGCGGGAAGCGACCGGGCCGCTGCCGGGGCTGCAGTCCCTGCGCTTTGCCTCGGATCGCGGCGGGCCGGGGCATGGGCCGTCGTTGAGCGTCGAGCTCAGCCATTACGATACGGCCATCCTCGACCGCGCCAGTGCCAGCCTGGCCGAACGCCTGGCGCAATTCGCCCATGTCGAGGATATCGATGACGGTTACACGCCCGGCAAGCCGCAGCTGAGCTTTCAGGTGACCGAAGTCGGCCGCAGTCTCGGTCTGACCGCCGAGGCGATCGCCGCCCAGGTCCGGCATGCGTTCTATGGCGCCGAGGCCCTGCGGCAGCTGCGCGGGCGCAACGAGGTGAAGCTGCTGGTGCGCCTGCCCGAGCGCGAGCGCAGCAGTGAGCATGATGTCGAATCCCTGCTCATCCGGACACCCAATGGCGGCTATACGCCGCTGTACGAGGTGGCCGAGGTGACCCGCGAGCGGGCCTTTACCACCATCGACCGCCGGCAGGGACGGCGCGTGGTGACGGTCACTGCCAATGTCGTGCCCATCGATGATACCACCCGCATCATGGCGACCCTGAAGGCCGACATCCTGCCGCAGCTGGTCGCCGATTTCCCGGGCCTGCACTACAGCTTCGAGGGCCGGCAGGCGAGTATCCGCGATGCCATGGGCAGTTTCGTGCGCAGTGTCGGCATCGGCCTGCTGGTGATCTATGCCCTGCTCGCCATCCCGTTCCGCAGCTATATCCAGCCGATCATCGTGATGATCGCTATTCCCTTCGGCCTGGTCGGGGCGGTGCTCGGGCACATGCTGATGGGCTTTAGTCTGAGCGTGATCAGTATCATGGGAGTGATTGCCTTAGGCGGGGTGGTCATCAACGATGCCCTGGTGATGATCAATTACGCCAATCAGCAACGCCGGGCCGGCGCCACGCCCTTCGAGGCCATGGCTGCGGCCGGCGTGCGCCGCTTCCGGCCCATTCTGCTGACCACCCTGACGACCTTCGGTGGCCTCGCGCCGATGATCTTCGAGACTTCCCGGCAGGCGCGCTTCCTGATTCCCATGGCTATTTCCTTAGGCTACGGCATCCTGTTCGCCACCGGCATCCTGCTGATGCTGATTCCGGCGCTGTATATGGTGGTAGACGATGTGCTTGAGTTGCTCCGTATGCCGGTCAGGCAATTGGGGCCGGCCCGCCCGCAAGCTAGGTTGGAAAACGGCTGAGATCATCCATAAGAGGTCGGCGATTAGCCGTATCCTTGCTGTTGCCCGTCAGCAGTGGCGGCCATGGTGTTGGCTTGGTCGCCGCGAGCTGATATTTCTTCTGTGCGCCGCCGCACCCGTACTACGACATCCACCCCGGCCACTTCCATGCCTGCTGCTAGCGGCGGTAACTCGCCGATGCTCACACAATCGGCTTGCATATCCATCAACTCACCGGTGTCCATGTCATAAAAATGATGGTGGGGCGTTAAATTGGTATCGAAGAACATCCGGCTCGGATCGACCACGATTTCCCGCAACAAGCCGCTTTCGGCAAACAAGCGCAACGTGTTGTAGACCGTGGCTTTGGAGACATGGCCGTGGCCTCGGCCGACTGCCATCAGGACCTCGTCGGCGGTCACGTGCTGATGCCGGCCAAGCAGTACTTCGCCGATCTTGACCCGCTGCCGGGTCGGACGCACGCCATGTTCGCGCAATTTGTCTATTACCTTGGCTCTGTCGAATTGCATGGGTATCACCATTACTTGTCCTCCGTTGAATGGCTGCCGATGATGCTCGTAGCTGTCCCATCAACCAGCAATGATTATTGGTTGTTATAGGGCCGCATTGATGCGGCCAAGCGTCGAGGTGTGTGGTCCGGAGCCTGGGCCGGTTAAAACCGGCCCTACCGGTTAAAATTAGGGGCCGTCGTCTTACTCGGAAACCTGTTGTAGTGTCGGTTTTAGCCGACCTGGGCCGGTTAAAACCGGCCCTACTTAAAATGCGGTATAGCATATTGTTGCCGAGCTGTCATAGGCACATGGGGCAGGGGCGCATGCTAGACGGTCACTGCGGATTGTCATATTCGGCTTGCCAGGTCTCAAAGCGCCGTTGCCGCAAGGCGCTCGTGGCGGCATACCAGGCATAGTCTTTTTTCAGGGCCTGCTTAAGATGCTGGGCGGCGGTCGGCAGATGCGGTGGCATCGGAATTTCGGTGTCGACATGCAGTCCGACTCGCCGCTGCGCCGAATGACGAGTGGGACCATAGGCAATTCGATTGGCCATGGCCGCCAGCCGCTCGCTGGCCGTGGCGAAGCGGATGAACCGTTCGGCCAGCTCGGTGTGCGGGGTGTTCTGCGGGATCGCCCAGACATTCTCGGCGAGCAAAGCACTGTTCCAGATGATCGATATCGGCGCTCCGTCGATAACCCGCGCATGGAAGAAGCGGCCGTTGTAGCCGCTGGCCATGGTCACTTCGCCCTGGGTCAGTAACCGCGTGGGCTCAGCCGCATCCTGCCACCAGACAAGCGAGTCGCGGATCCCCTCGAGCCGCTGCAGGGCAAGCCGCAGGCCCCGAGCGGTGCTCAATAAATCGTAAATCTGAGTCAGCGGCACCCCGTAAGCACGCAGCCCCCACTCGAACAACCCCACCGGCGCTGCCCGCAAGGCGCGTTTACCCGGAAAGCGTTGCTGGTCGAAAAAATCAGCGATGGTCTGCGGCTTCTCACCGGGAAAGGCTCGATCGTTATAAGCGATCACCGAGGCAAAGACGAGCTGGGCGACATAACAATCGGTGATGGCATCGGCATGGAAATCCTGGTTTGCCGGTGTGCCGTCCGGTGCCGGGGCCAATATAGCCGGATCGAAGGGGGTCAGCCACCCGGCTTTGCAGGCCTGGCGCGCATCCGCGCGCAGCATATCGACGACATCCCAGCGGGCCTTAGCGGGTCCGGTCGCCTGTGCCTGCAGCGGCAGCACGCCGCCCCCATAGGGCACGATGTTCAAGTCGATGCCGGTTGCTTCGGTAAAAGGCTGAAAAATTGCTTCACGCTGGGCCGCTTCATAGGCGCCGCCCCAAGTGGCGACGGTCAGCGTGGGGCTGGTGGTCGGCTCGCCGGCGGCCACTGTCAGGCTCAGCAAGCTCAGGAGCACAACGCCGAGCGCCCTAAACACCGGCATTCTCCTCCCGTCGCAAATCGTGAACGGCTTCCATGTAGCCGCCGATCACGGCACCTTCGGATACCGTGCCGAGGAGCCGGCCATCCGCTGCGACCAACGGTGCCGCCTCGCCGATGAAATCGCGCAGTCGGGCCATCGCTTCCCACAGCGAGGTTTGCTCATTGAAGCATACACCATCGGTACGCACGACTTCGGCCAACGGGGTCGTATCCGGTTTATCCAGAACATCCTGCAATCTGACCAGGCCATGATACTGGCCTGCTGCATCGGTGAGCAGTGCCTCGGCGCGGCCCGATGCCTGCAGTCGATGCACCAGGGTGGCGACCCGGTCATCGGCGCGCAAGGCGATAAAATCGGTAGAGAGAAATTCGGCCGCCCGGCGTAGGCTGAGGATGGCCTTGTCGCGGCCGAGCGATAGGTCAAAATGGCGTTGGCGCAATTGGACATCGAACAGCGACCGGCCAAATACCCGGTAGGCAATGAGATTGGAGAACACGACCGCCACCATCGCGGCGATGGTCAGATCATAATTCCGGGTTAGCTCGAAGACGACGATAATCGTGGTCAGTGGCGCTCCGATTACCGGACTGGTCACCGCCATCATGCCGCAGATGGCGTAAGGCACGATGCCTGACTGCATGCCTGGCAAGAGCGCCTGCATGCCCATGCCGAACCAGGCGCCGGCTAAAATACCGATCAACAGCGATGGACTGAAGACCCCGCCGACAAAACCAAAGCCCAAGCACAGGGCGGTCAAGCTGAGTTTGGCGGCGACCAGCACGAGCAGCTCCCCCATCGTGAAGGCCCCGTCAATGGTGGCAAAGCGCAGGGTTGTCTGGCCAATGCCGAGCACCTCGGGTACCTGTAGCGCCACCAATCCCAGCACCAATCCGGCGGCGGCCGGCCGTAACCAAGGCCTGATGGGTAGGCGGCCGGCCAGCCGACCCGCCGCCAGGATCAGCGCCATAAACGCAATCGCCAAGCCCGCACAAAGCATACCTTCCAAGGCGAATAACACGAACTCGAGGCTATGCGTCACCCCCTCAAAAGCGACCCGAAACAAGGCCGGCCGGGCGAAGATGACATTGGCGATGACATGCCCGGTGGCCGAGGCCACGGCCACGGGGGCGAAGGCGCGCAGTGAATAATGCCGCAGGATGACCTCATGGGCGAAGATCAGGCCGGCGAGCGGGGCGTTGAAGGCGGTGGCGATCGCCGAGGCCACCCCGCAGGCTACCGCAATGGCGCGCAGGTTCTGAATATGCGCCTCCAGCCAGCCGACCAGGGTGCCCACCAAGGTACCCAAATAAACCAGAGGGCCGTATTGCCCCACCGAGGCGCCGGCCCCGAGGGACAGCAAGGCGGCGCCGGTCGAAGCTAGGCCGCTGCCGAAAGTGGGCGGCGCCTGCCGCGTCTGGGCGATCAGAATCGCCTCCGGCGGCCCTAGCGCGCGGCGCTCCCGCACCCCGTAATGGACGATTAACCCCACTACTAGCCCTCCCAAAGTCGGGATGGCAAGGGTTGCGGCATCAAGTAGCAAGGGATGGGCGGCGAATTGCACCCGCGCGTAGGGAGAGACCAGCAAGCGCTCGTTCAGCCAGAGGATCGCATCGACGAATCCGATTGCGGCAAGGGCCGCCACTGTGCCCACGCCTAAGCCCACCGTCGAGACCACGAGGATTCGATAAGCGCTGGAAGTGTCCGTCTGCCGCTCCTCGCTCATGGCGGTGCCGGTTCGGGTTGCGCGGCCCGGCTGCTATATACGCTTGTACTGCGGATCGATGGCATCACGCAGAGCCTCGCCCAGGAGGTTATAGCCGAACACGGTCAGGAAGATGGCACCGCCGGGGAAGATCGCCAGCCACCAGTAAAAGCTCGAGGATTGCACGGCTTGGTTGAGCATCTGCCCCCAGGAGGGATCGTCGATCAGCCCCAGCCCCAGAAAGCTCAGGGTCGCTTCCGCCAGGATGGCCGAGGCGACGCCGAACGAGGCCGCTACCAGCAAGGGTGCCATGGCGTTGGGCAGCATGTGGCGAAACAGGATGGAATGCAGCGGCAGGCCGCAGGCCTGCGCGGCGCGCACGAAGTCCTGGTCGCGCAGCTTGAGGAATTCGGCGCGCACATAGCGGGCATAGCCCGGCCAACTGGTAATGCCGATGATGATCATCATCAGATACAGACTGCGGCCGAAGAATGCCACAAAGGTCAACAACAGAAACAGCAGCGGAATGGCCTCGAAGATTTCCACCAGGCGCATGCCGAGCATGTCGACCACCCCGGAGAAATAGCCCATCAAGCCGCCGATCAGCACGCCTAGGAGTAAGGCAATCCCCGTGGCGACTAGGCCGATGCCCAGGGCGATGCGCGAGGCATGAATCATGCGCGAGAGCAGATCGGCGCCATGTTTGTCCGTGCCCAGCCAGTGACGGCGCTCGGCGGCGGCCAGCGGCGCCTCCATGCCGGTGTCGCCGTAATCGCGCAGGTAGTCCTTGGGCGAATAAGGAATGGCCGCTTCGATCACCCAATCGTAATGCCCGGCCCGCTCGGCTTCCCGGTACTGTTCATAGACGGTGAGCTGCGGCGGGGTCAGGAATTGACTAGCGAGGCTCGCGGCGAGCACCAGGCTGAGGGCGAGTACGCCCAGCGAGCGTACCAGGCGCCAGCGTCGCCAGAGCGCGAACAGGCCCACGCCAAAGCCCACCAACAGGGTGACATCGACTACCGACAGCGCGGCCAGGGCCGGGCTCTGCCAGTGGCCGGCCGCACTGAGCAGCAGGGGCCGGGAATTGGCCAGCACTGGCGCGAACACGGCTAGGATGACCAACAGGCCAATCCAGGTCAGGCCTAAGCGCGCCCCCCAGCGGCGGGTGATTTCGCGGCCGATTTGATGCGCCAGGCCACCGCTCGGCTCAGTCGCCGGCATCGTCTCAGTCATAGCTCACTCGCGGATCGACGATGGCGTAAGCAATATCGGCCAGCAGATAGCCGAGCAGATTGAGCAGGCCGCTGATCAGGGCGATCGACAAGACCAGCTCGCGATCACGGTCTTTGACGGCTTCTACCGCCAGCTTGCCCATGCCGTCGATGGAAAAAATGCTTTCCACGATGACCGACCCCATCAGCAAAGCCGGCAGCAAATTGGCCGCCACCGTAATCAAGGGGATCAGGCTGTTGCGAAAGACATGGCGCCAGAGTACATCGCGCTCGGCCAGGCCTTTGGCGCGCGCGGTACGGGCATAGTCGGCGAGCAGGTTTTCCAACACCGCTGAGCGGGTCAGGCGCGACAGAAACGCGAAGCCGGCATAGGCCAGGCACACTACCGGCAGCACCAGATGCCAGAGCCGATCCAGCAAAAAGCCCCGCGTGAATTCCCCGGTCAGCCACGGTGCGGTCAGGAGCAGCCCACCCACCAGGCCGATAGTTGCCATAGCCGCGACGCGCAGCACCCCATAGCCGAGATAACCGATGCCGGCACCGAGGCTTGCGAGCAACAAGATCAAGACGCTATAACCCAAGGTATTGGCTTGCGGCAGGGCGCCTACCATGAGCCAACCTGCCATGCCGCCGCCCAGAGCCATGCCAACGGTTCGCCACCAGCGCCCGCCCCTCAGGCCGAGTCCGACGGCTATTGCCGTGCCGAGCAGGCCGCCGGCGAGCAGGCGCAGGGCATCGAGTGGGTTCGACCAATGCGGCATGAACGGCATGCTCAGGGCCTCGCGGTGACTGAGGCCGGCGGTGGGGAACCAGTGCCAGTATTGATCGCTGGCGAAAAAGCCGATCAGCAGCACCCCCGTCAGCATGGTCGGCACCGACCACAGGGCCAGCATGGTTACGCTCGAGCCGATATCGAAGGCCCCGCCGCGTTCGGTGGCGGCGCGCACGCCGACGGCGATGGCGATGGCATAAATCAACGGGATGGACAGGACATTGAGCAGGACCGTGATCGGCACCCGCTCGGCCAGCAAGTCGGCCACCGGCCGGCCGTAGCGAAAACTATCGCCCAAATCGGCGCCTTTCCACAGGGAAAAGCCGGTGATATCCCCCTGCTCGTCGAACACGAAACCCATGGGCGAGACATTGTTTAGCCAGCGCAGATATTGCAGCGGCAGCGGCTGGTCCAGCCCGTATAAGCGGTTGTAGTAGTCGGTCAGGGCCTGTTGGGCCTGGGGTTCGAGATTCTGGCCCTCGATCAGGGCTTGGGCGCTGATCCCCCCTGGTGCAGCCGCCATAATGGCGAACACCACCAGCGTGATGCCCAACAGGGTCGGGATCATCAGCAGCAAGCGGCGTAGGGTGTAGGTCAGCATCGTGGTACGCTAATCCAGCTTATCATAAGCCGCTATTCTGCCCGTCTTGGCCGGCTTTGCCCAGGTGGCCAGGTGGCATTGCTGGGCAGCGCGGCGCACGCACCACCAGCAGGCCCGCCAGCACGATCAGCAGGCCGCCCAGCCATTCCCGCAGGGCCAGGGTCTCAGCCGCGAGTAATGCGGCCGAGACGGTGCCCACCACCAGTTCGAGGACCAAAATCACGGCAGAGCGCTGCAGCGGCAACCGTGTTACTCCGTATTGCACCGCTGCCACCATGCTGCTCATCCAGACCATGCCCACCAGCAGCGCCACCCCTATGGCCGACCAGGCCTGCGGTAGCGGTTGCTCCAACCACAGTGCCCAAGCCGCTGCGACAGCGGGCACCAGATACCAGGCCGCGAGATTTTTGACACTGGCCGGCAAGTGCTGGGCCGCGCGGACTTGCAAATTGGTCAGCGCAAAGGCGAAGCCTGCTAACAGGCCAAGGAGATCGGCGCCTGCAAATGCCAGGGCCGCCGCCTGCGACGGCAGCAGCATCAGCAGGGCGCCCAGCAATGCCAGGCCCAGGGCCGGCAGTGTCATGGGCTGCAGGCGCTCGCCCAGGAACAAGCGCCCCAGAATGACCGACCACAGCGGGGTCAGATAAAACAGGATCAGTACCCGCGCCACGTGTCCCTCGAGCAGGGCGATACTCAGTGCCGTGCCCGAGACCGAGGCACTCAAGCCGATGCCGGCCATGGTTCCGGGCGCACGCCGAACACTCGGAAGCTGATGACGGGCCCAGAGCAAGCCTACCAGGACAGCACCTAGGTAGATGAAGGCCACGGCCCAAAGCCCCGGCAGGCCCGCTGCATCGAGCCCGCGCAGAGGCCACCAATAAAGGCCCCACAGAATCGCGCCATAGATCAGCGCTAACACGGCCCGGGCGTAGGGCGATACACCGGCCCGGCATGATCCGCCGCGGGCAATAGGCGTGGGGTGATCGTCATGATTGGACATGATAGAAAAATTGCATAATAAAGCAAAAGTCAATCATTATCACTCGCAGTAATTATTAGAGCGATTAAAGCCATTAAAATTCAAGTGCTTGCGCAAGCAATCGAGTTGATATGCATCAATCAGCGCTGATCCCAGCGTCCGTAATTACCCGGAGACTACACATAAGATAATGATTTATATGGGTTAATTCAATTAGATGAAGGCCCTGGTCGGGACTAATTCGCAAAAATCGCAATAGCTGCTATAATTGGAGGTTGAAACGCATGGTTAGCGAGGTGTGGCGACTTGAACGCTCAAGGCCGCGCAGTACCGAGGTCCGATCTGACGCTGTCGTCCGGTGACAGGGGGTGGCAAGTTATGCGGTCTCAAGTGAGCGGTTTGCCGAGCGACTCAGCAACAGTGCGGGCCGGCGGCCGTCGGTCCCAAGCCAGTCGGTCCCAAGCCAACTGTTCCGAGATGAAGAAATCGACAACCCAGGACAAAGCCTATCTTACCCCGAACGAAGTTGCCACGCTGCTCAGGGTGAATCCGGCGACAGTGCGTTTATGGTCGCAACGCGGGGAGCTGGCATCCGAAACCACGCCCGGCGGACACCGCCGGTATCGACGCGAAGATGTTATGCGCTTCGCGCAGCAGTACCAAATCACCGTACAGGCCGACCGCAGCCAGCAATTGCGGGTGTTGATCGTCGAGGATGATCCCCATGTCGCCGCCTTTCTTACCGATGCCCTGCTGGCATCCTGTGACGAGGTGGACATCGACACCGCCCAAACCGGTTTCGAGGCGGGTAACAAAATTCATACATTTCAGCCGAGCGTGGTTTTGCTCGATCTCATGTTACCTGGTGTTGACGGTATCGAGGTCTGTCGCTCGATCAAAAACGACGCACTGACTCGTCATATTCGCGTGATCGCCATCACCGGCTATTTCAATGAGGAAAACCGGGCCAGGATGCTGGCGGCCGGTGCCGAGAGTTTCCTTCCCAAACCCCTGACAATGGCCGAATTGCGCGGTGCCATTGGTCTGACAGCCGAGCCGAACCGCGCTAGTCAATAGGCAACGGGGCCCGACTCGCTGGCCCCATCATTCACCAAGCCGATGCGATAAACGCAGGGGTAGCCATGGCAGCACAGATGCACGCGCAGGAATCCACCAGCACGACGGTGCTCGTGGTCGATGACGAATCCCGAATCCGGGCCTTGATGAAGGACGCCCTCGAAGAGCACGCCGATGAAGTGCTGGAGGCCCAAAACGGTCAGGAAGCCTTATCGGCCCTGGCCCGCCGGCGCGTCAATCTGATTCTGCTGGACTATTACATGCCCGGCATGAACGGCAATCAGGTCTGTCAGCAGGTACGTGAGCATTTTTCTGAACTCAATCTGCCGATCATCATGGTGACCTGCAACAACGATCCGCGCCATCTTTCCAAGAGCCTCGAAAGTGGCGCGACCGACTTCATCCGCAAGCCCTTTCATCTATCCGAATTCCGTGCCCGCGTGAAAACCGCGCTGCGCCACCAACAGCAATTCAGTCAACAATTCGAGCGATCCAGCAACGACCCTATACGGAACGATGCCGAGATAGACCCGCATTCAATGTCTAATAGTCCAAAGCAGGAACCCAATATGTTTACCAAACAAGCCCCAATTACCAGCCAAGTGCAAACGAATCTCCCACCCGAGTTCGCTTTTCACACCGAGGCCCGCAGTCCGCGCAGCTACAAGCCGGGCATGCCGCTGCCGGAAGCCGATGCGGCCACACCGCCGCGCGCCTGGCAGGAGCAAAGTAGGGGTCTCGGTTACGAGGGCCACAGCGAAGATGCCGAAACCTTAAGTGTCACCGTCTGGATCGAAGGGCTGATCCTCGGCAAGCACACCGGCTTGCAGGTCGGCGACACGCGTTTATTCCTGCGGTTCGATCCGTTGCTGTTCAAGCTCAACGATCATTTGCGCATCGGCATGCATACTCAAGTGCATGCGGATTATCCCATCGAGATGATGGACGCTTGGGTCAAGCGGCGGACACTGGCCGGTATCGAGGTTGAAGTTAACGGCAATCTCCCGAGGGTGCTCTATAACTGAGCATCTCGCCGGCTGGCCATTATGCCCTGACGGGCGAAATGGCGATGCTGGCCGGTGGGGGAGTGAACAGGCTGTCAATAACCGGTGCTCGATAAGGGGACAATGGGGATGCTTGGGTAGCCGCCGGGGTTGCTGCGCCCGGGCGGCGGGGCATTCGGGACCCAGGCATGGCCGTAGACGATCTCGAAGCTGAGCGGCAGCCGCCCGTCCGCCTGGCGATACCGCTCGGCGTACACGGCCTCGAGCTGACTCAAACGGTCCTTGCCGGTCAGGCTCCGGCGCCGCCCGACCAGGGCATTGCGCAGCCCCATACCGCGCAGATCGGTCATTAAGCGCGGCATATCCGCATAGGTCAGGGTCAGCATTTCCATATCCATGACCGGCTCGGCAAAGCCGGCCTGCACCAGGGCATCGCCGATGTCGTGCATATCCATGAACGACGCCACGTGAACCGCATCGTCGACCCGCGCCCAACTGCGGCGCAGCTCCGCAAACGTGTCCGGGCCAAACACGCTGAACATCAGCAAGCCATGCGCCGGGATGGTCCGGCGTAATTCGGCGAAGGCCGCGGCCCAATCCGTTACCCACTGCAAGGCCAGATTGGCGTAGACCAGGTCGATGCTGGCGTCGGCCAAAGGCAACTGAACCAGGTCGGCGCAAACGGCCTGGGGCCGCCGTCGCCAAGTGCCCCGTCGGCGGGCCCGCGCCAGCATGGCTGGTGCTTGATCCAGGGCGATCAGGCGCGCCTTGGGATAGCGGGCGAGCAAGCCGCCGATGGCGGCGCCGGTGCCGCAGCCCGCATCGAGGATGCGGGCGGGCGCCAGTTTGATCCATTGCAGACGCTCGAGCATGCGGCTATTGATTTCTTGATACAACACCGCGTGGGTATCGAAATCAGGCGCGGCCTGCTCGAACACCCTGCGCAGCTGA